>JAFUGA010000034.1 GCA_017469625.1 Bacteroidales bacterium
TTTAGAATTCTCTTTCTTTGTTTTAGAAAATTAAAACTTTGTTTCGTGAAATTAAAACAAAGAGATAGAAAATTCTTTCTTTGTTTTAGAAAATTAAAACAAAGTTCTACAGAAATAGAACGAAGTTTTGTAAGAGTGGAACAAAGTTTTATTTTTATAAATTTTCGTTTAAAAATCTTAAAGCAAAGAATAGCAAGAGAAAAAATAACATAAAAATATCATAAAACTTAACATTATTTTCTTAGAAATAAGAGAAAGAATTTTAAGAAAAACAATCCTTCTCTTCATTAAAAGGAGATTTTTGTTAAAAAAATAGAAAATTTTTTCTGTTCTTTACCTTATTTTTCTCCATACACTATTATATGTTGAAAACTATTTTTCAGATAAATTTTTTATTTGTCAATTGTTTTGTATCTTTGCACGTTAATTAGAGAATAATAATTTTTAAATATAATAGATATGAGATTTATCGTACATGGAGCTACTTTGGCTCGTTCATTAAATTCTGTTATCAGTTTGGCTGGAAAGAATGCAACTATTCCTATTGTAGAGAATTTTCTTATTGATTTGAAAGAAAATGTCTTAACCATAACTGCTACCGACCTTGAAACAGTTGCAAACGTAAGTATAGAATTACAAGATGCTGAAGACGTAGGAGTATCAAGTGTTTGCGTGCCTGCAAAAGATTTTTCTGTACTTATCAATCAACTAACAGCAGCCCCTCTAACTGTTATAGTAAATGAAGATTATTCTGTGGATATTATGACTACCGATGGTAGATACAACTTCAACGGTTTGCCAGCAGATGATTTTCCACAAATGATTCAGATAGAGGATTCTGTAGAGTTCAAAATCAACTCTTCTACCCTTGTAAATGCTATAAATAAAACACTTTTCGCAACTGCACAAGACGAGTATCGTCCTCAAATGTCAGGTGTTTTGTTTGAGTTCTCTCCTAAGGGATTAACCTTTGTAGGAACAGATTCTCACAAACTTGTAAGATTTCGTAACAAGAGTTTCGCAACAGACGATGAAAGAGCATTCATTTTGCCCAAAAAAGCGTTGAATATCATTCAAAAAATACTTGCTTCTGTTAATGAAGATATAGAAGTTAGAGTAGAAAACAACGTGTCTAATATTGCTTTCTATTTTGACAACTATCACATTGCTTGTAGATTGATAGAAGGAAAATATCCTCAGTACGAAGCCGCTATACCTCAAGACAATCCAAACAAACTTGTTGTTAGTACTTCTGCCCTTTTAAGTTCTATAAAAAGAGTACAAATATTCGCAAATCCTGCTACAAACCAGATACGTTTCTCTCTAAATGATAAACGTTTAACTATTGTAGCCGAAGATTCTAACTATGGAAGAAAAGGTAAGGAAGAGTTGTCTTGCGATTATCAAGGTGAGTCTATGGATATAGGTCTTAACGCAAAGTATCTTACCGAAATGCTCAACAACATAGAAACCGAAAACGTATGTTTTGAACTTTCAAGACCAGAACGTCCTTGTATAATACTTCCTTGCGAAGAAGAAACAGAACAAGAAAATGATGAAAGTTTGTTGATGTTGGTTATGCCTGTAATACTTGTAGGCGATTAAAAAAGAGAAACAAAAAAAGTAAAACAAATAATATATTTAGAAAAAAAAATGAAAAGAATCATTTATGTATTAGCCATTGCTTTGTTAATGTCTTCTACAGCATTTGCTCAAAAGAAAGACAAAAAGGCTAAAAAGGAAAAGACAGAAGGTTATGAATTTACAGTTGTAAAAGAAAACCCTGCAACAAGTGTTAAAGACCAAAACCGTTCAGGTACCTGTTGGGCTTATTCTGGTTTAGGATTTATAGAAAGTGAATTATTGAAAGCAGGCAAAGGAGAATATGATTTGAGTGAAGCATGGATTTATCGTCATGCTTACCCAGAAAAAGCAGAAAGATATATCCGTTTGCACGGTTCTGCAACATTCTCTGAAGGTGGTGCTTTCCAAGATATACCTTATATAATAAAGAAATACGGTATAGTACCTGAAGAAGTTTATCAAGGATTGAATTACGGTACAGAAAAACCAGATTTTTCTGAAGTAACACCTGCTTTGGACGGTTTCGTAAAACCTTTGGCAAATGCAAAAAATCTTTCTACTGCTTGGAAACAAGGTTTGGAGAGTTTATTGGATGCATATTTTGGAAAATGCCCTGAAAAATTTACTTATAAAGGTGTAGAATATACTCCTAAATCTTTTGCTGAAAGTTTGGGATTGAATTGGGACGATTATATAGAAATAGGTTCTTATACTCACCACCCATTCTACGAAAAGTTTATGATAGAAGTACCAGACAACTGGCTACACGCACAAATCTACAACGTACCTTTAGATGAAATGATGGAAATAATAGACCATGCTATTATGAACGGATATACTATTGGCTGGGGTGCTGATGTTAGTGAAAAAGGATTTTCTTGGAAAAACGGTGTTGCTATAGTTCCAGATGAAGACAAGAGAGACCTTACAGGCACAGAAAAAGAAAAATGGGAAAAACTTACAGCAAGCGAAAAAGCAGCTGCAACATATACTTTTGATGGTTCTGCAAAAGAAAAGAAAATTACACAAGAAATGCGTCAAAAAGGATATGACTCTTTCCAAACTACAGATGACCACGGTATGCAAATAGTTGGTATATACAAAGACCAAAATGGAAACAAGTTCTACAAGGTTAAAAACTCTTGGGACGCAATAGGAAAATATGATGGTTATTTTTTTGCAAGTGAAGCATTTGTTAGATACAAAACAATAGACTTCCAAATAAACAAGAATGCCCTTTCTTCTACTATGAAGTCTAAACTTGGTATAAAATAATACACTTTCATTTATAAATTGTTAAGCGTATCTTTTTACAGGTACGCTTTTTTTTGTATTTTTGCCAAAATAAAATATGCCAAGCCTTATGAAAAGAAATCATTTACTTATATTTGTTTTGTGCGTTGTATCTTTATTTGGCAACATTTCTGCACAAGAAAATACAGATGTTTTACATTATAGTATAAATTTAGACGTAAATCATAAACAAACCAATTCTCATATAGGTTACACAAAGATAGATTTCGTTGTTTTAGAACCTCTTTCCACTGTTTGCTTTATGCTCAAAGACCAAACGATAGATTCTATTACTACTGTAGATGGAGATTTGTTGGAGTTTGAATATTCTTCCCCTATTGTGAAGATAAACATAGGAGAACATTTTGCAAACGACACTCTTTCATTAAAAGTATTCTATCATGGCTCTCAAGTAATAGAAAACAACTCTATGGCTTGGGGTGGTATACATTATAATAGTTATCTAATATATACTTTAGGCGTTGCCTTTGCAGATTATCCTCATTCTTACGCAAGAAGTTGGTTTGTAGCAAAAGATGTTTTTGACGATAAGGCTACTTATGATATGCACATAACAGTAAATAACGAAGTGCAGGCTATGTGTGGTGGAATATTGAATTCTATCTCTGAAAACGAAGATAGCAAGACTTACCACTATGTTATCAATCAGAAAATATCTCCTTATCTTGTTTCAATGACTGTAGGTGATTTTAAACTGTATTCAAATACTTATACTTCTTCTCTATATAATTATTCCACACCTATAACAGTTTATTACCAGAAAGATGAACAACAAGAGGTTATTACGAATATGTTTTCCAATCTTTACCTTGCTGTAGATACTTTAGAGAAGTCTTTTGGAAAGTTTCCTTTTAATAGAATATCTTATTGTGTTACACCAAAAGGAAGTATGGAACACGTAGATAATATTTCTCTTGCAGAGGGAGTGCTAAACAATGAAATAAACGGAATGAGTAATATAGTGCATGAACTTGCTCACTCTTGGTTTGGCAATATTATGACTTGCTCTACACAAGAAGATATGTGGTTGAACGAAGGCTGGACTTCATTTACTACTCGTCTTTCTTTGGAAGCAATATATGGAAAAAATAAAGCGAAAGATTATTTCAGAAACATTCACCAAGATGTAATAAAAAACGTTGTCAAACAAGAGGGATATTTACCTGTAAGTGGTATGGATAGCACTCTTACGTATGGTTCTACTGTTTATGATAAGGGTTCTTTGGTCGCATTAAGTTTAAAAACATATATAGGCGACAGTCTGTTCTTTTCTGCTGTGAAAGATATGATAAATGATTACTCTTATAAGAATATAAGTTCTGTTTTGGTTAGAGATTATCTTAGTGAAAAAACAGGAATAGACCTTACATCTTTCTTTAATACTATGGTATTTTCTCCAAGTACGCCTCACTATGAAATAAGTAAAAAAGAATTCAATGGAAACTCTGCAAACATTTCTTTTCTTCAAAGAGCCTACCCAGATAATTCTATGACCTTAACACATTCTCGTATTCCTATAACGTTTATAGATGAAAACTTTGAAACATATACTACTATGGCTATTTTTGATGGAGATAATTCAACAGTGTCTTTTGATAACCTACCTTTTTCTCCTGTAAATGCTATGGTAGATTTAAACGAAGATTTTCAAGATTTAACTACCGATGGTTTTGTTATTGTTGATAGTACAACCAAACGTTATGATATTCCTAACACTTATTTTAGAGTTATGGCAGAAGAATTACAAGATTCTACCTTTATTAGAGCCTCTCTTCATTGGATAGGAGATAGTATAGAGGCTTTACCAGAAGGTGTAAATAGAATATCAACACAACATTATTGGACTGTGGAAGGTGTAAATATGCAAAGCGAATATCTTCACGGCTATTTCTATTACAGTACCAATGCTTCACTATTTGATTCCACTCTTTCACTATCAAGTACTGTTGTAAAAGATTCTCTTATTCTTCTTTACCGTCCAAATAAGTTTTCTCCATGGTCTGCTGTCCCTTGTTCAAAAGCCACAAGTTCTACAGGATATTTAAAGACTAATATTCTATGGGAAGGAGAATATGTTATGGCTGTAGGAGATAAAGGTTTGGTTTCTTTGAATGAAGAAGAGAATATATCCAACGATATTACCGTCTTTCCAAACCCAAATAATGGTATATGTACCATAAAATGCAGAGATTATAAGGATATTTCTGCAAAACTTTATAGCATAGATGGAAAATTTTTAGAGGATATAAGTCTGAAAAACACTCAAACAAAATTGGATTATAGCAAATATAAAGATAAAAATTTTATTTTAATGTTATACAACTGTAAAACAAACTCTTACAAGTCTAAAATACTAATCAAAAATTAGAAAAATGAAAAAAATTTAAAAAAAATCGCATTCCGAGTTTACTTTTTGACGTTTTTTGCTGTTATAAGGGCGTAATGAAGGAAACAAAAAAGCAATTAAGTAAAATTATTTCCTTATGCAAAAAAGGGGATTCCAAAGCTCAAAAGACCATTTTTGAGATGTTTGGTAAGGATTTGTTTACTGTTTGTTGCAGATATTCTTCTTCAACACAGGAAGCAGAAGATATGCTCATTGAAGGTTTTACTCGTGCTTTTGAGAAAATAAATCTATTTACGGATTCTGGTATTGGATTTTATTCTTGGTTAAGAACTCTTATGGTTAATAATTGTATCAACTACATAAAGAAATATAACAAAAAGGAACCTACAATACGTAGCGAGTTTTTAGATGATGAATATACAGACACTTTACAAGAAGACGATACAAATAAGGTTTATACTCAAGAGTTTCTATTGCAATGTATTCAAAAACTGCCACCAACCTGCAGAAGTGTTTTCAATATGTATGCAATAGAAGAAATGTCTTGTAGAGATATAGCCATAAGACTTGAAATTAGCGAAGCATCTGTTAAAACAAATATCTACAAAGCAAGGATTTTTTTACAAAAATGTTTAAATGAGTTTTCAGAATAAAAGGAACGAAAATTGTTATAATTAAGAACAAAGAATGAATATGAATATAGATAAATTATTTAAAGATAATCTTGCAAATGCCAAAACTCCTTTAAAGGAAAACCTTTGGCAACAGATAGAGAGTAACATAAACAGTACTCCTACTATCAGTTCTCAGCAGTCATTTTGGCAAAACCTATCATTAGGAATGAAGACTGCTTCTGTAATAGGTTCTGTCGCTGTTGTAAGTACCATAGTTACTATAATAGTTAATGTTATTAACCCTACGCCTGAAAGCAACACCATTGCTTCTACCCTTTCTACTTCTACCAATTTAAAAGAAAATGATACAACTACTTATGATAGCACAACGATTTTTCTATTTGATACAGAAAAGAAAGAAAACATTGTAGCGAAACAAGATAATAGCACTATTTCTTCTATGGAAAACATTCCTACAATGCAAACACAAAACAACACTACAAACAATGACACTTACATTTTCAACGATAATAATAACGTATCTACTCAGCCGAACATTCTTCCTATAGAAAAGTCTTTGCCTGTTGAGAATAAAAAACAGGTAGAAAAAGATACAACACATCAGTATAAATCCACCACAGAGGAAAACAAAGCAATAGCAGAGAATAAGTCTGAAAATCAAAGCCAACACACTATAAACACCAATGCAAAAGAAGAAGTAAAGATAAACATAAGAATACCTAATTTTATGTCCCCTAATGGCGATGGTATAAATGATTGTTTTGAGATAAAAAATATAGAAAACTTCTCTGACAATATGTTAATTATAAAAGATAGAAGTGGCAAAACTATCTATACTGCAAGGTATTACGATAATCAATTCTGCGGAGAAAATATACCAGACGGCGTTTATTATTACATTTTGCAAATAAGAGTTAATCATCAAACTCGTGCATTTTATGGAAATTTAACAATTTTAAGGCGATAATTCGTTTAAAAAGCACTATTATTTTAATATAAATAAAACTTTTAACACAATTTTTCCATTCTGTTTTTCAATCAATTATCAGAATACAAATATTTTTTTTTCAAAAAATGTTTGTAACTAAAAAAAAGTTCTTATTATTGCAAAAATTTGATGAGACGATAGAATGAAAAAAGAAGACAAAAAAACTAATGCTACTGCCACAAAAACGACAGTAAAAAAATCAACCGCTAAGACTACTTCAACAAAGAAGCAAGCAAAGAATACAGAGTCTGAAACAAAATCTCAGACTAAGACTGCAAAGAAAACGGTAAAGAATATTGATAAAAAAAGACTTATTGTTAGTTACGAAAGACTTCCAGAACAAGCAAGACTTGCTTTTGATGAGATGTATATAGGCGATAGTTATATAGACCATATGCAAAAGCAAGAGATACCAGGCAGGGACCCTCTTTATTTAGTACCTTTTGAAACAGAAGATGCTATATATATGGTAAAGGTGGAAGTAAGAGTAGATGACCGTATCAACGATGAAGATTTGGAAAAAGATGTTTTCAGCGATGAAGATACAAATCCAGATGTAAGTCTTGATTCTGGCAAAAATCCAAAGAATTTTGAACTTGTTCATGGTGGAGATTATTCAGACTTGGAACGTGCTGTAGAACAACAAGCCACCCACGATATGACAGAAGAACAAGATATAGACTTTGACACCGATATAATGTAGATTTTTTTCATTGCACAATATGTTGAGTTGTAATATCGTATTATAACGATTTCTAAAGCGAAGTTTTATTTTTACAAAACTTCGTTTTAATTTTCTATCTCTTTTTTTTAATTTTCTAAAACTTTACTTTGTCATTGGTTTTGCTCTTTTTGTAAAATAGAAGTTTTTATTTGAATTTTTAACTACTTGATTTTGAATTCATTTTAATCCTATTTTAAAATTTTAATATTAACTGTTTGATTATCAATATATTTTAATTATTTTAATATATAGATATTTTTGATATTAAAATGGACTAACGACATTATGTTCCATTCCTAACACCTCAAATTTTTAATTTGAGGTGTTAGGAATACGGAACCTTATTTTGTCGTTACCATTGTTTTAATTCCCTGCCTCTTTATTCTACACTCGTAAAACATTGTTTCACGCTCGCAAAACTTTGTTTCGCTCGTGTGTAACTTTGTTTTAGAATTCTATCTCTTTACTTTAGATTTCTCTTTCTTTGTTTTAGAAAATTAAAACTTTGTTTCGTGAAATTAAAACAAAGAGATAGAAATAGGAGAGGGGTTTTTTTATAAATCAAAGGTTACTTCGTTTAATTTGTATTTGGTTTGTAGTTTCTTTGGTAGGGATTTAATTACTTCGTTATAAGAATGTTCCACACATTTCTTTATTTCACTATCTTTTATATCTGAAACTAATTTTACACTGTTCCATAATTTTTTATTGGCATAATATCCCGGTGTTACTCCTTTGTATTTCTCTCTAAGTTTGTCAGTATAGATAGGGTTGCATTTTACATTTACAAACACTTCTTCTGCAGAATATTCCAACCCAAAAAAGAGAAACATCTTGTTCTCTACCTTATAAACCAATGTATTTTCATCAAAGGGGGTGCATTCTTCCACTCCTGCAAACGAAAGACAATATTCTCTAATTTCTTCTATATTCATAACCAATAAAAAGAGGCGAAGTTTTGGCAACTCCACCTCTAAATTTATTTAGATTAAACTTTTTGTTATGCTAATCTTTTTTCCAATCTTTCACGTATTGCACCTATGAAATCTTTTGAATTAACTGCTTTTGGAGTTACTCCTTCCATAAGATTTACAAGGTCTTTTGTTGCGATACCTTCATTTAATGTATCAAAACATGCTGCTTCCAATTGGTCTGCAAAGTTCATCAATTCTTTTATACCGTCTTTTTCACCTCTTTTTCTCAAAGCACCGCTCCAAGCAAATATAGTTGCCATAGGGTTTGTTGAGGTTTCTTCTCCGTTAAGGTATTTATAATAATGACGAGTTACTGTTCCGTGTGCTGCTTCATATTCATAGTTTCCATCAGGAGAAACTAATACAGAAGTCATCATTGCTAATGAACCGAAAGCAGTAGAAACCATATCACTCATAACGTCTCCGTCATAATTCTTACAAGCCCAGATGAATCCACCTTTGCTTCTTATAACTCTTGCAACAGCATCATCTATAAGAGTATAGAAGTATTCTATTCCAAGTTTTTCAAATTCTGCTTTGTATTCGTTGTTATAGATTTCTTCAAATATCTCTCTGAATTGTGCATCGTATTTCTTAGAGATAGTATCTTTAGTTGAGAACCAAAGGTCTTGTTTTGTATCTATCGCAAATTTGAAACAAGAATGTGCAAATGAACGAATACTCTTATCTAAGTTATGCATTCCTTGTAGGACACCTGCTCCTTTGAATTCGTGTATTACAACTTCTTCTTTACCGCTTTTTCCTTCAAAAACAAGTTTTGCTGTTCCTTCTTCTGGAACTCGTATTTCTACACTTTTATAAACATCGCCATAAGCATGACGTGCTATAGTGATAGGTTGTTCCCAATTCTTTACTACAGGGTGAATAGATGGGATAGTAATAGGAGTACGGAATACTGTACCGTCAAGTATAGAACGGATAGTTCCATTAGGAGATTTCCACATTTCGTGCAATTTGTACTCGTCCATACGTTTTGCGTTTGGAGTAATAGTAGCACATTTTACTGCAACACCGTATTTTTTGTTTGCTTCAGCAGCATCTTTTGTTATTTGGTCTTTAGTCTCATCTCTTTTTACAAGACCAAGGTCATAATATTCTGTTTTTAAATCTACAAATGGTAAGATAAGTTCATCTTTTATCATCTTCCATAATATACGGGTCATTTCATCACCGTCCATCTCCACAAGGGGAGTTGTCATTTTTATTTTTTCCATTTTGTTTGTTTATTTTACTATTTTATATTATGTTTTTTATCTATTCTATTTCGTGCAAAAGTACAATCTTTTTTTTATTCTTGCAAACAAATACAATAAAATATTTTACTAAAACCTAATAAACCATTACTGCTGTACCACTTGCCGTTACCATAAGCATATTGTTTATCGTTTCATAATCCAAATCTACACCCACAACAGCATTTGCACCCAAAGAAGATGCTCTTTGCTCCATTTCTTTCAAAGCTATATCTTTGGCTTCTCTTAATACCTTTTCATAAGAACCACTTCTACCACCTACAACATCTCGTATGCTGGCAAAGAAATCCTTAACAAAATTGGCTCCAATAATAGTTTCGCCTGTTACTATACCTTTATATTCTTTTATAGTTTTACCTTCTATGGTTGGTGTGGTTGTTAATATCATAATCTTTTGTTTTTAAAACATTATTATAAACGAAATGAAATCTAATTTATTGCAAAAAATTATAAGAAAATAATAACAAATTTTAAAAACTTCATTGTCCTTTTGTAAGAGAGAGTTATGTTTTTCTAAAACTTCATTATATTCCTATATAATAAAGTTTTAATATGGTAAAATTTTACCTTGTGAAAATGAAATCAAATCTAAGGAAAACAAAATAAGGAAACAGTACTTTGTTATGAAAATACCGTTTCCTTAGGTTTCAGAATAAATGTATTACATACACATTTTAAATATTTTTTCTATATCCTCTTGTTGCAAAGGAATAAATCCAGGAAGTACTCCGCCTTTGCAAGCCTTTTTTGCCATATGAGGAAAGTCTTCTTTCTTTATACCCACTTGTTCAAATGTGCTTTTCAGTCCTAAAGTCTTAAACAAAAACTCTTCAATCTTTTCTATACCTTGTTGTGCTATAGCCATATCGGATTGATTTTTGTCTATACCAAAAACGTTTGTAGCAAACTGAACATATTTTGAAACAGTATTTTCACTCAAACAATATTTCATCCATCGTGGAGTAAGTATAGCCAAACCTAAACCGTGAGTTATATCATAGATAGCAGATAATTCGTGTTCCATAGGGTGGCAAGACCAAGCCTGTCTTTTACCTCCGTTTATAAAACCGTTGATAGCCCAAGAGGAAACCCACATAAGATTGGCTCTTGCTTCGTAATTGTCTGGCTCTTTCATAGCAATAGGAGCGTATTTTATTATAGTTTTTATCAAACCCTCCATAAAACAGTCAAGCATATAAAGATCTTGATTCATATTGAAATAAACCTCAAAAATATGTGAAAGCATATCTGCTGTACCACAAGCAGTCTGATATGGGCTTACTGTAAAGGTGTTTGTAGGGTCAAGGAAAGAAACCTTAGGCAAAAGATGAGAATCCACTCTTCCATATTTATCTTTTGTTTCAAGGTTACTTATTACTCCTCCAGCGTCCATTTCTGAACCGGTAGCAGACAAAGTAAGTATGGTTACAATAGGTAATGCCTTATTTATAGGAGCCTGCTTTTCATTGAAAAAATCCCAAACATCGTGTTCTACAAAAGCACCTGCTGCCATAAACTTTGTAGCATCTATAGTAGAGCCTCCACCCACTGCAAGCAAGACATCTATATTCTTTTCCTTACATATCTTTGCACCTTCTCTCACACTATCTACTCTCGGATTTGGTTCTATACCAGAAAGTTCAAAAACTTCCAAACCTGCTTTTTGTATTTCTGCAATAACTTTATCGTACAAACCTATCTTTTTAATAGAACCTCCACCATAAGTCAAAAGCACTCTCTTTCCAAACTGAGATAATTCTTTTCCAAGGTTATCTAACTGATTTTCTCCGAAATATACCTTTGTAGGTATGTTATAAACAAAACTATTCATAATGATTTATTTTTTTAGGTTTTTATTTCTGCAAAGATAAGTATAATTTGGATATGTGCAAACAAAAATACACTATAATTTTATACGGTAAAAAAGAAAAAGGAACTGATTTCTCAATTCCTTTTCTTCTTTTTATGTGGTCCCTCTTGGGCTCGAACCAAGGACCCTCTGATTATGAGTCAGATGCTCTAACCAACTGAGCTAAGGGACCTGCAATCAAAAATCTTAGCATTATGAAAACGTTTGCAAAGGTATAGCATTTTTGCATACCTACCAAATATTTTTTGCTTTTTTTTTAATTTTAGATTAAAAGTTTCAGAAAATCAAAGAAATAAATTTTCATTATTTTCTTTTGAAAGCAAGAAAAACGGTGGTAAAATCTCAAAAAAATCAAACGAAAAGAGGTCTTTTGATAGAGAAATCAAAGAAAAATGCGAGAAAAAAACAGATTTCTTTCTCCAAAAAAAAAAAGAAAACTAACCCTCTTTTTTGTCGTGCCTATATACTTGCCAAGAGTTAATAAGGTTTTGATAAAGAGAGTAGGCTGTGGAAAAGATAATACTCAAAGGATTGCTAAGATATGTATGTGCAAGCCAAATACCCAAAGAAGTATTCTTTTGAGCCAACCCTTGTGTAACTGCAACAGAATTATGTAGTTTCTTGCCAAAAAGTTTTCCTAAAGCAAATTGCAGAATGCAGACAACGAAAGAGATTAACGCCATTATGATTATATCGTTCATTTCATTTTTTGGAGCATTTACTATTATATCTGTTGTTCTGGAAAAGATAATTACCAATGACACAGACCAAAACAAGAGGGATAACCAATTGTATTCGGCTATTTTTACAGTCCATTTGGGTTTTAGTCTTTTGACAAAAGCCGTTAGAATAATAGGTAAAATCAATAAAGGAAAGACTTTCTTTAGTATATCAAAGACTGAAAGCAAATAAGAAAAGTTTTCCTGTGGTTCAACGGCAGACAAAATCAAAGGAGCCAAAAAAGAAACCAAAATATTGTCTAAAATTATGTGAGTTATTCCTACTTCCTTGTTGCCACCAAGCATCATAATGATGGCCGAAGCAGATGCTGCAGTAGGACATATAGTACACATAAGCACGCCTTTAGATACTGTGTCAGAGAAAATTAGTTTGGCAGTAGTGTAGAAAAAGAAGATGAAAACTATATGAAGAACCAACATTATGATGTTTGTTTTTGTAAGTTTCAATCTACGAAAATCTATGGAACAATAAGCCAAAAAGAACATAATGGCTACAGTAAAAGGCACTATAATCATAAAATCGGCAAGCCATCTGTAGAAAATAACACCTATAAGCATAGATACAGGCATCAGTAAACTTTTATGCTTTTTTAACCACATACTCTCGTTTCTTGTTTATTTACAATATTTTAACAAAAACAATTATTCTGTTTTCTTGTTTAAAATAAAGTTACAAAATTAAAAACTTTTGAAACAATAAGATTAAAAAATATCAAAATATTTCTCTGTTCTCTTTTTTTCATACCCTTCCTTCGCTATGATAGAATTTTATACTATCACTATAGAAAGGAAGTTTTATAATTCTTTCTTTTTGTTCCATTATCTCAAAATTTTGTTCTATAAATACAGAAATTTCTTTTATTTCACCCTTTACTTCTATGGGAAATGTTAAAATTATGCTATTTTTTTATTGAAATGTTTTTTAAGTGTTCTAAAAGTAATATCCTGTATTCTAAAATAGAATTTTACTGTTCTAAAATACTACTTATTTTCTATAAAACTTCGTTTTACAACTATAGTATAAACTCAAACTGTTCCAAAATACCACTTGTTTTATTTTTTAACAAAATAACGAAATTATAGAACAAAACTACATCATAACCAAATCAAATTCCACTCTTACAAAACTTCGTTCTATTTCTGTAGAACTTTGTTTTAATTTTCTAAAACAAAGAAAGAATTTTCTATCTCTTTGTTTTAATTTCACGAAACAAAGTTTTAATTTTCTAAAACAAAGAAAGAGAATTCTAAA
>JAFUGA010000035.1 GCA_017469625.1 Bacteroidales bacterium
CAACTTAGGCTTATTCCTACCGTGGTAGGCCCTTTTATGCTTTCTCACGATATGGCTTACTATGGAGCCACAGGACCTTCATTTTCAGATATTAGACCCAAGGATATGATTTCCGAGGCTTGTGCTTTGGCGGATTCTTTGGGTGGAGTAGATTTTACCCAGTTTGATGTAAATAACGATGGTATAATAGACGCTGTGCATGTCATCTTTGCAGGGCGGCCAGAATCCACCACTGGAGAAACAGATGCTATTTGGCCACACAGATGGACTATTTATGATACAGATACCAACATTCAGAAATATTTTGACGGCGTAAGGCTTAAAGATTATTCTTGTTCAGAGGAAATAGAAAGAGGGGGCAATATGGCAAACATAGGTACCATTTGCCACGAGTTTGGTCATGTGTTAGGTTTGCCAGACTATTACGATACAGATTATGCTGGTTCGGGTGGCAATGCTACTGCTCTTTCTTCATGGAGTATTATGGCTGCAGGTTCTTATAATAATGGTGGCAAAACTCCTCCTATTTTCAACCTAAACGAACGTACTATTGTGGGGTGGACAACTCCTGACACTTTGGATTTGCAAGGTATATACTCGCTTTATCCTCTTATAGATTCAAATGCTGGTTATATACTTACCACAACAGATACCGATGATTACTACCTTATAGAGAATAGAAGTCAGTTGCGTTGGGACGAGTATTTACCAAACAAAGGTATGCTTGTCTATCATATAAAAACTACAGAACCAAATGATAACTGTGTCAATTGCGACCCTACTTTTCAGAAATGCGATATAGTAGAGGCGGATAATGATGATAGTCAAACAACACTTATTTCAGATGTTTTCACTCACCCAAATGTAAATCATTATTTCACGCATTACGATAACCCTTATTGCTTTAAATGGAGCGATATGTCAAGGATAGAGAAACCTATTACTAATATATCTATGGATACTAATGGTTTGGTAACATTTCGTTATCTTATTCCAGATACTCTTCCTATAATAAGGACGGTATACCACGAACAAGTTACAGGCAATACTTATAAACTTATAGGTAACAACGTTTATGACGGTATAGACCAAGACCCTATAAAAGGTTTTCTTGTTAGTGCAAATGCTTCTTTTGATGTTGCAGAATTTTTTGAAGCAGATGAATTTTCTACAGATACATTTTACTACACTATAGAGGGATTGGATTATGGTAGAACATATTATTACAAGGCGGCTGCTTTGGTTAATGGTGGTGATATGATAGTAGGCGAAAGAAAATTCTTTACTACCTCCAACGGACAACCTGTTATGATAATGCGACCTATTACAGAGATAGGCTTAGACACCCTAAGAGTTACAGGTATAAAGGTAACAGACGGAGTTTTTCCTGTAACAGAATACGGTATAGTTTATGACAGCGTTTCATCTGTAGATACTTTGCATAATAGAATAAGGTTTTACGGCGATTTTGACACACTAACAGTTACACTTACCAACTTAGAACAAAATACAAAGTATTGGTGTAGACTTTATGTTATAACAGAGTTGGGTATAAGGTATAGTACGGCAATCTCAGCTACTACTAAATTTATTCCTATAGAGAACAACGTTTTGCAAGAGAAGTCTGGCGAAAAATGTTCTATGGAAATGTGGTCAGATGCTATAGGTAGCGAGCCTACAGGAGGCAAAGGTAGTTTCAGATATTTATGGCAAATGAAAAATTCTCAAAACTCTGTTTGGCAAGATGCACAAGGGGTGAATGATGAGAAGAATTACTCCATAGGTGCTTTGGAAAGTGCTTTGTGGCTCAGAAGATTAGTTTTCTCTTATAATATAAAAGATACTTCAAATATTATATATATAAATGTAAGACAGTCTATTGCTGGAAATATATATGGAAGAGATTCTTTGGAAGTAGGTTTGACAGATACCCTTGTTTTGAAAAACTATAAAGGAAATTTGCTTTCATGGGAAGTGAATGATGAAATGGGGAACAGTGTTCTATTCTCACAGATGCAAGATAGTATATCGTTCTCCAGCAACGAAGAAAATGTTTTATATGTTTTGGCACAGGTGCAGGATTCTACTTGTCCTATAGCCACAGCAGAAAAGAGGGTGAAGTATTACGATGTTTTGGGCTTGGAGAGTAGAGATACAAAACCTTTGGATATAAGAGTTACACCTATACCAGCAAATAAGGATATAACCATACATAATTCTACAAATACAAAGTATGATTTTATTCTGTACGATGCACAAGGTAGAGAGGTAAGAAGAGAAAACGAAGTTTTGAATGCAGATTATACCATAGATGTCTCTTCTTTGCATAGTGGTACATATATATTATACTGCTATACAAAAGAAGGTAGGGAAAAGAGTATAAAGATTCTTATAAACAGATAGAAGAAAAAAGAGAGTTTGTTCAAAAACAGACTCTCTTTTTTCCAAAAGAAAGGTTTTCTTTATGGTTTTTAGAAGAAAAAAAAACGATGAATATTTTTCTGAAAATCTTTCTAATTATGTATATAACTGTGTTTTATGTGAGTGTTTTATTGATTTTGTGAAAAAAATTTTTGTATCAAAAAAAAATACTCTAATTTTGTGAAGATATTTAATATTAACAATAAATACTTAATATATAATATAAATGGAAGTAAAAAAAGCATTTGCCGGTACTTTAGAATCCGGTGATATAATGATTCAGATTGAACCTTCAGACAAAGAAGGACTTCAAATCAATCTTGACAGCACTGTTGCTTATCAGTTTGGTGAGCAAATAAAAAAAGTGATTGTTGAGACTTTAAAAGATTTGGGCGTAGAAAATGCAATAGTTACGGCTACAGATAAAGGAGCCTTGGATTGCACTATTCGTGCCAGAGTAACAGCAGCAGCTGTTCGTTCCACAGGAAAAGATGTGTGGGCATAATTTTCAAAAAACCTTAATTAAAAAAAAGCTATGCAAAGATTAAGAAGAACTATGATGTTCGTTCCGGGTAATAATCCTGCGATGATGTCAGATGCTTTCATTTACGGTCCTGATTCTATTATGCTCGACCTTGAAGACTCGGTAACGATGGCAGAAAAAGACGCAGCAAGACTTTTGGTTCACAATGCGTTGAAAACAATAGATTATGGCAATACAGAAATGGTTGTCAGAGTAAACCCATTGAATACACCTTATGGCAAAAAAGACGTTGAAGCAGTCGTAAAAGCCGGTGTTGATGTTATACGTATGCCTAAGACAGAAACAGCAGAAGAAGTGCAAGAGTTAGAGGCAGAAATACAAAGAGTAGAAACAGAATTGGGTTGTTTGGGTAGAACTCAGATAATGGCTGCTATAGAAAGCACAAAAGGTATTATAAACGCCTATGCTATTGCTACAGCCTCCAAACGTATGATGGGTATTGCTTTAGGTGCAGAAGATTATTGTGCAAACCTAAAAACACAAAGAACACCTTCAGGAGATGAACTTCTACTTGCAAGAGAAACCATAGTAGTAGCAGCACGTGCTGCTGGTATTTATGCTTTGGATACAGTATATTCAAACCTAAACGATATGGAAACTTTCAGAAAGGAAGTAGAACTTATCAAACGTTTAGGCTTTGATGGAAAGAGTATAATAAATCCTCGTCAGATAGAGATAATAAACGAAGTCTTTACTCCGACAGAAAAAGAAATAGAAAAAGCAAAAACTATTGTAGCAGCCATAAAAGAAGCTGCAGCAAAGGGTTCAGGCGTTATAGCCGTAAATGGAAAAATGGTGGATAAACCTGTTGTAACCAGAGCAGAGCATACTATAGAACTTGCCTTGGCTGCAGGTGTAATAACAAAGGAGGACCTATAATTATGAGTACATTGAAAGAAAGAGCATCTTTGATTTCATCAGAGGCAACAAAGATGGGAAAACAAGTATATAAAGAAGGCGGAAAGAAAGCCACAACTTTTAGAAAAGATTATCAAAAAGAATCAGAAAAGTTGGTTTCTTTAGAAGAGGCTATCAAACAAAGCGGACTTAAAGATGGAATGACAATAAGTTTCCACCATCATTTTCGTGGCGGAGATAAGGTAGTAAATCTTGTTGTTGATAAGTTGGCACAGATGGGATTTAAAAATCTTCGTTTGGCTGCTTCTTCACTTCAAGACGTACATGAACCACTTATTGAACACATAAAAAACGGAGTAATTACTTCTATCTCTACTTCTGGTCTTAGAGGTAAGTTAGCCGATGCTATATCTCGTGGTTTGATGAAAGAACCTGTTGTTTTCCGTTCTCACGGTGGAAGAGGTTCTGCTATAGTTAATGGAGAAGAACATATAAACGTTGCTTTCATAGGAGCATCTTCTTCAGACCCATTGGGAAATGCTTGTGGTTTTTCAAGAAGTGAAAATGCTAAATCTATATGTGGTTCTTTGGGATATGCTATCCCAGATGCACAAAATGCAGATAAAGTAGTTATACTTACAGATGACCTTGTTGCATATCCAAATACTCCTGCTTCTATCAGCGAAAGTTATGTTGATTATGTAGTAGAAGTAGAGAGTGTAGGAGATTCTTCAAAGATAGCTTCAGGTGCTATACGTGATACAAAGAATCCAAGAGATATACTTCTTGCAAAACAAGCTGCAAAGGTTATAATCAACGGTGGATATTTCAAAGACGGATTTTCTATTCAAACAGGCTCAGGCGGTGCTTCTCTTGCAGCAGTTAAATATATACGTGAGAGTATGATAGAAAAAGGTATCAAAGCTTCATACGCTCTTGGTGGTATAACAGCACACATGGTTAAGATGTTTGAAGAGGGATTGATAGAAAAACTTATAGACGTTCAATCTTTTGACAAAGTAGCCGCTGAATCCATAAGAGATAATGAAATGCACAAAGAAGCATCTGCAAACGAATATGCTTCAGCAGATGAAAAGGGTAGTGCAACTCATTATTTGGATATGGTAATACTTTCTGCTTTGGAAGTAGATGTTAATTTCAATGTTAATGTTCTTGTAGGTTCAGATGGTATAATACGTGGTGCTATAGGCGGACACCAAGATACAGCAGAGGATTCTGCACTTTCTATCATCGTTTGCCCATTGCTAAGAGGTAGAATACCATGTGTTGTAGATGAAGTAACAACATTGATTACTCCGGGTTCAAGTGTAGATGTTATAGTAACAGAATACGGTATAGCAGTTAATCCTCGCCGTCCTGAAATAGCAGAACGCTTGAAAAATGCAGGCTTAAACATCGTGGATATACACGATTTGGCTGCAAAGGCTAAGAGTATAATAGGCAACCCTGCACCATTGCCATTCGGAGATAAGGTTGTAGGTGTTGTAATGAATAGAGATGGTTCTGTTTTAGATGTTATAAAAAACATAGAAGCATAATCAGATAAATTCTATACAAAAAAGAAATATCTTCACTTTGATTTCTCAGGGTGAAGATATTTTTCTATTTGTATGAAAAGTTATTCTATATCTGTACTTACAAGATTTTATCTTTACTTTTCTATGATTTCTTATTCCTTGTCTTTTCTTTGCAAATACTTATAAAAGATTACACCTTTTCTTTCTAAACTTCGTCTTTATAATGTTTTATAGTAAAAATATTACTCTGCTTATTGTTGAGATAATTTATTGTATTTGAATTTGTTTATCAAAAACTATCTTTTCAAAAATTGATTATAAAACAGTGTAATTTCTTATAAAATTTTTAAAATTTTAGAAAATAGATTCTTTTGTTTCAGTTGTCAAAAGTTCTAAAAATTTCATACCTATAACAGAATTACCTTTTTCATTAAGTCTTGGACTCCAAACCGTAACAGCATATCTTTGAGGATATACAGCAGATATTCCACCACCTACACCACTTTTTCCTGGTAGTCCTACAAGGTAAGAAAATTCGCCCGACTCATCATAGAAACCGCAAGTCTGCATTATAGCGTTTATACGTTTGACTTGTGAAGATGTAAGATGAATATCTTTGAAGTTAAACTCGTTGTTATGGTCCGCAAAGCAAAGAAAGGCTTGCGAAAGTTCCTTACAGTTCATTTCTATGCTACACATAAGGAAGTAAAACTGAAGAACTTGTTCTATATCGTTGTCTATGTTGTTGTTATACTTAAGAAGATTGGCTATAGCAGCATTCAGATAACCACAAGTTCTTTCAGAACGAGCCACAGAAAAGTTATAATTCACTGTTTCGTTCTTGGCTATGCACCTTACAAAGTCTATGAAATCGCTTTCAGGGTTTGGCAAGTGAGAAAGCAAAATATCCGCCATTACTATAGCACCTGCATTTATCATAGGGTTGCGAGGAATACCTTTTTCCAACTCTAACTGAAACAGAGAGTTGAAAGCATTACCAGAAGGTTCTTTTCCCATTCTTTTCCATAGATTATCTCCCTCTAAACAAAGGGAAACAGCCAATGAAAAGACCTTTGAAATACTCTGAATTGAGAACCTAACGTCAGAATTTCCTATAGAGTATTCCTCTCCGTTCATAGTCTTTAAACAAACCCCTATTTGATTGGGATTGACCTTTGCTAAGGCTGGAATGTAGTCTGCTTGCTTGCCCAACTCTTTTAAAGGCTGAATTTGTCTGTAAATATCCTCTATTATTTTTTGATAATCCATCTTATTAGTATTTTAGAACTGCAAAGATAAATAAAATTTACAATACAACATTGTTTCAAAACCATTTAACGAAATTTTACTTATATTTCTTAAAACCTGTTTTGCAAAAAATGAAACGAAAAAAGAATATTTTGAGGTGAAATTTAGATAATTTTTTAACAAAATTTTACTGTTCTAAAAGTAATATGCACTATTCTAAAACCTTGTTTTACTATTCTAAAATACCATTTTTTGACTATAAAATGAAGTTTTAGAACGCTAATATAAGTCAAAAATGTTCTAAATTGCTACATTATCTACCCCAAACAAAGAAATAAAACCGCAGAACAAAGTTCCATTTCCACGAAACTTTGTTTTAGAAAATCAAAACTTCGTTTCAGTGAAGCATATATAAAAGAAAAAGCATAGATATTTCTATCTATGCTACCAAATAAAAGAATTCATATGAAGAAAAATTTATTTTATTCTTTCAGAATATTCAGCAGTACGAGTATCTACTTTTATTCTTTCGCCCTCGTTTATAAACAAAGGAACCTTTATTGTTGCACCTGTATCAACTGTTGCATCTTTCATAGCGTTAGTAGCAGTGTTGCCTTTAACACCAGGTTCTGTATATGTAACAGTCATTTCTACAAATGGAGGAAGCTCACATGTAAGAGGTGTTTCAGTGTCTGCATGAACTATCATTTCTACAGATTGTCCTTCCATAAGGAACTGAGGAGCGTTGATAATATCTTCTTGTATTGTTATTTCTTCCCAAGTTTCGCTGTGCATAAAATGATAACCTAAATCGTCTTTATAAGAAAATGTATAAGGTCTTCTTTCTACTCTTGCTATATCCAATTTTGTTCCTGAAGGGAATGTGTGTTCTATAGTTCTACCTGTTTTAAAACTTTTAAGTTTTGTTCTTACGAAAGCACTACCTTTTCCTGGTTTTACGTGCAAGAATTCTACTACGGAAAGCAAATCTCCGTTCATCTCTATACACAATCCGTTTTTTATATCAGCTGTTGTTGCCATGTATTAAATTTGTTTTTATTATGTTAATTATTATTTTATTATATCCTGTACCTCGTCCAAAAGTTTTTTGTATTCTTTTTCATAATGCTTTGCTCTACACATATATACACCCACTCTTAAAAGCAGAAGTCCCATAAGAGAAAACGCAATAGGCACAAACCCCAAGTGCATAAAAAGATACAAAGCAAGTATTACTATTATACCTATCAAAGATAGATAATCCAATATTTTGGAAAGAGTAAGTAGTTTCATAACTTTTAATTATTTAAGTTGCAAAGGTACAATCTTTTTTGATTTTTACAAAATTTATTACTATAGAAGCAAATAATTTTTTATCTTTGCAACTCAATACGCAAAATAATGAACGAAATGAAAAGAATAATTTTTGCCTTGTTAGTATGTTGTTCTGTTGTGTTGTCGGCACAGAATACAGAATATCTTGATGATGAAAAAATGACAAAGTTTGCCAATGATTTGACAAAACTTCCTTTCTCTGAAAGAGATGTGATTTTGAAAGCAGTGGATTTGTACAAAGCGACTTTCAAAGATGATAAAGAATGCGGAGATTGGGGTTACCAATTGTTGTACTATTACCACGAGTTGGCTTGCGAAGATAAGACAAACACTTTGCATAAGACTTGGTCAGATGAACAGATTAGGGCTTTGAAAGTGCATGATATAGAAGTGATTTCTGGTATTCGTAGTGGAATGAAATCTTTTGAAAAAGAGTATTCTAAATATGGTTACAGAGTAATTTCTTACGAAGATACTTCTTACGCAATAGAGGTTCAACCAGCTTTTCTTTACAATAGGGTGAAAGATTGTCTTACAAAAGATTATGCTTATTACAGAAAAGGTTGGATAAATGAACACGATGTGCCACCATATTGGCACGCTAAACTTGTAGTAAGTCTATCTGAAGTTATGAGAAGAATACAGTGGAGAGATGAATTGTTGGATGCTCACCCAGATTTCATAAGATATGATTTAGTTACAAGAGAATTGGAAAATCTTTCCTTTATAGTAACAAAGGGATTGGAACATACAGCAGTCTATGACGATAAAGGAGTTATAAAAAAAGAATACAAGGACGCTTTGCAAGCATATTATAGAGTCCATACAAAGACGACTTGGGGTCTTTATTACACAGAGTATATTCACCGTTTGGCACTTAACAAATATAGAAACTCAGATGATATAGACCGTTGGGTGCTTAGGACTTTGTTTCCTGAGGATAGAAAAAACATAGACCCGCTTTTGAAATATAAAGATATATTAGTGGATAATTTAATGGACTAAAAAATAAGATAAAAAGAGATGAAAAAAGTTTTTGTTTTGCTATCAACTATAGCATTAACTGTTTTTGCATTTGCACAAAAAGATATAACATTAGAGGATATTTGGCAAAAATATACATTTAGACAAAAGGGAATAAGTGAAATACGTTCTTTATCTGACGGAGAACATTATTGCATACTAACTCGTTATGGTATAGAAAAATATGAATATAAAACAGGTGAGAAATTAGGTTATTTTATAGACTTTTCTACACTTGATTTACAGCAAGGAACTGTTATCTCAGATTATTCTATAAGCAATGATAACGAAAAAGTACTTCTTGCAGCCAATCCTGAATATATTTACCGTCATTCTTTTGTTGCGGATTATTATTTGTACAATCTGAAAGACAAAACTTTGAAAAAGATTTTAGATAATAAGATACGTCTTGCAGAATTTTCACCAAACAACGACAAAATAGCATACGTATATAATAATAACTTGTATTGTATGGATATAAACACAATGCAACAAACTCAAATAACAAAAGACGGCAAATATAACCATATAATAAACGGTACAACTGATTGGGTTTATGAAGAGGAATTTGCTATTACCAAAGGTTTCTTTTGGAATAAAACAGGCAATAAAATAGCTTATTATCGTTTTGATGAAAGCGATGTAAGAGAATATGATATGACTATGTTCCCTCAAGATTCTCTTTATCCTGTTCATTATAAATATAAGTATCCAAAAGCAGGAGAAGATAATTCAAAGGTAGATATATACGTCTATGATTTGAATACTAAAAAGTGTAATAAGATAAATATAATAGATGATTACGATGTTTATTACCCACGTATGCAATGGGCAGAAACAGATGATGACCTTTGCGTTACATTCCTTAACAGACATCAAAATTATTACAAACTTTATTTGGTTAATGTGAATACTAATACTAAGAAAGTATTATTTGACGATGTAGATGACTGCTATATAGAACAACCAGACTTTGTTACATTTCTAAAAGATAAGAAAAACGTAATCGTTCGTTCAGAAAGAAACGGTTTTATGAATCTTTATATGGTGGAAATATCAACAGGCAAAGTTACACCTATTACAACAGGAAACTATGATGTAGATAATATTTGTTATATAGATGAAAAAGAAAAATGTATCTATTATACAGCAGCCAAAACAAAGTCTTATAATAGGGAACTTCTCAAGATAGATTTCAAAGGAAAAAAACTTGAACAACTTTCAGATAAAAACAGAGAGGGTATATATACAGCAGATTTTTCTAAAAACGGAAAATATTATATCTCTTCTTTCTCTGATGTTTCTACTCCAACGATTTATACTATAAATAACAACAAAGGCAAAGTCCTTGTAACGCTTGAAGATAACAAGGATTTGAAAAACACTTTGCAAGAGTACAATATAAACAACAAAGAATTTGCCTCATTTACCAACGATAATGGAGATACACTTTACTATTGGATAATAAAACCTACCAATATGCAAAAGAATAAAAAATATCCTGTTCTTTTCTATGTATATGGAGGTCCTGGTTCACAAGAAGTGCTAAACTCACAAGCAAGATTTTTTGATTATATGTGGTTTCGTATGCTCAGCGAAAAAGGTTATGTTGTTGCTTGTGTAGATGGAAGAGGTACAGGATTTAGAGGAGCAAAATTCAAAAAATGTACTTATCTTAATCTTGGAAAAATAGAAGTGGAAGACCAGATAGCAGTAGCAAAATATTTCTCTACTTTGGATTTTGTGGATAAAGATAGAATAGGTATTTTTGGTTGGAGTTATGGTGGATATATGTCTTCACTTTGTATAACTAAAGGAGCAGATTATTTTAAAACTGCTATAGCAGTGGCTCCTGTAACCAATTGGAGAAGTTACGATAATGTATATACAGAACGTTTTATGCGTACACCGCAAGAGAATGCAGAAGGATATGACAACAATTGCCCAATACATTATGCAAACCTTTTGAAAGGCAACTACCTTCTTATACATGGTACAGCCGATGACAATGTTCATTATCAAAATACTATGAATTGGACAACAGAGTTGATAAAAAATAACAAACAGTTTCTTCAATTCTCTTATCCAGATAAAAACCATAGCATATATGGTGGCAACACACGTTACCATTTATATACTATGATGACTAACTTCCTATTGAAAAATTTGTAAAACCTGTAAAATAAATGCAACAGACTTTATTTGATATAGAAGTTCCATATGTCAAAGCGAAACAATTTCACTTTGTAAATGGGAATGTTATGAGAAAAAATGAAGATAACATTTTAGACCAATTTTTTACCAATAGAGATGTCGCAAAAACATTATTTGAACAAACAGAAAACATAATATCTAAATATGAAAATGGAACAGAGGATTTTCTTTGGATAGAACCAAGTGCAGGGGAAGGGTGTTTTTATGATTTATTTCCAAAGAATAGACGTTTAGGAATTGATATAGAACCTTTAAGGAGAGAGTTTTTGCAGAGAGATTATTTAGAATATACTTTGCCAGATAGAAAATGTATCATAATGGGAAACCCTCCATTTGGTCATAGAGGAGTTACCGCCTTAGAATTTATAAATCATTCTCAAAAAGCCGACTATGTTTGTTTTATTCTTCCAATGTTTTTCAATAGTAAAGGTAAAGGTTCTATTAAATATAGAGTAAAAGGTTTTAATCTTATACATTCTGAAATTTTACCTTCAAATACATTTTTTTCTTATACGACAAAAAAAGTTAAAGAAGTGAAATGTGTATATCAAATTTGGAGTAAGAATCATAAAGTAGATAATGAGGAATATAGTTGGTATAATAATAGAGATAAAGAACCTTTTAAAGATATTCTAAAAGTTGTAACGGTTTCTTTGGCAAAGAAACGAGAATGTGGAAAACGATGGATATATGAAGAAAAAGCAGATTTTTACCTTTCTTCAACATTTTTTGACACTATAAACGTTGTATATTCTTTTGAAGAGGTTAAGTATAAATCTGGTATTGCTATTGTCCTCCTGACACAAGATGAAACTATAAGAACAAAAGTAAGTGATATAATAAAAAATGCTGATTGGAAACAATACGCAACTCTTGCAACTAATTCTTGTTATCATCTTGGAAAATCAAATGTCTATCAATTATTAAATGATAAATTAGAATTATGACAACAAAAGAAAGTTTAAATAATATCCTAAAAGAAATTATAGAAAGAAAACACGAAGAATTAGGACTTGGAAGAGATTATAATTATATATTTTCAAAGATAAAAGATTTCGAGGCAAATGCAATAGGGCAGATAGGTGAAGAATATGCAAGACAAATTTGCAGAAGAATTGTTGATATAGAACAAGAAGATAATGAAAATGTTCATGATGAATTTGATATAAGTACAGAAACAGGGTTAAAGATAGAAATAAAAACTGCACGTTTAGGTAAGACAAATACATTCCAATTCAATGGAATAGAACCAAGAAGAAATTATGATTATATTCTTTGTATAGGGATATGTTTAGATAGGGTTGTCTATAGAATATTTTCACATAAAGATATAAAATATGTACACGAAGTAAGAAAATATTATGTGGTGCAGAATGGGAATTTTAAAAAGCAATTAGTAAAGATGAATCCAGATAATCTTGTTTCATACAAATTGACTACTTCTTTGAAAGAAATGTATGAAATAGAGAAATTGCCACAAGAATTAAAACAAATATTTGATAAAAAGAATGTTTAAAGAATTTAATCAATATATAAAACAGCAGAATCTTTTTGATGAGAATGCAAAAATTCTTCTTGCTGTTAGCGGTGGAGTAGATTCTATGGTAATGACTGATTTGTTTAAACGGTCTAATTATAATTTTTCCATAGCACATTGCAATTTTCATCTAAGAGGACAAGAGAGTGAAAGGGACGAAACCTTTGTAAGACAGTATGCAGAAAAAAATAATATAGAACTGTTTGTTCAGAGTTTTGATACCTACTCTTATATGACGCAAGAGAAGAAAAGTTTGGAGATGTCTGCAAGAGATTTGCGTTACGATTGGTTTCAAAAGATAGCAAAGCAGAACAACTTCACCCACCTTGCTACTGCACATCATGCAGATGATTCTATAGAAACATTTATCATCAACCTGCTTAGAGGAACAGGTATAGCAGGTTTGCATGGTATATTGCCAAAGACTGGTTACATAGTTCGTCCTCTGCTATTCACAGGAAGAAAAAAGATAAAAGAATATGCAGAAAAATATAATATAGACTATGTAGAAGATTCCACAAATAAGGACACCAAATTTACAAGAAACAAGATTAGAAACGAGATTATACCTATTTTGAAAGAGATTTCTCCAAATGTAGATGTTGTTTTAAAGAAAGATATAGAACGTTTGAGAGAAACAGAACAGGTTTTTCGTAGTGTAATAGAGAACGTAAAAAAAGATATTCTAAAAAAGCATGGCGATAGAGTAGAAATATCTATACAGGAGATTAAAAAACTGTCTCCTTTGCATATATACGTTTATGAAATACTTTCAGAATATGGTTTCAATGAAACAAATATAAACGCCATTTGCGATTGTTTGGACGATAATTCTTCTTCTGGTAAGTTGTTTTATAGCGATTCGTATAGACTGTTAAGGGATAGACAAAGTCTTTTTATAACTCCAAAACAGGAAGTCGCCGACCAAGGAAAATATTATATAGAAAACTATCAAAACAATATTACAGCACCTATACGTCTTCATATAGAAACGCTTAGAGATTTAAGATTTATAAAAATACCTAAGGAAAAAGGTGTGGCGATGTTTGATTATGATAAGTTGAAATTTCCTTTGGAACTTAGACATTGGAAACGTGGTGATTCTTTCTTCCCATTCGGACTGAAAGGAAAGCAGAAACTGTCCGACTTTTTCAACAATCAGAAATATTCTATACTTGATAAGGAAAGACAATGGCTGTTATGTTCTGGTGAAGATATAATATGGGTAGTAGGAAAGAGAATAGACGACCGCTTTAGAATAACCAATGATACCAAAACTATATACAAAATAGAAATAGACGGATAAAATAAGATTTTTATAAAAAAGCAGGTTTAACATTGATAGTTAAACCTGTTTTTTATTTCGTTTAAAGACTTTTAAATAATAATATTTCCTTGTTTATCTATAAGATGTTTTTTATAATTGTCATCTTCTACTTTTGCAATACCGTTTCTAAAATTTTCAACGTCATTCCATTGACATGGAATAACAAGGTTACCTGTTTTATCAATAAAACCCCATTTCCAATCATCATTTTGAACAGGTGCTAAACCTTCTGAAAAATCTCCTACATCTCCCCATTGATACGGAATAACAAGTTTTCCCATTTTATCAATAAATCCATTTTTAAAATCATCATTACAAACATAGGCTAAACCTTCTGAAAACTCTCCTACATCTTCCCATTGACACGGAATAACAATGTTACCGCTTTTATCAATAAACCCCCATTTTCCATTATCATTTTGAACAACTGCTAAACCCTCATAGAAACTCCATGCTTCATTCCATTGACACGGAATAACAATCTTACCTGTTTTATCAATAAAACCATCTTTTTCATCATCATTTACAACAACTGCTAAACCTTCTGAAAAACCCAATGCGAATTTCCATTGACATGGAATAACAATCTTACCTGTTTTATCAATAAATCCCCACTTGCCATTATCATTTTGAACACATGCTAAACCTTCTGAAAACGACCATGCATATTTCCATTGACAAGGAATAACAACTTTACCTGTTTTATCAATAAATCCCCATTCTTCATTATAATTTTGAACAGGTACTAAACCCTCAGAAAAACCATATACATCTATCCATTTACATGGGATAACAATATTACCAGATTTATCAATAAAACCCCATCTTCCATTATCATTTTGAACACGTGCTAAACCCTCAGAAAAACCATATATATCTATCCATTGACATGGAATAATAATTTTACCAGATTTATCAATAAAACCCCATAGACCCTCATCATTTTGTACAGGTGCTAAACCTTCTGAAAACTCATCTGCAGCATTCCATTGACACGGAATAACAAAAATACCTATCTTATTGATATATCCAGATTTTTCATCTTTTTCCCATGGAATAGGGTATATATCTTCGTTTTCATTTATTGCGGTGTTGTTTTCTGCTTCAATAGAACTATCTCTGCCAAGTATTTTTAAAATATCTTCTACTAAGACTGTATCTACAGAATGTTCGGATACGGTCCTATGGTTTGTGGTAGAAAACATACGTTCTAATTCTTTAGGCAACTCACTATTATCTATAATATAAAGCAAGCGGTTTTTGTCATTTTTTCGTATTGATGCATATACAACTTCCTTATTTGTAAACATAGACTGATAAGCATTTTTACTCGCTATCAGTAGAAAAATCTCACAACTATCTATAAAATCTGTCAATACTTTTACATACTCCGCAACACTCTCTATTTTATTTCTACCTATAAAATAAGAGATATTATTTTTGTCAAAAACTTTGCAAATCTTATCTACAGTATCTTTGTCTTTTCTTGAATAGGATATAAAAACGTCATATTTCATAATATAAAAATTAAAAAAATACCCAATATTTTGTTAAAAAACAATTTGTGCAAAGTTATGAAAAATATGTATATTTTTATAAAAAACGACTTAAAAAAGATAAAAAATATTAGAAAATGTATTCTATTTTCTTCTTTTTAAGTTCTTTTTTACTGTTTTTCTTACTCATTTCTACATATTTAACAAAGTACAAGTTGCCCATAAAGAGAAAATTTTTCTATAGTTCTCTTCTTTTTTACCAAACTTTCTTTCACTTTCACGGAACAAAGAAATAGAATTTTAAAACTTTGTTTCGTAAAACTAAAACAAAGCTTTAGAAAATTAAAACAAAGTTTCGTAAAAATAAAACAAAGAAAGAGAAATCTAAAACAAAGAGATAGGAAAATAAAACGAAGTTCTATAAAAATAAAACTTTGTTTTATGGAAATATTATAAAGTTATAAATTTTTTGGTTTTTTGTTATGGGTTAAGAGGTATTACTTTTTTTGCTTTACCAGATATTTGTAGAATATCAAAACGTATTATCTCCATTCTGTGAAAAGATTTCTGAGCATACACTCTTCCTTGTTCCAAAAAATTAGGACAATATTTTTGTATGAAAACATCGTGTCCCAAATATTTTTCTTCATCTGAAAGATTTATATTGGCATTGCACTGCAATATAACGCTTTCATATTCTGTAGTAAATTTATCCGGCAAAGGTTTTGTATTGCCTACTATGGTAAAAGTGCAAAGTGGGTTAGTTTTCAATGCATCTATCTTTCTGCCCTCTTTGGCACAATGAACATAAAAACTATTTTTGCCATCGTAAGCATAATTTAAAGGTATGCAATACGGCAATCCTTCTTTATCTATCATAGCAAGGAAACCATATTCCATAGTTTCTATTATGTCTTTTGCTCTTTGTTCGGACAAAAGTCTGTCTTGTCTTCTCACTTTTGAATTATCGTAAATCATAGCCTAAGTTTATTTCTTTTAAAAGTTTGGTAATGATAAAAATAGGGTAGGTAATAAAAGTAGCCAACCTACAACCACCATAACAAGTATAAATTTCCAAGCAAATTGTACCCATTTAACATAAGGGATACGTGCTATACCCAAAACGGCAATCAAAACACCCGATGTAGGAGTAAGAAGATTTGTAAGTCCGTCCCCAATATGAAAAGCGGTAACAGTGCTTTGCAAACTCAAACCTACCATATTGGATATTTCTCTAAACATAGGCATAAGCATAGCAGCCTTTGCTGTACCCGAAGTGATGATAGCGTTTAGTAAGGTTTGGAAAGAATACATTATAGTAATAGCACCGCCTTTTCCTGTACCTTGTATAGAATTGCTAACATAGAAAAGTAATGTGTCTATAATTTTTCCGTCTTCCAATATAACGATTATACCACTTGCCAAGCCGACAACCAATGCTGCTGAAAGAATATCTTTTGCTCCTGCAATAAATAACTGTGCTATTTGTGAGAAAGTTTTTCCTAAAGCCATACCACTGAATATTGCCATAGAGAAAAACAAAGCCGTTATTTGAGAAAAATCCCAATCAAATGCAGTTACACCTATTACAAGATAGATAATAGTATATATAAGTATTGTAAGAGAGAACATTTGCATACTTTTTCTTAACATAAAATAAGCAAAAGGTAGATACAATAAAGCAGCGATTATTACTATTATATCTTTTGTTTCTACACCATTAAGACATAATACTATAGAAAAAATTATCTGAATGATGGATATAAGAAAAAAGGAAATATATGTTAGTCTTGTTGATGCTATAGCAGAAGCAAGTTCTGTAGAATCTTGTTGTTTTCTCCAATAATTATCTTCCTCGTACATTATAGAGCGTTGCGGGTTTTTCTTTACTTTGTTTGCATACATCAAAACGAAGATTATACCTAACAAAGTCATAATAAACCATATTACAAGCCTATACTCTATTCCTGAAAACATTTTTATTCCTGCTATATCTTGTGCTATACCAAGTGTAAAAGGGTTTAAAATACAACCTGCAAAACCCAATCCAGCTGCAAGAAAACACATACATACTCCTGTTATACTATCGTACCCCATACTTATAGCCAATGGTACGAATATAGCAACAAAGGCTATGGTTTCTTCACTCATTCCAAATATAGCACCAAAAAGGGAGAACATTATCATAATTAGGATTACGACTAAGTTATTTACTCCTATCTTTCTAAAGAATGAATATTTTTCTAAGACGGTAGATTTTCTTAAAAAGGTCTGAACACCCATGTTTATAGCACCTGTTTCGTTCAAAATCCAAAAAGCACCTCCGAGTATAAGGATAAAAGCTATTATTCCTGGTGCTTTCTGAAATCCTTTAAAGAAAGCAGACATTATCTGCCAAGTTTGGTTGGAAGATTCTACATAATGAAACGTTCCTGGTACTATTTGATTAACTACTTTCCCAGAATCTGTAGTCGTTTCCACTCTTACAAATTCCCCAGATGGTATAATAAATGTAGCAATGGCTGCTATAATTATCAAAGAAAATATTATAACGTATGTATGTGGCAATTTCTTAAACATAATCTTTCCTCCATTATATTATTCCTTCTTGTATAAGGTCGTGAATATGTATAACGCCCAAATATGTTTTGTTTTCATCTACCACAATCAATTGAGTAATATGATTATCTCTCATTTTCTCAAAGGCTTGTACTGCAAAAGCATCTGGTAAAATAGTTTTAGGATTTGGTGTCATTATTTGTTCAGCACGTATATTCATAGCCACAGTGTCGGATTGTTTATTGAGCATTCTTCTTAAATCTCCGTCTGTAATTATTCCCTTTACCTTATCACCTTCCAATACTGCTGCACAACCCAATCTCTTACTTGTTATCTCTATCAAAGCTTCGTTTAACGGAGTTGAAAGAGAAATTTTTGGCTTTTCATTATTTACATATAGGTCTGCTACTCTTAGATAAAGCCTTCTTCCTAAACTGCCTCCAGGGTGATATTTTGCAAAATCTTGAGAAGAAAAACCTCTCATCTTTAAAAGAGATACTGCCAACGCATCGCCTAAAACCAACTGTGCAGTAGTGGAACAAGTAGGTGCTAAATTGTTTGGGTCGGCTTCTTTATCTACATAGCAGTTTAAAATATACTTCGCATTGTTTGCTAAAAAAGAATATTTATCTCCTACTAAGGCTATCAATGGACAACCTGTGGCTTTTATCAACGGAACTAAAACTTTTATCTCCGGAGTATTGCCACTCTTGCTTATACATATAACAACGTCATCTTTTTGTATCATTCCCAAATCTCCATGTATGGCTTCGGCTGCATGCATAAAAATAGCAGGTGTTCCTGTGGAATTAAGGGTAGAAACTATCTTGGTAGCAATGTTTGCACTCTTTCCTATACCTGTAATTATTACCCTTCCTTTGGATTTAAATATCAATTCACATATTCTTGTAAAGTCATCATCTATATAGTTTACAAGATTGGATATAGCCAACGATTCTTGCTTTATTGTAAGTTTTGCTATATTTTTTACATCAATTATTTCTTTCATTCCAAAAAATTTAGTAATTTTGTTATTCGTAAATCTTTGTTTGCAAAGATACGAATTATTTGAATAATGATATACTTATGAGTGAAGAGATGTATAATTTAGGTAATATTGATTTGTACCAAGAGTTGAAGAGAATCTTTGGTTTTTCTCAATTCAAAGGGTATCAAGAGAATGTTATAAAAGATATTTTACAAGGCAAAAATGTTTTTGTCATAATGCCAACCGGTGGAGGTAAAAGTTTATGTTATCAGTTTCCTGCCCTCATTATGAAAGGTACTGCTATAATTATCTCTCCGCTTATCTCCCTTATGAAAAACCAAGTTGATGCTATAAGAGAGATGGTTAATGATACAAGCATAGCACACTTTATGAACTCTTCACTCAACAAACATGAGATGAACGCTGTTAAAAACGATATAGTGCAGGGTAAAACAAAACTACTGTATGTTGCTCCAGAATCTCTTACAAAGCAAGAAAATGCAGAATTTCTTTCCACTATACCTATTTCTTTTTATGCAATAGATGAAGCACACTGTATTTCGGAGTGGGGACACGATTTTCGTCCAGAATATAGAAGAATAAGAGAAATAGTAAATAGCATAGGACAAGACGTTCCTATTATTGCACTTACTGCAACTGCTACAGAAAAAGTTAAACAAGATATTTTAAAAAACTTAGATATACCAGAAGCAGATGTATTTGTTGCATCTTTCAACAGGGAAAATCTTTATTATGAAATAAGACCAAAACCAACAGACGAGAAACAACTACTTAAACAAATAATAGCATTTATAAAAGAAAACGAACATAAAAGCGGAATTATTTATTGTCTTAGTAGGAAAAAAGTAGAAGAAGTTGCAGAATTACTTAATCTAAATAACATAAAGGCTCTTCCTTATCATGCAGGATTAGACGCTGCTACAAGAGCAGAAAACCAAGATAAGTTTATATTAGAAGATATAGATGTAATAGTTGCTACTATTGCTTTCGGAATGGGAATAGACAAACCAGACGTTAGATATGTTATTCACTACGATATGCCAAAGAGTTTGGAAGGTTATTATCAAGAAACAGGACGTGCAGGAAGAGATGGTGGAGAAGGAAAATGTATAGCCTTTTATTCAGAGAAAGATATTTCAAAACTTGAACGTTTCCTTATAGATAAAACAGTACCAGAAAGAGAAGTAGCAACCCAACTTATGGAAGCAACTATCTCTTATGCAGAAAGTGCTGTGTGCAGAAGGGTTAATCTTTTAAAATATTTCGGAGAAGATTATAAACAAGACAATTGTCATAATTGCGATAATTGTCTTCACCCTAAGAAAAAAGTAAATGCAAGGGAGGATATAAAATCTGTTATAGAGTTGATACAAGCAACAAGACAAATGTTCAAAACTGCTCATATTTTAGACGTTATTATGGGTAGAAAAACATCTGCTGTTAAGACTTGCAAACATGATAAACTTGAGTGGTTTGGATTAGGAGCCAATGACAAGGAAACACATTGGAAAGCGGTAGTACGTCAATGTATAATAGAGGGATTTATTCGCAAAGATATAGAATCTTATGGCGTGCTGAAACTACAACAAGATGGCTATAAATATCTTCAAAAATCATACGATATTCTTGTACCTGAAGACCACGATTTTAATTCTGAAAACGAAGATGATTATGAATTTGTAGCCAAAGGACAAGAAACAAGTGCAGTAGATGATGTTCTGTTCTCTATTCTTAAAGATATAAGAAAGAGTATTGCTACCAAAGAAAAACTTCCTCCATATATAATCTTTGAAGATAGGTCTTTGAACGATATGACTATACAATATCCTACAAGTATAGAGGAAATGAAAAATATTGTAGGAGTTGGAGAAGCGAAAGCAAAAAAATATGGACAGGAGTTTTGCGATACTATAAAGAGATATGTAGAAGATAACGACATAGAAAAACCTCAAGAGTTAGTTGTCAAAAGTCTTAACAACAAAAGCGGATTAAAAGTATATATAATAAAGAGTATAGACAAGAAACTTTCATTAGAGGATATTGCAAAGGGAAAAGGATTGGAGATAGACGAACTTTTGGATACTATAGAAAAGATTGTGGCTTCTGGAACCAAACTTGACTTATCTTATTACATAGAAGAAAACGTTGACCCTTATCATCAAGAAGAGATAATGGATTGTTTGAAAGAAATGGAAACGGATAACGTAAAAGAGGTTTTAGAAGAGTTGGGCGAAGATGAATATACCGAAGAAGAAGTTCGTCTTATGAGAATTTATTTTATAAGCAAATATGGTCAATAACAAAATAAATACAGGTTTATTATGAAAAAAACAATTAACAAATTTTTAGTTTATTCTTTCCTTGTAGCAGTTTTGTGTTTTACAAGCAAGAATTCATTTTCTCAAATCAATTTTTCAAACCCAGATTTTGAATCTTGGAGTAGCAGTAGTTTGCCTACCAATTGGAATAGTTTATCCTACAGTGGTTATAGTTTGTGCGATATAAGTCGTACCGATAATGCAGCCTCTGGAAATTATGCGGTAGAATTGAAGGCATCAAGATTATCCCAAACATTGACTACTATGTTCAATCTTCCTCAAATAGTAATACCTGGAATAATAACAAACGCTACTGTAAATCTTACAAGTTTTTCAAATATTAGAGAATCCTTATCTGGTTTGAGTGGTTTATTTTCTGACCCTGAAAACATAGATATGGAAAGTTTGAATGTATTTTCAAGTATCTTATCAAACGGTTTGAACATCAATCAAGTAAGATTTATAGATAAAGTAAAAGGAAAATATACTTTTACTCCTGTTAGTGAAAATGATATAGCAATTTTTGCTGTTCTTTGTTTAAAAACTTCATCTAATGGAAGAAATGTTGTAGGTGGAGGTTTCAAAACAATAACAGAACAAACTAATTCTTACATAGATTTTTCTGTAGATGTAACTCAATATTCTGAAGCAGACGAACTTATTTTTGCAGCCATAATAGGAACAAAAGATGTTAGTGCGACAAACTTTGGTAAATTGAGAGTAGATAATCTTTCTATAGAAGAAGGTTCAGAACTTGGTATAGAAGAAACTATGACAAATGATTTTGTAGTCTATCCAAACCCTTCTTCAGATAATACTTTTAAAATCAAATGCAACAACTCTGAAACCATATCTGTATTTAATACTTTAGGAGTTAAGGTTTTAGAAGTAAATAATTATATCTCTGAAACTCTATTGCGTGTAGATGAAAAAGGAGTTTATCTAATCAAAATAGGAGATAAATTCAATAAATTGGTTATAAAATAATAATGAAACAAGATTTCATTTCAGAGAAACAAAGAAAGCGTTTTACGAAACTTTGTTTTAATTTTCTAAAACGAAGAGATAGAATTTTAAAACAAAGAGATAGAAAATTAAAACAAAGTTTAGTGAACGTAAAACAAAGAAAGAATTTTCTATCTGTTGATTTTGCGAAAATAGGATTTAATTCTATGTTTGTAAGACCTATTTATCTATTTTTCATACTTACTTCTATATTTTTCTTGTCTTGTAGTGGAGGTTACTCTTTTACAGGTGCAAGCATAAACCCACAAACAAAAACTTTTCATGTAGAAACTTTTTTAAACAGGGCTTCTATTGTTCAACCGATATTGGCTTCTGAACTAACTTATGCACTTATCAACAAGATAAGAAGTGGAACGGATTTAAGTGAAGTAGAAAATAATGCAGACGTTTCTTTTTCGGGAGTCATAACTTCTTATAGTGTAACCCCTTCTGCTATTTCTGCAAACGACAGAGCAGCAAAAAACAGACTAACTATAAGGGTAAAAGTTACATGTAGAAATATGCAGGACAAGAAATCTGATTTTGAAACCACTTTTACAAGATACAAAGAATACGATTCTTCGCTTTCGTTGTCTGATGTGGAAGAAGAGTTGATAAAAGAAATAAACGAGGAGTTGGTAGATGACATCTTTACTAAAGCGTTTGTCAACTGGTAGGCATAGAAAAAGAAGATTGTTGGGTAGGTACAGAAGAATACTTACCAATAACAAGAAATACATTCGCACAGTAAATATACTTGGCTGGGTGTTATGTTTTTTGTCTATGGGATTATATATTTTCACTATGTATCCTACAGTATCGTTTTGGGATAGTGGTGAGTTTCTGTCATCTTCCTCACACTTGCAAATAGGTCATCAACCCGGAGCACCTTTATATCAAATAATAGGAGCATTACTTTCTTCTTTGGCTTTTGGCAATGGAAAAGTCGTTGCTATGATAGTCAATTCCCTGTCTGCTATCTCTGCTGGAATAAGTATAATGCTTTTGTTCCACATCTTTTTATACCTTTTCAATAAATACAGTGAAAGATATGTAGGAAATATTCTTGCTGCTTTTTTGGCCTCTTCTATTTTCGCACTTACAGATTCTTTTTGGACAAGTGCAACAGAAGCAGAGGTATATACAATGTCTTTTCTTTTCACCACACTTTGCATAAGGACTATTCTACATTGGGACGAAAAACCAAACGAACGTTGGATTATTCTCCTATGTTTTATATTAGGACTTTCTGTTGGTATTCACCCTTTAACTATGTTATCCATTCCTGCTATAGTTGTTATCATCTATTTCCACTATAAGAGAATATCGTTAAAGAATATAATCATTGCTATAATTATTTCTTTGATTGCCTTGCTTGTATTTACACAAGCATTTCCTACTATTTTGCACCTTGCAAATATTTCTGTGTTTGTGCTTGTACTTTTGTTTGTTTTGTTGTTTGGATTACTATTTATATCTTACAGAAAAAAGATTGCGTGGCTTAATAGTCTTGTTTTCTGTGTGTTATTCTTCTTTATAGGTTGTTCTTCTTATACCATAATACTTTTAAGAGGGAAAGAATACTTACCAATGAATGAATACAGAATAGAAAACGCAAAAGACTTAAACAACTATATCTCTCGGCAAGCCTATACTAAAGCACAGCTACTTTACGGAGCATATTATACAGATTGGCCTCCAAAAGATTTTGAAATAAAAGACAATAAGTTGGAACCAATATTTGACAAGGAACTTATGACTGTTTTTCCTCGTATGTGGAATTACAATTCTGAGTCATACATAAATAATTACGTTGCTTGGACAGGAGAACCTAAAAACTCTGTTAATATAAACGGTGAGGATATTCCTAAACCAAGTTTCGTCCAAAACTTATCTTATTTCATTAGTTATCAATTAGGCTATATGTATTTTAGGTATCTGTTTTGGAACTTCACAGGAAGAACCAACGATATGCAAGGGGACGGTTCTCTTACCAATGGTCAAGCCAAAACAGGTCTTTATCTAACGGACAAACTCTATAATATATACGAGGGAGAAACGACAGAATCTTTATCAAATAAAGCAAACAATAGATATTTCTTAGTTCCGTTCTTGCTATGTTTGATAGGAATGTTTTACCATCTATCAAAGGATTCAAAGAGATTTCTTTTTGTTGCAACTATATTTTTAATGTATTCTGTTGCTATAGTAGTTTATCTGAACAGTACTGCATACGAGGTTAGGGAAAGGGATTATGTATATTTGCCTTCCTTTATGGCAGTCAGCATTTGGATAGGTATAGGAATGTTAGGTATTTCTCAGATAATAGCAAACATTATTAGGCTAAGAAAACCTCGTTATATACTGCCTATATTCCTTATTGTACCTATTTGGATAGGTATAGAAAATTTTGATGACCACAATCATCATCATCAATACACTGCTTACAATTTTGCAGTTTCTATGCTTAATTCTTGTGAAAGAAATTCTATACTTATAGTTGATGGAGATAATGATACATATCCTTTATGGTATTGTCAGAATGTAGAACATATAAGAGAAGATATAAGAGTTATAAACCGAGAACTGCTTAACAATGCTTACACTATAGATAAACTAAAAATAAGTTTTCCAAAATCTCCTGCAATAAAACTACTTATGAAACCCGCACAATACAAAGACGGAGTAATGACTGCTGCAAGCATTGTACCCTCTTTTGATGTTTTGGATATGAAAGAAGGCTTGTCTATGCTTTATGCGTCAAAGGGTGATGATAAGAAGTTTAAAGATTATTTTAAAACACTTCATACAAATAAGTTCAAAATACACCGTTCAGATGGAGAGATAGAATTAAACCTTGATATGCTTTCGTTACCTAAAAGCGATATAGTAATATTGGATATTCTTGCAAGCAACCCTGAAAGACCTGTTTATTTTTCTTCTTATAGCAATTTGGATTTCATAAACTTAGATGACTATCTTTCTTTGGAAGGATTTGCATACAGAGTCAATGGAAAAAAAGTTTCTACTAAAGGAGAAGTTATTGCACAGAAAGTAGGGGCTTTGGACGATGAAAAGATGTACGAAAATATTATGCACGGATTTTCATTTAAGAACTTTAACAATAATATATACTTCAACGACACAGAACGAAGCATTATTAAGTTCTATGTTCAAAACATAAGGTCATTGGCTTACAAACTTTTACAGAAAGACGAAAGAGAAAAGGCTTTGGCACTTATAGATAAGTATTTGGTGAATTTTCCTACTAAGATACATTATTATCCTCTTGCATTGGCAGATATGGCTCTTATCTGTTCAGTATGCGATAAAGAGGATATGGCTACAAAACTTTTGGAAACAAGTCTAACGAATTTTGAGAATTTTATGGAGAGGTATCTTCAGGGAACTATACGTTTTCAGAGTGAAAAAAGGTTAGAGGCTGCCGAAAAGATAAACTATTATATGGATTTGTGTCTTTTGGCTGAGGATTGGGGAGAAGAGGATATTAGAGTAAGTTTGGCAGAAAGTTTCTTTAAAGTAATACGTCCATATTTGGAAATAACATACAGACAAAAGAAGATTATGTTGCTGAATAACAACTATTACAGCAACGAAATAGAAAATATAGATGAACTTATAAGGCAAATACAGGATTTTGCAAAACATTATGAAGAAGTTTTACCTGAACAGATTTGATGTAAATGTTATCAAAGTTTTGTAATTTTGCATTTTAAATAAATAATATTATGACACAAGGAAAATATAATTTACGTGGCGTTTCAGCAAAGAAAGAAGACGTACACAGTGCTATAAAAAATATTGATAAGGGTTTGTTTCCTAACGCTTTTTGTAAAGTTGTACCAGACACACTGAGCAAAGACGAAGATTATTGTATGCTTATGCACGCCGATGGTGCAGGAACGAAATCTTCTTTGGCTTATATGTATTGGAAACAAACAGGAGACTTGTCTGTTTGGAAAGGAATAGCACAAGATGCCGTGGTTATGAACACAGACGATTTGCTTTGCGTGGGTGTTACAGATAATATATTACTTTCTTCTACTATAGGCAGAAACAAAAACCTTATACCAGCAGAGGTTATCAAAGCCATAATAGAGGGAACCGAAGAATTTTTGGAAACTATGCGTTCTTACGATGTGGGTATTTATTCTACAGGTGGAGAAACTGCAGATGTTGGAGATTTGGTACGTACTATTATAGTAGATAGTACTGTTACTGCAAGAGCAAAACGTAGCGATATTATTACAACCGATAGAATACAGGACGGAGATGTTATAGTTGCGTTGGCTTCTTTTGGTAAGGCTACTTATGAACAAGAATATAACGGAGGAATGGGTAGCAATGGTTTGACTTCTGCAAGACACGATGTTTTCAATAAAGAACTTGCAGAGAAATATCCAGAGAGTTATAATACGTATTTGCCTCAAGAGGTTGTTTATTGTGGCACAAAATCTTTGACAGATGAAATTGTCATAGACAATGAAGGAAATACAATGACTGCTGGCAAACTTGTACTTTCTCCTACAAGAACTTATGCTCCTGTTATAAGACAGATGATAAAGGAATACAAACAAGATATTCACGGACTTATACATTGTACAGGTGGTGCTATGACAAAGATTTTGCACTTTGTAAATGGTTTGCATATTGTGAAAGATAACTTGTTTGAATTGCCACCTTTGTTCAATATGATAGAACAAGAAAGCCATACTCCAAGACAAGAAATGTATCAAGTCTTCAATATGGGACAACGTATGGAGATTTATTGTCCTAAGGATAAAGCACAAGATTTTATTTCTATAAGTCAATCCTTTGGAATAGATGCAAGAATATCTGGTTATGTAGAAAAAAGCGACAAAACTTTCCTAACGATAAAAGATAATAAAGGAACCTATCAATATGATAAATAAAATAGTTAGAAACTTTACTTTTTAAGTTAATAATATTTCATTATGAATTTTATAAATCTTAGTTTCATACACGAAAAACAAGATTTTATAGAATTCTAACTTTGTTTCGTGATTGTAGAACTTGATTCTATTTTCACGAAACTTTGTTTTAGAATTCTATCTCTTTGTTTTAGAAAATTAAAACTTTGTTTCGTGAAATTAAAACAAAGTTTCGTGGAAAGAAAATCTTTGTATAAAGTATGCGATTAGGATTTTACTGTTCTAAAATACCACTTAGTATTCTAAAAATATAATTTTAGTGTTCCAAAATGCTACTTTTTGAAACTAAAACAAAGTTTTAGAAGAGGGATTTACAACAAAACTGTTCTAAATTTCCTATTTATGATTTTTATACAAAAACTTGGAAAATTAGAACAAAAATAGGCTTTAATAGAGTTGAAATTTGTTGTTAAAAAGGTAAAAAATATAAATTTTTGATAAAAATTTTACTTTGTTTTTACAGTGTTTTAGTGTTTTAAATCTATGATAAATAGTAGTATTTACAAGAATAATAAGGATAGTATCTTTATATGTGTTAAAAATTTAATATCTTTGCAAACCGATTATTAACGATAAAAATATAAGAAATGGCAATAATATCTACAAAAAACATTAAGGGCGATATTTTCGGAGGTATAACCGCCGGTATCGTTGCATTACCTTTGGCTTTGGCTTTTGGTATTCAAGCATTTGGTGGAATAGATAATCCTGCTGCAAGTTCTATGGGAGCGTTGGCAGGTTTGGTTGGAGCAACATTTTTAGGCTTTTTCGCCTCTTTGTTTGGTGGAACACACTCTCAAATAAGTGGACCTACAGGGCCTATGACCGTAATAACGGCTTCTCTTATCTCTGGTGCCTGGGCTTCTTCGGGTGGAGATTTTTCTTCAGTACTTATCTCTATGTCTTTGGCTGGATTGTTCTGTGGTTTGTTCCAAATTCTGTTTGGAATAATAAAGATAGGTAAATACATTCGTTACATTCCTTATCCTGTGCTTTCGGGCTTTATGAGTGGTATAGGTATTATCATTATTTTACAACAGATTTACCCTTTAATAGGATTGAAATCTCCTGTTCTTGTTGTAGATATGGTAGCGAAGTTTCCTGCTATGGTTTCTAATGGTATATCTGCCTCTGCTCTTATTCTCGGATTGGGAACTATAGTTATTATTCAGTTGTTTCCTCTTATTACTAAAAAGATACCTGCAACCCTTGTAGCACTTGTAGTTATGACGGTTATCTCCCTTTTCCTTGATATGGACGAAAAACTTCTTATAGGTAGTATTCCTGCTGGTATGCCTATGCCTTTTTTTGCTAAAGAAGGACTTTCTCTTAGTGGTTTAGATTGGGCAACTATTCTGAAAGCGTCTATTATTCCTGGTTTGACACTTGCAGGTTTGGGTTCTATAGATACTCTTTTGACTTCTGTAGTTGCAGACAATATTACAAAGACAAAGCATAACTCAAACAAAGAACTTATAGGTCAAGGTATAGGAAATATGGTGGCTGGTCTGTTTTGCGGTATAGCAGGTGCAGGTGCTACTATGCGTACTGTAGTTAATGTAAAGAGTGGTGGCCGTACTCAATTAAGTGGAATGTTTCATTCTATGTTCCTTTTGGCTGTTCTTTTGGGTTTGGGTAGTCTTGTAAAATATGTTCCATTGTCTGTTTTGGCAGGAATACTTATTACTGTTGGTTGGGGAATAATAGATTTCAAGGGTTTGAAAGACCTTTTGAATATTCCTCGTGCAGATGCTTTCGTGTTGATAGTTGTATTGCTTATGACAGTGTTTGTAGATTTGCTTACAGCAGTAGGTATAGGAATGATAATCGCTTGTGTTTTGTTTATGAAACGTGCTGGTGATTTGGTAGAAGGAAGTTATAGTTCAGGTGAAATGACACATTTTGATAAAGAATCGCCATGGGCAGACGAGGGAGGAATACCAGAAAACATCAAACACAAGATATATATTCAACGTCTTAATGGTCCAATATTCTTTGGCTCTATAACACGTTTCCAAGAAGTAATGCACGATGTACCAAACGATGTAAAAGTGGTAATAATTCGTATGAAATTGGTTTCTTTTATGGACCAATCAGGCTTATACGCTATGGAAACGGCTATAAAAGACCTACAAGAAAAAGGTGCTTTAGTTCTTATGACTATCATTCAGCCTCAGCCTATGTATATGCTTCAAAAGATGAAACTTATACCAGAACTTGTAGAAGAGAAATATACTTTCAAAACATTTGAAGACTGTACAGAATTTTTGAAATCATTAAATTTATAATTTTCTTTTCCTTGTCTTGCAACAATTCTTTGCTAAAGTTCGTCTATACTTTGTGATGAGTAAATTTACTAAAGAATTGTTGCAAGACGTTTTTTATAAAGCAGGCTATTTGATTATTCTAATAATCTTTTGCCTGTCTTCACTGTATGCACAGCAAGAAAACTGCAACATAAAAATTATTCAGTCCGATAGTATCATCTTTTCATTAACACCTTACGAAATTACACTTTGCACAAATGATAGTGCGGATTACTACACTTGGTATTGCGATGGAGAGATTATAGATTCCTGCTCACCAAGTATAACTGTTACCATACAACCCAATGAAACAAAAACTTTTACCGTGAAAGCAGGTTTTGAATTGGATACAAACTACATTCCTAATCCAGATTTTGAAGATGGTTTTACAGGTTTTACTATGGATACTTCTCTTTCCATTTCAGACACACTTACATATAATAGTGGGCATTATAATATAGGTGTTTCCACAGATGATTTTGTAAATGATATTTGTCATAATAATTTTGCACAGTCATACGTTTCTACTATAAGTAACGGTACTAAAGCCCTAATGGTTGCACCTCGTTCGTCTTGTATCTGCAACGATACTATAAGTCTTTACAAGACAAAGTTTCAAGTCAAACCTCAAAGGGACTATGTTTTCTATTATTCTTATAAAACGGCGGTAAAAAATTGTGGCTCTCCGTATTCCACTACCACATTCAACAGATTTTTGATTAACAATCAGACTTTCAAAGAGAATACTTATACTCCTACATACGATTATTCTACTATGCAAGTTTTGAATTGGCATTATGGTTGCAATTATTCTATAAATGCTACGCCAACTATTGCATCTTATTTTCTGCACAAAAGAAGTGAGAGATTTTTTGTTGCAAATGATAGTATAGCAATAGATTTACAGGCTCGGCAAACTACTTCTCAAGGTTTGAAATTTGCGTTCTTTGTTTTGGATTCTTTTGCTGTGAGGGAGGTTTGTTACTCTTACGACACTGTAACTGTAAGTGTTGTAAATACTTTTACATCTTATGATACGAGTGTTTATCTTTCTGCTTGCGAAAAGGACTTTCCTTTGTATTTTCGTGAGAATGAATTAAATGAAAACGGTACTTACACTTTTTCTTATAAGGATTCTGTGAATTTTATTGATACAATATTTACAGTAAATGTTACAAAATATTCTTCTTTTGTGGATACTATTTTTGCAGAAATACTAAAGGGTGAAACGTATTTAGACAATAATTTTTTAGAAGATAACGAGGGAGTTTATTCTTTAAGTTATACTTCTGTAAATGGTTGTGATAGTGTTATATATTTGGATTTGAATGTTATAAGTCTAAAATTTCCAACCATAGTAACACCAAACAACGATGGAATAAATGATATTTTTGAGATATATGACCTTTTGAACCAAAGTTATTTCAAAGAAAATCATCTTGTTATCTACAATCGTTACGGTAGAAAAGTGTATGACAAGATGAATATAAAAGAGTATGATGACTTTTGGAACCCTAACAAAACGAACTCTTCAACAGGTACTTATTTTTACAGATTTTCTGCCAAAGGAAAAAAGAAAGACCTTGTTTTTACAGGTAGCCTTGAAGTTCTAAGATAAAAATAGAAAAACAAAACTTTACTTTAACGCTAACTCGGTATAAGGAAGAATAAATGGAAAGAAAAAAGGATAAAATTTTGTAATTTTACAATCAAAAGAAACAAAAACACAAAATCTTATCCCAATGATTAACATAGACAAAAATACACAAATTTTTTATATTGTAGATGAATTTTTGAAATTTTTTTACCAATACGTTGAAAAACACCACATTTCGTATAAAAAATCAAGGAAAAGAAATAGAAAATATAGAATGTCTGATAGTGAAATTATAACTATTTTGATATTGTATCATTTGAGTGGTTATAAAAATTTTAAAGTTTTTTATACGAACGGAGTGCAGATTGGTTTGAAAAATGATTTTCCAAAGACGGTGTCTTATAATCGTTTTTTAGAATTGAGAGAAAAAGTGTTTATTCCAATGGCTTGTTTATTGAAAAACAAGTTGTTATCAAAATGTACAGGAATTTCTTTCATAGATTCTACACCATTGAAAGTTTGTGATTTACATAGGATTGGATTACACAAAACACTAAAACTTTATGCCAATAAAGGCAAATGTTCAATGGGTTGGTTTTATGGATTTAAGTTGCACATTATCTGCAATGAA
>JAFUGA010000036.1 GCA_017469625.1 Bacteroidales bacterium
GTATTGGTAAAAAATTTTCAAAAATTCATCTACAATATAAAAAATTTCTGTATTTTTGTCTATGTTAATCATTGGGATAAGATTTTGTGTTTTTGTTTCTTTTGATTGTAAAATTACAAAATTTTATCCTTTTTTCTTTCTTTTTATTCTTCCTTATACCGAGTTCGCGTAAATTTTTTAAATATTTTTTCTAACTTATTGTTTATCAAAGAGAAAATTTTTACTTTTTATTCAAAAAATTTCTTTCTTCCTTCACGAAATAAAGTTCTAACCTTATTTTTACCACTAAAAATCTTGAAATTTTCTTAAAAACAAAGGAATTTTAACAAAAAAGAGGGGAATTTATAAAACTTGATTCTATTTTTTACGAAACAAAGAAAGAATTTTCTATCTCTTTGTTTTAATTTCACGAAACAAAGTTTTAGAATTCTATCTCTTCGTTTTAGAAAATTAGAATCAAGTTCTACGAAATTAAAACGAAGTTATATGGAAACAAAGTGAAGTTTTGCGAATATAGAACGAAAGGTTTATAGTTATGAAATTATAGTTCATTGAAACCCAACTAAGAAATAAGTAAAAAGATTTTCTTAAAATTTTGCATAAAAAAAGCGTCTGAAAACAGACGCTTTTTTTATTTTTAGTCTATTATATAAGTGTATTGCAATGTGGCAGCAAATGTTTTTTGTTTCTCCAATCTGTCATTCTGAAAATACTGTTGCATAGAGAACTCTAAGCCAAAACCGTTTTTATGGTCTAAAGAAAACATACAACCAACACGAGGGATAACTCCGAACTTGAAACCAGACTGTCCTTCAAAATCTCTGTTGTAGTATTCCACTATATTATCATAATTGGAAAAAGAATAATCATATCTTCCCCAAACAGTTCCAACCCCTACTCCTACATACGGTTTTATCTTTTCATTGAAGAAATAATAATTACAAAAAACTGTCAAAGGCACTTGTTGTGCAACGAACAGTTGTTTTGTAGGTAGGTAGTCCCATTTTAAAGTTTTAGGTTGAAATCTTTCATATCCCAAACTCACTCCCCAAGAAAGTTTTATCTCTTGATATTGAAACTCTATCTGAAAAGTACCACCTGCACCCCAATCATAATTGTCTTTAAAATTATCTTGTGTTAGGATATAATTTCCTCTAATTGACAAAAACACATCATAAGGTTCTCCTCCCGAAAGACGATGTCTGTCCTGTGCAGAAAGAGATAATGTGCTTAGGATTACTAATAATAATGTAATATATGCCCTTTTCATAATATGTTTATTTTTGCTTTGCCCAAGAATCTTTTAATGTACAAGTACGATTAAATATAATTTTTTCGTCAGTGCTATCATAATCAACAGAGAAGTAACCCATACGTTCAAATTGGTATTTATCCAAATGTTTTGTTCCTATTACGGCTTTCTCTATTTTACAATTATTAAGCACTGTAAGAGAGTTTGGATTTAGATTGTCAAGGAATGTTTGTCCCTCTTCTACTTTGTCTGGTACTTCTGTAAGGAACAGTCTATCAAATAGCCTTACCTCACATTCTATACAGTCTTTTGCATTTACCCAATGAATAGTTCCTTTAACTTTTCTTCCATCTGGAGAATCTCCTCCTCGTGTTGCAGGGTCGTAAGTACAATGAACAACAGTAACATTTCCATTCTCATCTTTTTCAAAAGAAGTACATTTAACAAAATAAGCATATCTCAATCGCACTTCTTGTCCTGGTGTAAGACGAAAATATTTCTTTGGAGCGTCTTCCATAAAGTCATCTCTTTCTATATATAATGTATTAGAGAATGTTATTTTTCTTACTCCCTTGCTTTCATCTTCAGGATTATTTACTGCATCAAGTTCATCAACAAAATCATCTGGGCAATTATCTATAACAAGTTTGATAGGATTAAGAACAGCCATCACTCTGTCTGCTTTTTTGTTAAGGTCGTTTCTTAAAGCCCCTTCCAAACGTGAATAATCTATAAGATTATCTCTTTTTGCCACACCTATATCTTCACAAAATGCTCTTATACTTTCAGGAGTATAACCTCTTCTTCTAAGACCACAAATTGTAGGCATACGAGGGTCGTCCCAGCCACTTACATAGTTCTCTCTTACCAACTGCAATAGTTTTCTTTTACTCATAACAGTGTTAGTAATGTTCAACCTTGCGAACTCATATTGATGAGAAGGGAATATACCAAGTTGAACAATGAACCAATCATATAAAGGCCTATGAATATCAAACTCTAATGTACAGATAGAATGTGTTATGTTTTCTATAGAATCACTTTGTCCGTGAGCATAATCATACATAGGATAAATACACCATTTATCTCCTGTACGATGATGTGAAGTATGGATAATACGATACATAATAGGGTCTCGCATATTCATATTATTGTGAGCCATATCTATCTTTGCTCTTAAGGTCTTTTCTCCATCTGCAAACTTACCTTCTTTCATCTGTTCAAAAAGTTGAAGATTTTCTTCTACACTTCTATTTCTGAACGGAGAATCTTTACCAGGAGAAGTTACAGTACCTCTGTTTATGCGAATTTCTTCATTTGTTTGGTCATCTACATAAGCCAATCCTTTTTTGATAAGTTCTTTTGCCCATTCATATAGTTGTTCAAAATAGTCAGAAGCATAATGTTCTTCTGCCCAATCAAAACCTAACCAATGTATATCTTCCTTTATAGAATCTACATATTCAGTATCTTCTTTTACAGGATTGGTATCATCAAAACGAAGATTGGTCTTGCCGTTATATTTCTTTGCTAAACCAAAGTTTAAACAAATACTTTTGGCGTGTCCTATGTGTAAATAACCATTAGGTTCAGGAGGGAAACGTGTTTGTATTGCTTTACAATTACCTTCCTTTATATCCTTTTCAATGATTTCTTCTAAAAAATTCTTCTGTATTTTTTCGTTATTATCCATCTTTATCAGATTAAAAGAATAACTGTAGTTCATAATATTTTTATAGAACTACAGTTATTAAAACTTAATTATTTCTTTTCTTTTAAAATATCGCGTATTTCACCAAGAAGGACTTCTTCTTTGCTTGGTGCAGGAGGAGCAGCTGGAGCTTCTTCTTTCTTCTTTGATAATTTGTTTATACCTTTTATCATCAAGAAAATACAGAAAGCAATGATAAGGAAATCCACTACATTTTGAATAAAACTACCGTATGCGAAAACAGCAGCACCTGCTTCTTTTGCAGCGGCAAGAGTATCATAATGCTCACTACCCAAATTGATGAATAAATTAGTAAAGTCTATACCTCCTGTGGCTTTTCCTACAAGTGGCATAATTACATCATCAACCAAAGATGAAACTATCTTACCAAATGCACCGCCTATGATAACGCCGACAGCCATATCCATCACGTTACCTTTCATAGCGAACTGTTTAAATTCTTGTATAAAACTACTCATGATTTTAATAATTTTTAATGATAAAACAATTAAATTTTTATTTTGCAAATATACAAAAAACATTTAAAACAACAAAAACAAATGCAATTTCTATTAAATATCAGAAAATTATTGATAGAAAAAACTATGAATAATTAAGGAAAAAATCTTTCTTTTTTACAATTCAACAAATTATTTTTCAATAAAAATCTTATCTTCTTTCAAGGTTTTTAATCTTTTTTGTACTTTTGCATTTGTCAAACATAGTGTTTGATACATTCTTTTTGAAAAAGAGAATGTTATTTGTTAAATAGCGTTTGCTATTTGTTTTAATTCACGTTGAAACCTGAGAAATTTCAAAAAAATAAGAAAACAAAGCAAATAGGAAACCCATATACGTGGGTAGATTTTGCGTTTTCTTTGGTATATTCTCAGGACCACAACGTGAGCAAATTTGCCCACGTTGTTTTTTGTCCGAGAGTATTGCTGAATAAAAGAGAATGGCATAACGCAAAAAATGTATGTTATGCCTAATAATAGTAGTTTGAATAATGCAGCAAAGGTAAAGAATGATGAATTCTATACCCAGTATTATGATATAGAGAAAGAAGTAAATGCATATTTGGAATATAACCCCGATGTATTCAGAGGAAAAACTATTCTTTTGCCTTGCGATGACCCAGAATGGAGCAATTTTACACTCTTTTTTGCTCAAAAGTTTAAAGATTTAGGTTTGAAAAAACTTATATCTACTTCTTATGCGGTGGAAAGCAAGAAATATAAGTTTGATTATCAACCTACACTCTTTGAAACCTCATCTCCAAATTATGACGAGATAAAAACACGTTGCAAAGGTAAGATATTCACTTTGGACGAAGATATAAACGGGGACGGCAATTTGGATTTCAAAGATTTGAAATGGCAATACTTGGATAAAGACGGAGATTTTCGTAGTGAAGAAGTTACAAAACTAAGGGACGAAGCAGATATAATTATTACCAATCCTCCTTTTTCTCTCTTTAGAGAATTTTTAAAATGGATAATGGAAGGAGAAAAACAATTTTTAATTATTGGTAATATGAATGCAATCAACTATAAGGAAACTTTTCCTTTACTAATGCATAATAAAATATGGTTGGGTGTTGTTGGTGGTGCAAAAGAATATATTACTTTTTTAGGAACAAAACAGAAAATGGGAAATACTTGTTGGTTTACCAATATTGAACACGGTAGAAGACACACTCCATTAAACCTTATGACAATGGAGGATAATTTAAAGTTTTCTAAACACAAAGAAATTAAAGAACGCAATAAATATGAACAATATGAGAATTACAATGCAATAGAAATACCTTATACTGACGCAATCCCAAGTGATTATATCGGTATAATGGGAGTTCCTAATTCTTTTTTGGAAAAATATTGCCCAGAACAATTTGAAATATTAGGAATGTGCGAAAATTTAGATTTGTATAATTTAAAGACAAAGGTTTATACAAGTGAAGAATGTAAGCAAGCATACTTTGATAAATTTAATAAAAAAGGCGTATATGATTTAAACGCAAGTGGAGTCGTAATACGTAATGGATTGAGAGAAAAAGTATATCAAAGAATATTGATACGGAAAAAGCAATAGTCATCATAAAACAATATTGATAGAATTTGTATCTTTGCAAAATAAAATTGTTCTAAAATTATGAAAAGCATAGATGAAAAAAGTTTAGAGAATGCAAAAAGATTGTTTGCTTCTGGCGATATAGATAGTATAGAGATTGGAACAACTAAAGGTTTGCAAGAGATACATCTTTATCTGTTCAAGGGTTTATATGATTTTGCAGGACAAATTCGCAAGGTCAATATCTCAAAAGGAGGTTTTCGTTTTGCCAATTCTCTATATATTATTCCTGTATTAGAGGCTATAGAAAAAATGCCTGAAGATAGTTTTGATAAAATCATAGAAAAATACGTGGAAATGAATATTGCTCATCCTTTTATGGAGGGAAATGGTAGGAGTATGCGTATTTGGTTGGATATGATGTTGAAAAAAAATCTTCAAAAGGTAGTTAATTGGCAGAATGTGGATAAAGATTTGTACCTTATGGCAATGGAACGCTCTCCTATAAATAATTTAGAGATAAGAACCTTGTTGAAAGAAAATCTTACTTCGGATTGCGACAACAGAGAGATAATCTTCAAAGGTATAGAGCAATCCTATTATTACGAGGGTTATAAAAAGGAATAGAAAACAAAATAATTTTAGAACAATTACATAATGGAAACTATATTAAAAGAATTTACAGTAAAGGAAATCTGCGAAGGGTTTATATACAACGAACTTGAAGGCAAAGGACTTTTTGGTTTAAATGGCAGATTGACTATTCAACCAGAATATCAACGTAATTATATTTATGCAGACGGTAAAAAAGACGTTGCCGTTATAGATTCTGTGTTGCACAAATATCCTTTGGGTCTAATATATTTCAATAAGGTAGGGGAAGATACTTACGAGGTATTGGACGGACAACAAAGAATAACGAGTTTGGGCAGATTTGTAACAGGCAGGTTTGCAGTTAAAATAGACGGTGTACAACAGTATTTCAGTGGATTGAATGAAAAATATCAAAATCTTATATTAAACGAAACTAAACTTTTGGTATATATTTGCGAAGGTGAGGAAGAGGAGATAAAAAAATGGTTTAAAACTATTAACATAGCAGGAGTTCCTTTGAATTCACAGGAAATACTCAATGCAGTGTATTCTGGTCCATTTGTTACAAAACTTAAAGAAGAGTTTTCTAACTCTCAAAATGCCAATATTCAGAAATGGAGTGCATATATCAACGGAGTAGCAAACAGACAAGACTTTCTTGCTTGTGCGTTGAATTGGGTTAGCAAAGGTTATGAAGATAGCAGAAATATAGAACATTATATGAGTAATCACCGATATAACAATGATATAAGCGAAGTAAAAATGTATTTCAATTCAGTTATAGATTGGATTTCTTCTTTGTTTGATGAAGTTCATAAAGAAATGAAAGGTTTGGAATGGGGTAGAATTTACGAAACCTATCATAGCAATCCTTATAACAAAGAAGAACTTAACAAGAAAGTAAATGAACTTTTGGTAGATGATTTTGTTACAGATAACAAAGGGGTTTTTGAATATGTGCTTGGTGGTTGCGAAGATAAGAAATTGTTAAATATACGTGTGTTTGACGAAAGAACAAAGAAGACTGTATATCAAAAACAAACCTCAGAAGCAAAGGAAAAAGGTGTTTCCAATTGCCCACTATGTGCTTTGACAGATACGAATAACAAGACAAAGATTTGGAAACAAAACGAAATGGAGGCAGACCATGTAGAAGCATGGAGTAAAGGCGGAGATACAAGCATAGAAAACTGTCAAATGTTATGCAAAACTCACAATAGAGCCAAAGGAAATAATTAGTTATAGAGTTTTTAAGGATTTTAACATATTGAATTATGCTTTTAGAGTAAAATTCTGTAGAATTTATTTTCTGTTTTTAAGTTAAAAAGTATGTTATTTTTCTCTTAAAAATACTATTATAAAACTATAGAATTTGGTTTAATTTTTGGAAAATTAGGTCCTATTTTCATAAAACAAAGAGTTATTTCAGCGAAACTTTGTTTTAGAAAATTAAAACAAAGAGATGGAAAATTAAAACTTCGTTTCGTAAGTATAGAATCAAGTTCTACAAAAGCGAAACGAAGTTTTATAAATGCAAAACAAAGAAAGAAAAAAAACTTTCTTTGCATTATTTGTTATATAACATTATAGGATTTTAACAATTGTTCAAAATCATTGATAGCAGTTGATAAATCATCGTTGATGATTACCTTATCAAATGATGTTTTATAAGAAAGTTCCATTTCGGCTCTTTCTAAACGTTTTGCCAAACTTTCTTCGGTTTCAGTGCCTCTATTCATTAGCCTCTGTTTTAGCACTTCTATAGAAATAGGTGCTATAAATATAGACAAAGCATTGTCTTTTAACATTTTTTTTATATTCTTTCCTCCTTTTACATCTACATCAAAAACAGCGGTTTTACCCTCTTTGTTTATTCTTTCTATCTCACTTTTCAGCGTTCCATAGCACAGTCCTTGATAAACCTGTTCATATTCCAAAAATTCATCGTTTCTCATCTTTAATTCAAACTCTTCTTGGGATAGAAAATAATAATCTTTTCCGTGTTCTTCACCCTCACGTTTAGGACGTGTAGTACAAGAAATTGAGAAAGAGAATTTGTTGGGATATTTCTTAAAAATTTCTTTCAAAATTGTGGTTTTACCTGTTCCTGATGGTGCTGAAACAATGATAGACGAAATCATAATTTTCTGTTTTTTATTATCTATAAAAAATAATGAAATTTTAATGTTTTTTTTTACTGAAATCTCTTTTCTATAAAGTTTATTAGTTCATTGTATGCACTTGATGTTTTAGCCCAATGTTTTTCTTTGGCGGTCTGTTCTATTATACTCATAGATTCTTCCAAAGTTGTAGCATCGTTTAACTGTTTTATAAACACCGCATATTTTTCAGTAACACCTGCAAACAAATCATTTATAAACATAAACTTGTATGTAATACCTATGGATTGAGATAAAGATTTGCGTTGTTTTGTTTCAAACATATCGGCTATAGACTTTGTTTTTGGGGAAAGAATAGACTCGGTTTCTTTTTTTGGTTCTGGTTCTTCCATATCAAACAAAGATTTCAGAGAACTTTCTGTCTTGGTTTCCTTTTGAGTAGTTTCTGTTTCTTCTTTTTCAGATGTAGTTTTGGAAATTATATTCTCGTTGTCTGTTTCCTGATTATAGACTCTATTATGCAGAAAATCAAGCACTGAACTTGTAGAAGATTTTTCTTGTTTCTCTTGTGGAGTTTCCTCTTCTTGTTTAGGATTTTCTTGTTCTTCTTTTTCTTTTCTGTATTTCTCTAACTCTGCCTCTAACTCTTTTATCTGCTGATTTATGTCGTCTTGTTTTTCTGTTTCTTCTTGCTTTTCCTCTTCTACCTCTTCATTAGAAACAGGTTCTTCTACCACTTCCTCTTGCGTTGTTTCAGGGATAGTTTCTTCTATAGGCTTTATCTCTATAATATCTTCTGAAACCTCTTCTTTAACTTCTGGTTCTGCTTTCTTCTCTTCAACAACTACCTCATTTTTCTCTATAGAAACAGTAGTATTTGTTTCTATGATTTTTTCAGTTAATGCTATTATTTTTTGGTTTTGAGATATTATCTCTTCGGTTCTTTGCATAAGAGAATCAAATCTTTCATTTATAGAACTATCTTCTTGTTTCTCTGGTGCTTGTAATGATATAACAAGGTCATAAACCTCTCTTATTTTTTCTTTTAACTCGTTAAGTTTATCGTTATTCATATCTGTGATGCTTTAAATGATAATTGAAAGTGTAAAATTAAAAAAAAGTTTGCTTACTTCACCTATTTTCTCGGATTATTTCTCTTCTTCTTGTGTTTTTTCGCTGTAATACACAGGTGTATTGAAACTTGCGAATTGTTTAGGCAACTGACAATCTACCACAGTTTTTCTACCGTTATCTGTTCTTTGAAATCTTATGGACGAATAGGCAAATTTTAACATATTCTTGCGAATTTGTCTATCAAAGATTTGTTCTCCAACAACAGGGTTGCCCATGTGTGAGAGTATAGCACGAAGAACCAACTCTATATTTTCTTTTGGGCTTATGCAAATATGGTAAAAATTCTCTTTTGAAGTGGAATAATCCGCTATAGTATGGTATTCAAAAACAAACTCTTGAAAACCGTCCGCTGCAGTGCGGGAAAGTTCCAATTTCTTTTTGTTATACCTATAATAATATTTTATTTTGTCATTTTTATGTTTCAATGTGTGAGAAACTATTGCGTTTATCTCAAACTCAAATTTCTCTTTCTCCTTTGAAAGTATATTATAGGCAAACTTATTCTTTGCAAACATACACAGACCACTTTCATTATCCATAGGAGCAAAAAGAATATTTACTATGGCTTTTTTATTACTTTTTACAACATAGCGTCTTATTTCGCTGAAAAGGTCTTCTTTCTTTTTACTTTTTGGATTGAAAACCGTAACACCAGCAGGTTTGTTGGCAATTATTACGTCCATATCTTCATAAAGCACAGTAGCATCTCGCTTTTCTCTTGCTATGTGTCTACCCCCTGAATATTTTTGATAATCTATTGTATCCCCTTTGTGCAGGATATATTCAAAACTCTTAATACTTGCTCCTGCTATAGAGAAACAGTTATATAAAATCATTTTCTTTGCTTTCGTAACCGAAACATCTGGAAAATAATTTAGGACAAAATTTAATAAGGTTGTGTTTTCTTTTATCTGAATCTTCATATAATTATTTATAAATATTTTGCAAAAATAATGAAATTTTGTAATTTCGCAACCTGATTAGAAAGTAAATATGTATAATGAAAACAATAGATATAAACAATCTAACTAAAATATACGGTACTCAGAAAGCATTGGACAACGTGTCTTTTTCTGCTGATGAGGGTGAAATTCTTGGTCTTTTAGGACCAAATGGTGCTGGTAAAAGTACTATTATGAAGATTATTACTTGTTTTATTCCTGCTACAAGTGGACAAGTAAAGGTTTGCGGTTACGATGTGAATGAACAGCAGATGCAAATCCGTTCTTTAATAGGCTACCTCCCTGAACAAAATCCTTTGTATAATGAACTTTATGTAAGAGAATCTTTAGAATTTATTGCAGGTATTCACGGTATAAAAGGGAAAGAAAAGAAGGAGAGAGTAGAACAAATGATAGAGGAAGTAGGACTAAACAAGGAAGTAAAGAAAAAAATAGGTGCTTTATCTAAAGGTTACAAACAAAGAGTAGGTCTTGCACAGGCTATAATACATGACCCTAAGGTTTTGATATTAGATGAACCTACAACAGGATTGGACCCAAATCAATTGGTAGAAATACGACAACTTATAAAGAATTTAGGTAAAAACAAGACGGTTATACTTTCTACCCATATAATGCAAGAAGTAGAGGCTGTAGCCAATAGAGTTATAATTATAAATAACGGTCATCTTGTAGCAGATGATAGTTTGGAACATCTTTCTGCTTCGGAAACATTGGAGCAAAAGTTCAGAGAAATTACTTTTGGTATATAATGAGATTTGTTCTTAAGAACATATTACATATTTTCTTGGTTGTGTTTGCCTTTGTTATGGTAAAAGCACAACCTGTTCAGATAAATACCTATGGGGTTGCTAATCTGCAAGCAGATACTATTACTTATTACGGTAATAGTTTTGAAAAGTTTTCTCCTTTCTTTAAAACGTTTCGTTCTATGATTATAGGAGGAAAACAACAGATAAACATATACCACATAGGCGACTCTCACATACAGGCAGACTTCTTTTCAGGACAGACACGCAAAGATTTCCAATCTTTTATGGCTGGTTTAGAAGGCTCAAGAGGTATGGTAACACCTTATACCAAAGGTTCGCCAGATAGTTATAGTATTTCGTTTTCGTCTGGTTGGAAATCTGTTAATATACTTTCTGCTTCGGATTCTCAACATAAAAGTTTATGGGGAACGAGTGTTTATACTAATTTAAACAATCAAAGTATAAACATAAAAGTTAATAACAGAAATCCTATAAAGTATGAATTTAACTCTTTTAGAGTTTATCATAGCGATTTGCAAGCAGAAGATAAGATTTATATAGATGATTTAAATGTTGCTTATAGCAGACAATACAACAAAGAATATGGATATACAGAATTTAAACTATCGGATTATATTACTGAAGTGAAGATAGTTGTTGATAAAAAATCATCTGATAGTTTTTATATCTATGGTTTTTATTTTGATAACAAATTTGCAGGAGTTGTTTATAATGCTACAGGAACAAACGGTGCTACTGCAGCCCACTATAACAACAACGCAAACTTATTCACCAAACATTTATCTTCTTTGAAAGCGAACCTTGTGATAATATCTTTAGGAACTAACGACACCTATGAAAGTGGCGGAGAAAATACTTTTGAAACCAATCTTAGCAACCTTGTTTCCAATATAAGAAAATCTCATAAAGATATACCTATACTTTTAACTACTCCTACAGAATGTTATTGGCATAAAAAATATCCTAATCCCAGAATGAAAACAACTGTAGATATAATAAAGAATGTAGCGAAAAAGAATGATTGTGCAGTGTTGGATATATACAATATTTTAGGAGGACAAGGTTCTGCAAAGAAAATGAAAAACAATTCGCTTATGCAAAACGATATGGTACATCTTTCAGTAAAAGGATATGGTCTTATAGGAGATTTATTGTACAACGCACTTTGGCAAGAAATAGAAAACAACTTAGGAAAGTAAATATCCTTTTAGAGTTTTCAGATTAAAGATTATTTATAAAAGAAAAAGATTACTTACATTTTCACAATACTAAAAAACATAAAAGAAATATGAAACATTTATTAAAAAACACATTTTTTATTCTTCTCTTTGTTCCTTTTTTTGTTCAAGCACAGTGGGACAAATACTTTGAAAATTCTTCTTTAAGAATAGATTACTATCATAGTGGTAGATATAGGATAGATTATTTCAACGTTTATTCTTATCAAAAACTACCTTTTTATAGTGGTTCACATACTTACCTTATAGACAATACAAACAACGGAGCATACAAAGTAGCATTGTTTGACAAAAACAACAAAAAGATGATATACTCCAAAAATTTCTCTACTCTTTTCAATGAATGGCAGAGCAGTGAAGAAGCAAAGAATATGTGTGGTAATTATGAAGAAACCGTCATTGTTCCTTTTCCAAAAGAGGAATATGATATAGATATAGTTTTTTATTCAAGAGATTCCGTTAATAATTGGCAAGAAGTAGCCAGAACAGAATTTAATAGAAGTTTAATAGAAGAATTAGAGGACGTAAGGTATAATATATTGCCTTTACATAGTGTAGAACGTTCGGTAGATAAACGTATGGATTTAGTTTTCTTGCCTTTGGGTTATACTAAGGAAGAAAAAGATAAGATGATGAAAGATTTACAACGTTTTTCTGATGCTATGTTTACCTATGAGCCTTATAAATCAAAAGAGGACCTTATAAACATTTCAGCATTGGAATATTACACAAAGAAAAGTGGTATTCCGGGACTGAAAGATAGGAAAGACGAAGAGGGAGAGTTGGGAGTAAAATACAACACCTTTGGTTCAGAAAGATATATTATGACTTTATCGGTATGGAAGTTGAATGATGTTTTGAATAATCTACCATACGATGCAGTTATCATTATTTGCAATTCCGATGTTTATGGAGGTGGTGGTGTATATAATTTTTATGCTACTTGTTATTCCGGAACAACGGCAGAGAAAGTACTTATACACGAATTTTCTCATAGTTTTGCAGGATTGGGAGATGAATATGCAGACAACGATTCAGATGCTGGTTTGCAAAATATAGATGCTGAGCCTTACGAAAAAAATATTACAACCTTAGTTGATTTTTCTAAGAAATGGGGAGATTTAATGGAAAAAGACACTCCTATACCTACACCTGCAACAAAAGAGAACAAAGAAAAAGTAGGTGTTTATGAGGGAGCGGCTTATGTTTCCAAAGGTTTTTATCGCCCATATCAAACTTGTATGATGAGGGACCTTTCTCCTTTCTTTTGTCCTGTATGTAGCAAAGCTATAAATGAAATGATGGATATTTACTCAAAATAAAATATATCTATGGAAAAGAAATCTTTGTATTTGATTGATGCTATGGCATTGATATATCGTTCTTATTTTGCACTGAATAAGAACCCTCGTATAAATTCTAAAGGATTGAATACCTCTGCTGTGTTGGGATTTTTCAATAGTTTATTGGATATTCTTCAAAAACACTCTCCTACCCATCTTGCTGTATGTTTTGATATGCAAGGAGGTTCTTTCAGAAACGAAGAGTATGCAGAGTATAAAGCCAACAGAGAAGCCATGCCTGAAGATTTGCGAGAATCTATTCCATACATTGATGAATTACTAAGTGCTATGAACATAAAGACTGTAGGTATTGAGGGGTTTGAAGCAGATGATGTTATAGGCACTTTAGCAAAGAAAGGAAAGAAACAAGGTTTCCAAGTCTATATGGTAACACCTGACAAGGATTATGCTCAACTTGTAGAAGACGATATTTTTATTTTGAAACTTCCTTATATGGGTTCCTCAGAACAGATTTGGGACGTAAATCATGTTTTAGAAAAATTTGAAATAAAAAGACCTACACAGGTAATAGATATTCTGGGTTTGTGGGGAGATTCTTCAGATAATATTCCAGGCGTAAAAGGAATAGGAGAAAAGAAAGCAAAAGCCCTTTTGCAACAGTTTGATTCCATAGAAGAGATATTAGCAAATACAGATAAGATAGAAACAAAGAGTGTAAGAAAAGCAATAGAGGAAAACAAAGATGCTGCTATTCTAAGTAAGCAACTTGCAACCATAAGATTAGATGTTCCTATAGAACTAATAGAAGAAGACTACAAAGTAAAGAAACCAAATTTTACAGAGTGCAAAAGATTGTTTGACTTTTTGGAATTTAGAAAATTCACAGAAAGATTCTTCAAATACTATTCTTCTGACCAAACTGTAAGTTCTTCTATTACAGAAAAAACAGAAACAGAATTAGATACTATTTCTTCACAAACATCTTCTACTACAGAAAATTCAGAACTAAATCTGTTTTCTTCTTTTTCCACTTTTGAGAACATTTCAAACAGAAACAACGAATACGAAGAGGTGGATATAAAACAAAGCCATCTTTTGGAACAAATAAAACAAGAAATACTATCTTGCCCATATTTTTCTTTCTCTGTAAAGTATGATGGAGATATAATAAACTCTAAACTTTTGGGAATAAGTCTTTGTTGTGCAGAGTCCAAATCTTATTATTTCAATCTACAGAAAGACTTACTATCTTATCATACAACGGAAAACGAAAAAGAGTTTAACTCTTTCCTTTATGATGTTTTTTGTAGTGATAATGAGATAACAAAAGTATGTTATGATTTAAAACATTCTAAAAACGTACTAAAAAATATAGGAATAGAGATAGTTGGAAACTGTTTTGATATACAGTTAGCACATTACCTTATAAACTCTGAAGAAAGAGGCAATTTGGACGACCTTTCTCAAATTTACTTAAACTATGAAATGCTTTTCCCAACCAAAAACAATACTCCTATAGATAGAGATATTTATTGCGAAAAAGCAGATGTAGTTTTTCGTCTATATCCTTTGATGAAAGAAAAGGTAGAGGAAGAAAAATTATCTTTCCTATTAAATAATATAGAACTACCTTTAGTAGATGTACTTTTGGATATGGAAAGAGAGGGAATAAGGTTAGACAAGAAGGTATTAAAAAATTATTCCGATGCTTTACAAGAAGAAAAACAGTCCTTGGAAGAAAAGATATACGTTTATGCAGGTGAGAAATTCAATATTGCTTCCCCAAAACAATTGGGTGAAATATTGTTTGAAAAATTGGATATTACTGAAGGAAGAAAGGTAAAAAAGACAAAGAACAAACAATATTCTACTGCTGAACAAGAACTTGAAAAACTATCTGCCTACCACCCTATTATACCACTAATACTTGAATGGAGGAAAGTTTCAAAACTAAAAAATACCTATATAGATGCTTTACCTTTGTTGGTAAATCCTAAAACGGATAAGATTCATACTTCGTTTAATCAAGCCATAACAGCGACAGGACGTTTGTCTTCTACCAATCCGAACTTGCAAAACATTCCTATTAGAACAGAAATGGGTAAAGAGATAAGACGTGCTTTCGTTCCAAGCAAAGAGGGTAATTATTTGTTATCTGCCGATTATTCTCAGATAGAACTAAGAATTATAGCATCTTTGTCTGAAGATGAACATCTTTGTCAGGCTTTTAGAGATGGAAAAGATATTCATCAAGCCATAGCAGCAAAGATTTATCATATACCAGAGGAAGAAGTAACTAAATATCAAAGAAGCAGTGCTAAGAGTGTGAATTTTGGAATTATTTACGGTATATCTGCATTTGGTCTTGCGGAAGACTTGCATATACCTCGCAAAGAAGCACAATCGCTTATAGATGAGTATTTTTCGGTTTATCCTAAGATAAAGATGTTTATAGAAAACAGGATATTATTTGCTCAAAAACACGGTTATGCAGAAACACTGCTTGGTAGAAAACGTTGGTTAAAAAATATTAACTCTTCAAATGGAAACCTTAGGGCTTTTGATAATCGTAACGCTGTGAATATGACCATACAGGGAACAAGTGCAGATATGATAAAAATAGCTATGGTGAATATATACAGATTGATAAAGGAGAAAGGGCTTGAGAGTAAGATGATTTTGCAAATTCATGACGAACTTGTTTTTGATGTTCCAGAGAAAGAAATAGATATTATGCAGAAACTTGTTGCCGAACAAATGCAACAGGCCTTGCCTTTAAAGAACGTCCCTATTGTAGTGCAACCATCTTTTGGCAAAAACCTATTGGAAATACATTGATAATAAACATATTGTATTAGACAAAAGAGATAGAAAAACGGGACGGAGTTTTGCAAACGCAAAACTTCGTCCCTCTGAAATTAGAATTAAGTTTTAGACAATTTTTAAATAAAAGTTGTCCGTTTTATTAGAAAATTTCTATCTTTATTCCTTTATTATCGTGCGAGTTGTATCTCCTTTGTCTGTGTGTATTTTTATTATGTATGAACCGCTTGGTAAAGAATGTATATCTATTTGTGTCATATAATTATCGCACTGTTTTGAAAACATTTTCTTTCCTTGCATATTTACAACATCAATTGTCTTTATCTTAAAACTACTTGTAATCTCTACAAAATCTTTTGCAGGGTTAGGATAAAGCCAAAGATTTTCGTTTGTAATATCATCATTCAAAGAACTTTCTGTATTTCTTGGTGCAAGTATTACAGGCAAAAACTCTATAAACACCTTTTGGTAGAATTGATAAACA
>JAFUGA010000037.1 GCA_017469625.1 Bacteroidales bacterium
AAACATAAATTGCAGAAAATTCTTTTTCCAATGACTTTCTGAACCCGTCTAATCCATTACTGTCAAGCCAAGAAGCGTTACTGATAAAAGCAATTACCCCTTCGTCATCTTTACTTAGCCTGTCTGTTGCCCAACGGAATGTTTTAATATAACTATCGTACGTCGCTTTGTTCAGATTAGCGCAACTGGTGGCAACATATTTCTCTTCAATTTGTTTTTCTAATAAAGGGTAAGACTGATTTTGAGCATTATCATTTGCAGATTTCTGTCCAACGGAGTAAGGTGGATTTCCTATAATGACGGTTATAGGTTTATTTATCTGTTTTTTTATTCGGGCGGTGTTTTCTGGAAAAGTAGTTTCTATAAGTTCGGTTTGGGTATTTTGTTTTGAGTACATCTGTTCGCCTAATTGGAAAGTATCAGTCAGACATATCCCCTCAAAAGACTGATATGTGTCTTTGTTTTTCTGCAAGTCGTGGTAAGAGTTTTCTATGTTGATACTTGCTATATAATAAGCCAAAAGAACTATCTCATTGGCGAATATCTCGTGTTTGTATTTTCTTTCCAAATCTTCATCTTTGATAATACCGCTTTGCAACAGCCTTGTAATAAACGTACCCGTCCCTGTAAAAGGGTCAATTATATTAACGTTTTTATCAGTCAAAGAACGTGAAAATTCTTTATTCAACACATGCTCTACGCTTTTGATAATAAAATCCACAACTTCCACGGGAGTATATACAATTCCCAGTTGCTCGGTTGTTTTCTTGAAAGCCAGACGGAAAAACTTATCATAAAGTTCCACAACTATCTTTTGCTTAGCTTGAGAGTTGTCAATACCTGCTGCTCTTAACTTAACACTGCGGTAAAACTTCTCAAGGTTTTCATTATCCTGCGCATCAATACGGTCATTTAATAAGTCAATGATTTTATTCAAAGACTTACTCATCGGATTATTAGCTGCAAAAGAATAATTCTCAAATAGGGCTTCAAAGACAGGCTTTGTGATAATATGTTGTGCCAACATCTCCACCGCAGTTTGCTCCTTAACTGACGGATTGATATTTTTGTGCAGACCTTTCAAAAATCTGTCAAATTCTTTTCTTGCCTTTTCGTCCGTATTTATCAATTCGGTAATTTGTTTTATGTGTCTTTCGGCTATTTTTGCCACATCTTCCGCCCATTGTTCCCAATAGCGTTTTTTACCTACCTTTTCAACCATACGGGCATAGATAACGCTTTGCATATTTTCAAAACGCATCTCCATCTGCTCGGCAATAGTTTGTTTTATATCCGTATTGTCAAAAGTATTATCCGATGTTTCCGTATCATTATTGGCACTTGTTCCGTCAAAAATAGAACCTGTCAAAAGGATATTTGACGGGCGTTTTTTATTTAGTTCAATCTTATTAACAAATGCGTCAAAGCGGTCATCGTGAGCCCGTAAGGCGTTAAGTATCTCCCAAACCACTTTGAAATCTTCGCTGTTATCCAACACGTTTTCAGGTTTTACATCTTCGGGAACTACAACGGGAATAATAATATAGCCGTATTTCTTCCCTTCTGCTTTCCTCATCACCCTGCCTACCGATTGCACGACATCCACCTGCGAATTTTTAGGAGAGAAAAACAGAATTGCGTCCAACGAAGGCACATCTACTCCTTCGGAAAGGCAACGTACGTTAGTCAATATCCGACATTGGTTTCTGTCATTGGGAGATTGTTTCAACCAATTGAGTTTTTGGTCGCGTATTGTGGCACCCATAGACCCATCTACGTGATTTGCTTGTATTGTTACCGTAGTTTGTCTGTCTTTTTCCTCCAATTCCTGTGAATAAATCTCACTTGCGGTATTTAATACCTGACTTGTTGCTTTTGACCACGCTATTGTACGGCAGAAAGCAACGGCACGCCTCATCGGTTCGGGGTCTGTTAGTTTTAATATATCATTTTCCACCAATGTTTTCTTACTTAGCGCATTTATACAGCCGACAAGTTTTGCCATATCGTCAGTTTCCAAAGGTGTTTTGCCGTCATACTGTATTGTTTGCAGACTTTCTTTCATTCTTTGGCTTACTTCACTCTGCGAAACTGTCAAAACAATTACTTTATAATCGGAAAGCAAATTCTTATCAACCGCCTCACCGAAACCTATTCTGTAAATATCATTGCCATACAACGCAACATCGTCCATACTACACAAATAAGCGTCTTTTTCCCTTGCTTTGATTTGGTCATTTTGTTTATACAAACGCGGAGTTGCCGTCATATACAGACGTTTCTTGGCTTTGATAAAATCATTGCTATGAACACGGACAAAAGTACTCTCTTCCTCGCCCTTAAGCGTAACTCCTGTAGTACGGTGTGCCTCATCGCAGATAATCAAATCAAAAATGAATTTTTCACCCATCAACTTCTGGGCATCGGATATTACTTTTATGGATTGGTATGTAGAAAAAACAACCAGCATCTCATCATTGCGTTTGCTGTTTATCCTCTCTATTTGATATTTTACATTGTTTGCATCAGTGGAAGCCGGCATCGCCAAATCTTCTATTGTATATATGTTGCTGTCTTCATCTTTCTTGGTTTTCTTTTGGCTTACTCCGCTGTCAGAACATACACATACGGCGTGGATTTTCCTTTCTGCATCATAATTCCAGGCTCTTAGTGTTTGGGACAGTAACGCTATTGACGGGACAAGGAAAAGTATTGTACCTTTGTGTGCAGTTATCTCTTCCGCTATCTTTAAAGAAGTATAGGTCTTGCCTGTTCCGCATGCCATTATAAGTTTTCCGCGTTCGTTTTCCTTAAAATATTCTTTTGTCTTCTGCAAAGCCGTCAGTTGATGCTCCATTAACTGTTTTTTCTTACTTAAGACATTGTCTTTATTTGTGCCTTCGTCCAACTTTTTCCAGTCTATATCAAACGAAAGTAACTCCCCATAACCCAAACGTGCGGCAGGAATGATTTGATTTTGAAAATTACCCCAGGCATTTGCGGTCATACCTTTTTCCGTTGTGTCTATCCAAAGACGGAAAGCAAACTGACGTGTCTGTCCTTGGTCATCAACGAATTTTCTTGTTGAGGTGGAAAGAAAAGTATTCACATCGCCTTTGTCAATATAGGTGTCGGCAGCAAAACATTTGCATTGTATAGCCCAATAATCGTTTTCAAACGTTTGTGCAACCAAATCAATACCCGTATCCGTCAAACTTATGGAATCTCTGTAAGGAAACTCATTCCATAACCAAACTTTACTCAGTTGATTCTTATACATCGGGTAAGTCAATAGGAAATTCTTTATAAGGTTTTCAAATTTTCCACCCTTATCTCTTTGAGAAAAAGCTTCTTTTCTGTATTTCTCTAATACTTCTTTTAAATAGGCCATAGTTTTGTTTTTCTTTTGTTGAGATAATATTTCTCTTGCAAAGGTACAAAATTTAAATAGAAATTATATATGGAAGAAACAAATTTTACATCTTTTTACTTTGAAAAACGCAATATTATTTCGCTATGAAAAGTGTTTCGTTTTGTATTTCTATTTCTTAAAATTTGAAAAATAAATCTTAATTTTAGTGTTCTAAATTACCTTTTTTACTATAAAACTTACAATTCTAAAACGCTATTTCTTTGTTTTATAAAGAAAAAAATACTCGTTTTTATAGCAAATTTTTCTTTAGTGTTCTATATTTCTTATACTATTTTTGTAAAACGAAGTTTTGTTTTCATAGAACTTTGTTTTAATTTTCTAAAACAAAGAGATAGAATTCTAAAACAAAGTTCTACAAAATTAAAACAAAGAGATAGAAAATTCTTTCTTTGTTTTAGAAAAATAAAACAAAGTTTCGTGAGGGTGGGGTAAAGAAAAACGACTTGTAAAATTTATTTACAAGTCGTAAGTGTTTGTATTATAAAGTATTATTCTTTATAATGAATTAGATATTTGAACGCATATCTGTTGTGCTATGACCTTTTATAAGTCCTCTATCGGATTTTTCCATAAAGGTTGCTATAATGTTGGTAAATTTTGTTTGTTTTAAAGATTTTATTTCTTCAAGTGCTTCGCTGTATATAAGACCACTCTGAAATACTATGCGGTAAATATCTTGTATTTCGTTGATTTCGTCTTGGGTAAATCCTCTTCTTCTTAAACCAACTGAGTTAAGACCGCAATAAGATGCAGGAAACTTGCCCACTTTAACAAAAGGTGGAACGTCCTTATCTATCAAAGAGCCACCCATAAGAATAGCATGCTGACCTATATGTACGAATTGGTGAATGGCACTCATACCTCCGGTTATTACAAAGTCGCCTACCTCTATGTGTCCTGCAAGGGTGGTATTGTTTGCCAAAACACAGTTGTTTCCTATAACACAATCGTGGGCTATATGCACGTAAGCCATTATAAGATTGTTATCTCCAACAACTGTTTTGCCACTTGCAGCCGTACCTCTGTTGATAGTAACACACTCTCTTATAGTGTTGTTGTCGCCTATCTCTACAGTAGTATATTCTCCTTCAAATTTCAAATCTTGGGGAATAGCAGCAATGCTTGCATTAGGAAATATTCTACAATTGTTACCTATTCTTGCACCCGGAAAAACAACTGCTCCAGAACCAATGTAACAATTATCACCTATAACAACATCTTCGTGGATAACTGCAAAAGGTTCTATTTTAACATTTTTTCCAACTTTTGCTTCAGGACTTAAATAAAAAAGTTTATCCATAAAATATGCACTTATTTTATTTTGTATTTAAGTTTTGTTATGCTTTAGAAACCATTGCCATCATTGTAGCCTCTACACAGACTTTGTTTCCAACGTATGCAACACCTTTCATAGTTACACAACCTCTTCGTACAGGGCCTTGTTGTGTAAGTTTTAGAATAAGGGTATCGCCAGGTACAACCTTGTTTCTGAATTTTACTTCTTCAAATTTCATAAAATAGGTATTGTACTTTTCTTCTGGGGAAACATCTTTCAAAACAAGCATTCCACCTGTTTGACCAAGTGCTTCTACAATAAGAACTCCGGGCATTACGGGTTCTTCTGGGAAGTGTCCATTGAAGAAATCTTCGTTGCCTGTAACGTTTTTTAGACCTATAACATAGTCTTCTCCTACTTCTATTATTTTGTCTATTAGTAACATAGGGAAACGATGAGGTAATCTCTTTTTTATATCCACTATATCAAACACGGCAGGTTTGTTAGGGTCGTAAGTAGGGATATTTTTCTCTTCCATAATCTTTTTTATTTTTTTTGCGAATATATTATTTGCAGAATGACCAGGACATTTTATTATAAAATGACCTTTGATGTGAATACCAACAAGTGCCAAATCTCCTATAAAATCCAAGAGTTTATGACGTGCTGGCTCGTTGTGAAAACGTAAATCTACATTGTTTAAAATACCTCTTTCAACTTTTACATCAGAAGTATTTTTGTTAAAGAATTTTGCAATCTGTTCTCTTTCTTTCTCTTCCAAAACAGAATCTACAAATATTATAGCGTTGTTTAAATCTCCTCCTTTTATGAGATTGTGCTGTACCAACATCATTATTTCAGATAAAAAAACGAATGTTCTACAGCAAGCAAAATCTTTGTTGAAAGAATTTAGATTGTCCAACTCTGCTATTTGTGTTCCTATAAGTGAAGATGAGAAATCTATAGTGCTTGTAACAGAAAAATCTTCAGAAGGCAAAGCCCAATACTCTATATCTTTGTCTTTGTAGTGTATAGGTTCGTTTATAGAATAGTATTTGCGTTCTTTGTCTTGTTCTTCTATACCTGCTTGCTCCAAAAGTTCTATCCAATATTTTGCACTACCATCTAATATTGGTACTTCTTCGCAATTTACATCTATTTCTATATTATCTATATAGTTTGCATATAAAGAGACCATAAGATGCTCTATTGTGGAAATCTTTGCACCGTCTTTTTCTATGGAAGTACCTCTTGATGTATCTGTTACTAACATAGCATCGGCAGGAATTATAGGCTCGTTTGGTAGGTCTATTCTTTTAAAGAATATTCCTTTACCAGCATCGGCAGGCTTTAAAACAACCTTTGATACTTTGCCACTGTGCAAGCCTTTTCCTTCAATGCTTACGCTTCTTGTTATTGTCCTTTGTTTTACCATAATAGAGTGCAAAAATATACAATATTTTCTACAGCAACAAGAAAAAAAAGAAAAAAATGGAATAATTATTGCTTTAATCTAAAATTAAATCATTATTTTTGCAAAGTTATAAAGAGTATAGAATATGAAAAGATTGCTTTTATTTACAGTAGTTATATTATCGTGTCTATGTGTTAAAGCACAGACAAATACAGAAACAGAAAATATATGTTATCCTTATATGTTTTCAAAAGATTATGCTGTAGTAGGGGTTTGTGCAAAGACAACAGATGAAGAGTTGTTGAACATAAGGAAAGATATATTGAAATATACATCTATAAGGTTTATAAATTTTGATGTCATAAGAGGAAAAGACGGAGATATATACTTTTTATCTATGGCAGTAGATTGCAGAGATGGATATAAAGGGGATATTTCTCATGCTTTTGAACCGGGAGATACAACTTATTATGGGTTTATAAGAGATTACACAAAACAACCAAATAAAGTTGCATTTTACATGGGTAATCTGAATGCAGAAACATCTTGTATAAAACACGTAGAACAAAGGGTTGCTACACTGAAAGAACAAGAAGAAAAAGCAAACGAAAATTAAAAAAAATAGAACTTGATTAGAAAAAAATCAAGTTTTTTATTGTAGTTTAAAAAAAAGTGTGTAATTTTGCACTTTCAAAAAAATTAAGAGAACAATGGCAAAGAAAGTAAAAGACGTAAGAGTACAGGTTATATTAGAATGTACAGAGCAGAAGGCTTCAGGAGTTCCTGGTATATCAAGATACGTTACTACAAAGTCGAAGAAAAACACTCCTGAAAGATTGGAACTTAAGAAATACAACCCTTATCTTAAGAGAGTAACAGTACATAAAGAAATTAAATAATAAGGAGAATAGATTATGGCAAAGAAAGTTGTTGCAACATTAAAGACATCTGAAGGTGCAAGTTTCGCAAAGGTTATAAGAACAGTACGTTCAAAGAAAACAGGTGCTTATATCTTTACAGAAGAATTGGTTCCTGCAGATAAGGTAAAAGAAACCATAGCAAAGAAAAACTGAGAAATTGTTTCTAAAACAATTTACTTTATTTGAAGATAATGGGTGGTCAAATTCTTTCAAATAGTGAAGGAATTGACTGCCTTTTTCATTGTGTGTAAAAAATTAAATACTGAAGAATATGGGTATCTTTTCATTTTTAAAAAAGCAAGACAAAGAGTCTTTGAACAAAGGTTTGGAAAAAACCAAAGAGAGTGTCTTTTCCAAAATAACACGTGCTATTGCAGGAAAATCAACAATAGACGATGATGTATTAGATAATCTTGAACAGGTACTTGTAGAAGCAGATGTTGGTGTAGATACAACACTTAAAATTATAGATAGAATACAGGCGAGAGTAACACGAGATAAATACATCGGTACTTCAGAACTTAAACGTATTCTAAGAGAAGAAATAGCCGAACTTTTGAAGGAAAACGAGAATGGAAACGAAACAAATGGTTTTGATTTTCCTAAGGGAGATAAACCATACGTTATTCTTGTTGTGGGAGTCAATGGAGTAGGAAAGACAACTACTATAGGCAAATTGGCTTACAACTTTAAACAGGCAGGAAAGAAAGTTGTACTTGGTGCAGCAGATACTTTCAGAGCAGCGGCTATAGACCAACTGAAAATATGGGCAGAAAGGACTCAAACAGATATAGTTTGTCAGGATATGGGTTCAGACCCTGCTTCTGTGGCTTTTGATACTTTGAAATCTGCTATAGCAAAACAGGCAGATGTTGTAATAATAGATACAGCAGGAAGACTACATAACAAAGTCGGTTTGATGAATGAACTTGGCAAAATAAGAAAAGTATTGCAGAAACTTATGCCAGAGGCTCCTCAAGAAGTGTTATTGGTTTTAGATGCTTCAACAGGACAAAACGCAATAGAACAAGCCAAACAGTTTACTGCTGCAACAGATGTTAATGCTTTGGCTTTGACAAAACTTGACGGCACAGCCAAAGGCGGAGTTGTGATAGGAATATCCGATATGTTTAAAATACCTGTAAAATATATAGGTTTGGGAGAAAAAGCCGAAGATTTACAAGTCTTCAATAGGCAAGCATTTGTAGAAACTCTTTTTGAAAATTCCGATAAATTATAAATAGGATAATATTTTTAATTTAAATTATACTAAAACTATGAAAAAAACATTGTTAATCGTTGCTCTTTGTGTGGCAACCTTATTTGTAAAAGCACAAAACCAGCATCACTTTTCCATGTCTATAGGATATGGTTATATGCTTAGTGATATAGAAAATACAACACCGTTTGCCAACTATGCAAATGAAAGTCATCAACGCCGTATGCACAATGGTATAAACTATGAATTGGATTACGATTGGGGTTTTCATCAAAACTTTTCTTTAGGTGCTGTTTTCTCTATGTACAACGCTTTTGATTCTTATTACCCTAATAGTTCTGCAAACGAAACTCGTTCAGATGATATATACATATTTTATGTAGGACCTTCATTTCTTGCTCATACAGATTGGATAAAAGAACATTGGAACCTATATGCAAGAGCAACCGTTGGATATATGAACTTTAGAAATGCAATGAGAGGAACTGCCAACCTTACTTTCAAAAGACCAACTTTTGGTTATGGAATAGAAGCAGGTTGTGAATATCTTCTAAGTAAATATTTCTCACTTGTAGGACAAGTTTCTTATATGGGAGGAAGTGTAAGCAAAGTAAAAGACGGTGCAGACAATAAGTACGAGTTAGGTGATAGCGAAAATATTTCACGTCTTAATATTTCACTTGGTGTGAAAGTGAAACTGTAAAACAGGATTTTAATTTCAGTGAAATAAAACTTTATTCTAAATTTTTAAAACTTCGTTTTAGAAAAATAAAACGAAGTTTTATTTTGTCAAAACAAAGACTTATTCTTATAGATTATGCAAAGACAGAAAATAAACTTTATAAGTTTGGGTTGTTCCAAAAACACGGTGGATAGTGAGAATATTGCAGGAACATTAAGTAAAGATGGATTTCAAGTGGAGTTTGATTCCAAGGACAACGATTTTGATTTTGTCCTTATAAATACTTGTGGTTTTATAGATAAAGCCAAAGAGGAGTCTATCAATACCATACTTGACTGCGTAAGGTTGAAACAACAGACGAACAAGTCTTTTCATATAATAGTTTTTGGTTGTTTGGCACAACGTTACAAAGAGGATTTGGAAAAAGAAATTCCAGAGATAGATAAGATTTTCGGTATTATGCAGGAGAAAGATATACTTGCATATATACGAAAACAGACTACAACTTCTGAAACCTTTGCAAGACAATTATCTACTCCTAAACACTACGCATACGTTAAGATTTCAGAGGGTTGCGACCGTCATTGCTCATTTTGTGCCATACCTTTGATAAGAGGAAAACACGTTTCTCGCCCCATGGAAGAAATAGTGCAGGAGGTACAACAACTTGCAGAACAAGGTGTGAAAGAAGCCATACTAATAGCACAAGATACCTCATACTATGGTTTGGATTTGTACAAAGAAAGAAAACTTCCACAACTTCTAAAGCAACTTTGCCAAACAGATATTCAATGGATACGTTTGCAATATTCTTACCCTAATCAGTTTCCAGAAGAAGTTTTGGATTTAATGCTTGAGCAGACGAAAATATGTCATTATTTGGATATGCCTTTACAACATATAAATAATAGAATACTTGATAGTATGAATAGGAATATTACAGATGATGAGATAAAACAACTTATAAATAAAATAAGGGCAAAAGTCCCAGATATTGCACTAAGAACTACTCTTATAGTTGGTTATCCTTCTGAAAAGAAAACTGAATACGAAGAGTTGAAATCTTTTGTAGAACATACGAAGTTTGACCGTATGGGTGCTTTTACTTATTCTAAAGAAGAGGGAACAAAAGCAGGAATGATGAGAGATAGTGTTCCACAGAAAGAAAAGCAAAGGCGTTTAGATGAACTTGTGTTTATGCAGCAGGATATTTCATTGCAACTGAATAAAAACAAGATAGGTAAAACTTTTCAAACGATAATAGACCGCAAAGAAGGAGATTATTTTATAGGAAGAACGCAATACGATTCTCCAGAGGTGGATAACGAAGTTTTAATCTTAGATAACGGAAAACAAAACATAGAGATAGGCAATTTTTATAACGTAAAGATAACTTCAGTAGAAGAATTTGACCTATATGGCGAAGTTGTGTAAAGTGGTTTTCTTATAGAGAAATCCTCTGATTATGACAATATTGCATAATTATAAGACAAAAAATCATAATTTCTATGACTTTTTGTCTTTTGTTTTTGTTTGGTATTTTTATTGTCATATATGGTTTTTGAAAGTCGTAAGGTGAATGAACCAAAAAGACAGAAAACAAAAATGATTTAAAAAAATAGGAGATTAAAATTATGTTACCACTAATGAGAAGAAACAATTGGGTTCCAGAAGTATTTAACGATTTCTTTGATACTGACTTTATGCCAAGAATAAACGCAACTGCACCAGCTATCAACGTTATAGAAACAGAGAAAGACTATAAAGTAGAACTTGCAGCAGCAGGTATGAAAAAGGAAGACTTCAATGTAACAATAAACAACGAAGGAAACCTAAGCATAAAGATGGAATCTAAAAAAGAAAACAAAGAAGAAGAAAATAAGGGTCGCTATTTGAGAAGAGAATTCTCTTATTCAAAATTTGAACAAACACTTATTCTTCCAGAAGATGTAGAAAAAGAAAAGATAAGTGCAAAAGTTGCAGACGGAGTACTTACAGTTACTTTGCCGAAAACAGAAGTCAAAGTTATAGACCCTACACGCCAAATAACTATAGAAGAATAAACACATACAAAAACTAAAACAAAAACGATAAAATAAGAGTTGTACTTTTGCAACTCTTATTTTTTATAAATCTTTTCGCTTTTTGTTATACATTTTCTTTATCTTTCTTTTCTAAATAGCCGATAAGGGCTTGTGCTAATTGGTCTGGGCAACTTGTGTTTTTGTTTCCACATTTTATACCTTGCAGTCTGTTTATAGCCTCTTTTATATGCATACCTTTTATTAAAGCACCCACTCCTTGAGTGTTACCAGAACACCCACCTATAAAATTTACTTGGTTTATAATACCGTTTTCTATTTCTATATCTATAAACTTTGAGCAAGTGCCAAAGGTTGTGTATGTTATTCTATCCATTTCGTACTTTATTTTTTTTGCAAAGAAAACAAATTTTTTCCATACAAACGCAAATATTACAGAAAAAGTGTATTGTTTTTGTCGTTTTATTTTCAACTTATGAAAAAAAACTCTATCTTTGCAAATAATTATTATAAATATATATAGAAATATGGGAAGATTCTTAGCAATAGATTACGGAGAAAGAAGAGTGGGTTTGGCAGTAAGTGATTATATGCAAGTCATTGCTACAAAACTTACTACTGTTTCCACGATAGACGTTTATAATTATTTGAGAGACTACATAGGAAAAGAAGAAGTAGATTTGATAGTTGTAGGAAACCCGAAACAATTGGATAATACACCATCGGAATCTGCAAAAATGGTGAATGTGTTTGTAGATAATCTTTCAAAAATATTTCCAGATATGGATATTTATATGATAGATGAGAGATATACAAGCAAGATAGCCTCACAGAGTATAGCAGTTAGCGGTATGAAAAAGAAAAAACGCCAAGATAAAGCATTGATAGACAGTGTTAGTGCTGTACTTATATTGCAGGATTTTATGGAAATGTACAAGGGAAACGGTATAGATAATATTCTAAAAGTTTCTCCGAAAGAGTAGAGTTTTATCTCAAAACAATATATTCAGAATTAAATAAAACAAACAAAAATAATATTTTTCAAAAAATGATTTTACCCATAGTAGGATACGGACATTCGGTGCTTAGAATAGCAACAAAAGATATAGATACAAAGAACTTGAATCAGGAAGAGTTGCAAGAGTTGAAAACCTTAACAGAAGATATGTTTGAAACTATGTATAAGGCAAATGGTGTAGGGTTGGCGGCTCCTCAGATAAATAAATCTATCTCCCTTATGGTAATAGATGCAGACCCTTTGAAAGAAGAGTACCCTGAAGGCGAAGGATTTAAGATTGCAATAATAAACCCACACGTTATAGAAACGAGTGGAGAGAATTGGTCATTTGAAGAGGGTTGTTTGTCTTTGCCGGGCATACACGAGAATGTATCTCGTCCCGAAAAAGTAAAGATACAGTATCAAATAATAGAAGAAAAAGATGGTAAGTTGCAGATAGTAGATTGTGAAGAAGAACTTTCGGGCATACGTGCAAGGGTCTTCCAACATGAATACGACCACCTACAAGGTAAAGTCTTTGTAGATAGAATATCCAATCTTAGAAAGGCTTTTCTAAAGAAAAAACTTTCGGATATATCTAATAATAAAGTTAGACCAGATTATAAAATGTTAAAATAAAAACGAAAACATTATGAGAACAATATGCTTTTTATTGTCTTGTCTGTTGATATTAGTTTCTTGTAATGGTGGAGAAACCAAACAACAGCAAAGACAAAAAGAAATAGAAAAGATTTCCAACGAGATAAATGAAAATCCTGTATTATTAAAAGAGGAAACGGCGAACAAAATCCTTAATCTATACAATTCATATATAAAGGATTATCCGCAAGATACTATTTGCGAATACTATCTTTTCCAAATGCACAACGTTTATACTGCTATGCGTCAGTGCGACTCTGCTTTGTACTGTTTAGACCGTATTATAACAGAATATCCTAAAGGAAAAAATGTAGGTGCTGCTTATTTCTTTAAAGGGATTGTGTTAAACGATGTTTGCCATAATAGAGAAAAAAGTATAGAGGCTTTTGAGGAATACATAAGACGTTACCCAGACAATCCGCATGTATATGACGCAAAACGTATGATACAAATGGATACAATGAAAAACCCTTTGGAACTTATACAACCACAAACCCCGACAGAAGATGCAAAATAAGATAGAATGCGATACTATAGTGTTGAACAATGGTAACAATCTTGCCATAATGTTCTTAGGACACGGAAGTTTGATGTTTGATTACGAAAGCAGGATTATTTACACCGACCCTGTAAGTGAATATGCAGACTATTCTTTGTTGCCAAAGGCCGATGTTATCCTTGTTACCCACGAACATGACGACCATTTTGACCCTAAAGCCATAGAAATACTGAAAAAAGAAGATACAAGAATTATCTGCAATCAAAAAGTAAGGGATTTATTGGGTGAAGGTACTGTTTTGAATTATGGAGATGTGTGGGCTTTTGATGATTTTTCGGTAGAGGCTATGAAGGCATACAACACCACAGAGGGAAGAGAAAAGTTTCACCCAAAGGATAGGGACAACGCATACTTTCTTCATTTTGATGAAAACACAGTATATATTTCTGGAGATACAGAAACGGTAGAAAATATAGAGGAAGTGAAAAATTGTGATTTACTTTTTCTTGCTGTAAATCAACCTTATACAATGACAATAAAACAAGCCTATCATTTTGCTACACAAATACAACCTAAGATTTTTTACCCTTACCACACAACCGACACAGATATGAACGAACTAAGAAAAGAATTTGAAAATGTGCCGTTTGAGGTAAGAATAAGACAGATGCAGTAAAATTTTTCATGGTTATTATAAATTGGGACTAAGTTTCGCAAAGTTGAAACTTAGTCTTTCATATTTAAACCCCTAAATTTCTCTAATTCCATAAAACATATAATAATCTAAAACAAAATTTCACTCTCACGAAACAAAGAGATAGATTTCTAAAACAAAGTTTCGTGAAAACCATATCAAAACACAGAAAAATGAGTGTTGAAATAAACAAAACACCTGCCAAACTATAGTTAAGGTTTGACAGGTGAAAAAAATAAAAAAATGATGAAATAAGTTATAAATTGAACTCTTGTTTTATTTTATCTACATAATCCAATTTTTCCCAAGGGTAAAACCAAACTGTTTTCTTCTCTTCTTTGTTGCCGTCTTTTATTATACATACTTCTTTCTCATAAGGTGTTCTTCCAAAATGACCATAGGTAGAAGTAGGAGAGAAGATAGGATTTTTCAAACCAAAACGTTCTATGATAGAATAAGGTCTAAGGTCAAATATCTTCAAAATTTTTTCTGCTATTTCGCCATCGGATATGTTTATATGTGAAGAATTGAACGTATCTACAAACAATCCAACCGGTTCAGCCATACCTATAGCGTATGCAACTTGCACAGAAACTTCATCGCACAAACCACTTGCTACCATATTCTTTGCAACGTGTCGCATAGCATAAGCAGCACTTCTATCAACCTTTGAAGAATCCTTGCCAGAGAAAGCACCACCACCATGAGAACCTTTTCCACCATAAGTATCTACAATAATCTTTCTACCTGTTAGACCTGTATCTCCATTAGGCCCTCCTATTACAAATTTGCCTGTAGGATTGACATACAACTTATAACCCTTAGAAAACAAATCTTTTGTCCTTTGATATTTTTGTTTTTCTACTACTCTTGGAATAAGAATATTCTCTATATCCTCTTTTATTTTGGAGGTTTCAACGTTTTCATCGTGTTGAGTAGATAATACTATGGTATCTACAGAGATAGGATTGTTGTTATCATCGTACTCTATAGTTACCTGAGATTTGGAATCGGGACGAAGATAAGGCATAAGAGAAGTAGTCTTTCTTATTTGTGCAAGTTCATAAACAAGTTGATGTGCAAGCATAACAGGTAAAGGCATAAAATCTTCTGTATCTTTGTTTGCATAACCAAACATCATACCTTGGTCTCCTGCTCCTTGCATAAGAGGGTCCTGTCTTTCTACTCCCTGATTTATATCCGGGCTTTGTTCGTGTATAGTTGAAATAACAGCACAAGAATCTGCTGCAAACTGATATTCTTCTTTGGTGTAGCCTATGTTTCTTATAACCTTGCGTGCTACTTCTTGTACATCTACATAAGAGTTGCTTTTTACCTCTCCTGCAAGAAAGACAAGTCCTGTTGTTACAAGAGTTTCGCAAGCAACTTTTGAACTACTGTCTCTTCTAAGAAACTCATCTAAAAGAGCGTCTGAAATTTGGTCGGCTATCTTGTCTGGGTGGCCTTCCGATACTGATTCTGATGTTATAAAACGTGACATTTCCTTTTGTTGTTTTAAATTATTAAATCATAAATTAAGCAAAACGTGGAAATGATAAAGAATTGATAAATCTCAATACTGAATAAAAGTTATGTTGTTTTAGCATTCTTTTATTGTGGTTGCAATCAATCCAAATCTGTCCACAAATCTTTTTGCAAAAGTAATACATATTTTTGTTATAACAATATTTTGCATATAAAAAAAAGAAAAATACTTGTTTTTAAGATTTTTTATTGTAATAAGAAAAAAAAATATTATATTTGCAAGTCAGTATTTTAAGTAAAAAGAGTATATGAATCAAAACCTTAATCCAAATTCTGAAAGATTGTCAAAACAAGAGCGAGATTACGAGAGAGCCTTGAGACCTCTTGGCTTTGAAGATTTTACAGGACAAGAGGATATTAAGGAGAACTTGAAAATATTCGTTGCAGCCGCAAAAGAAAGGGGGGAAGCTTTAGACCACGTTCTCTTGCATGGACCTCCAGGTTTAGGAAAAACAACTTTGTCTTATATCATTGCAAATGAATTAGGTGTAAATGTAAAAATGACTTCAGGTCCTGTGCTTGACAAACCGGGAGAACTTGCAGGCATTCTTACAAATCTTGAACCTAATGACGTTTTGTTTATAGATGAAATACATAGACTTTCACCTATAGTAGAGGAATATCTTTACTCTGCTATGGAAGATTATAAGATAGACATACTTATAGAAAGTGGACCTAATGCAAAAAGTGTAGAGATAGCGTTAAATCCTTTTACTCTTATAGGTGCTACAACAAGAAGTGGTTTATTAACAGCCCCACTTCGTTCAAGGTTTGGAATAACTTGTAGGTTGAAATATTACAATCACGAAACATTATGTTCCATTGTCAAACGTTCATGTAAGATACTTAAAACTCCGATTTATGATGATGCAGCATTAGAAATAGCCTCACGTTCAAGAGGAACACCGCGTATAGCCAACCTTTTACTCAGAAGAGTAAGAGATTTTGCCCAGATAAAAGGTGATGGAGTTATAACGGTGGAAATTGCACGTATGGCTCTAAAGGCTTTGAATGTAGATAAGAATGGTTTAGACGAGATGGACAATAGAATACTTGCTACTATTGTAGATAAGTTTAAAGGAGGTCCTGTAGGACTTACGACTATTGCAACAGCAGTAGGAGAAGATGCAGGGACAGTAGAAGAGGTTTATGAACCGTTTTTGATACAAGAAGGTTTTCTTATGAGAACTTCAAGAGGTAGAGAAGCGACACTTTTAGCCTATAAACACCTTGGAAGAGATGTTTCTTTGAAGAAAACCACCCAACAGAATTTATTTGATTAAATTTTTTTAAAATTTATTTTATTGATTTTGAAAGATTTAATGAAAAAGTGGAATTTTTTTTGGGTTTTGAGTTTACTTTTTGACGTTTTTTGCTGTTATAAGGGGTGAAAAACGAATTAAAAAAAGCCAAAATAGGTTTTGTTAGTGTAAAAACAAAAAAAAATTATTATAGTATGAAGACGTTATATTCAATTGTGCTCGTTGCGGTGCTTATGTTCGTATCAAACTTAAGCAATGCACAAGTTTATAACTTGAACGAGACGAATAATGGTACAACTGTTACAACGTGTGTGGGTATATCACAAGATGACAAAGGAACAGCTAATTATTCTGCGAACCAAGACAGGTCTATGACTTTCTGTCCTGGAAATCCTGTTCAGAGAATAAAACTTACCTTTGAGTCTTTCAATATAGACCCAACAGATACATTCTATGTATATAATAGTCCAACAGTTGGAGGCGACCCTCTGTATAGTACATCTGAGGTTCCTTATTTTCAAAACCAAGATTTAGCAGGAGTAGAAATCTATGCGACTGCTTCTAATCCAAGTGGTTGTTTAACTATAAGATTGGTAGCCGATGGTTCTCAACAATCATCTGGTTGGAAAGCATCTATTACTTGTGAAAATATGTGTCAAGATGTGGTAAATGCTTTGGATACTTTTTATAGAAGGTATAATGAAGCAGGTGTTATGACAGAGAGAGAGTTGAAAATAGAAAGAGATATTACAATGAAAATGGTCGCAAACAATTTACCTTGCGACACAATAATAGATGGCGACCATTATAGGTACGATACGGTAGATTTCTATGCATTGGATATTTGCGAAGGCGACTCTTTGGAAGTTATAGCAAAGCCTGAATTTCCTTACAACGATATAGGTTATCATCAAAGTGTAGAAAACTGTGTCTATACTTGGTCTTGGGGAGATAATCAATACGATACAATACAGTACAGTCCAAATGCAGGGCATAAATATGATATGATAACAGGTTATGACTTAAATTTGTATGTAAAAGATACTTCTTATGGAGGTTGTACTTCAAAGAATGCTATAGTAGCCCGCGTGAGAATAGCACAAAATCCTATTAAGACAGTTGCAAAACTACCAGATATGTGTTCTGGTGAAAGACAACAGATATTTGTAGGATATTCTGCAAACTCTACAGTTATAGTAGATACTATTCAGTTCAACCAAACAGCAAGACAAAGTTTTGATACACGTCTGTTTATCCCTGACGGTGGAGGTAATGGTGGTAGTGAGTGTTACGAATCCCCTGTTCAGTTCACTACTTTTGCACCTAACGCTCAGATAAATAATGGTAATGATATTTTGGACGTATGTATAAGTATAGAGCATTCATTCATCGGCGACTTGGGATTTTTCTTAGAATGTCCAGATGGACAAACGGTAACTCTGAAATATAATACGCACCAAAACGGTTATTTTTTAGGAGAACCTTTAGATGGAGGTTCGTATGACAATACCTCTCACCCAAGTGATTCCACTTATAATCCGATAGGAAATTGTTGGACATATTGTTTCTCTAATCAGTATACAACAAATGGACAAGGTGTTATAGGAGAACCTAATAATCATTTTGTATCTGCTCCTTATAATAACGGGACTTCAACCAACAGTAATACTATAGACTCTACTCATGTAGGAGATGGCACGTATTACTTCCAAACACCTATTCAAGGATTAACATCAAGTAGTAGTTGTGTTCCATGCAAACAAGTAGATACTACAGGTTTTGATGTTCTTGCAGGTTGTAAGATGAATGGTGAATGGAAATTGAGAATATGCGATAACTGGGGAGCAGATAATGGTTGGATTTGTTCTTGGTGGATGGACTTGTCTTCTGGTGCGTCTGCAAATTGGACATATCAAGTACCATTGGATACAGTTATTTGGAACGGACCGTTCCTTACAGATTTTACATCAACAACTGCTATCATTGCCCCACCAATAGATTCTTGCGGAAACTTTGAATATGGTATAAATATTATAGATGCTTTTGGTTGTCCTTGGGACACAGTAACTTCTTTGCCTGTAGTTTGTACACCTGTAGTAGATTTAGGTCCGGATTTGACTGCTTGCGAAGGTTTTGGAGTAGAGTTAGATGCTGGCAACGAAGGTGCTTTGCGTTACAATTGGGAACCTACAGGTGAAACTACAAGAACAATTATGGCACAACCAGCAACAAATGAAGTAGGTGTTACAACTTATATAGCACAGGTAACTAACTACAACGGAGTTTTGTACTGCTATGGTACAGATACAATAGATTTGAATATTTTTCAAGGAGCTCAAGCAGCATTTACAACAGATGACTTCCCATTGGAAGGTTGCGAACCTTTTGAATTCCAATTAAGGTCTGTTTCTTCCAATGCTCAAAACTATGAATGGATAGTAGGTGATGAAACTTCTACAGAAGCAGACCCTTCATTTACATTTCCTTACGGTTCTTATAGTATAGATTTGAAAGTTACGAGTGAAAATGGTTGTGTAGATTCTGTTCATTATGATAGTATAATTACTGTCTTCAAAAATCCTGTAGCAGATTTCGGTTGGTCGCCATCTATACCTTATGCTTCCAATCCTACAGTTACCTTTATCAATCAAACTAAACCAGAATCAAGTACAAACAGATATTTGTGGCAGTTCCAAACCAATAAACACAATCCTGATGATATAGTAAACAACACAGACGCTGCACCTGTTTATACTTGGGAACCTCAAGTAAATGAAAGTGTTGCAGGAGAGTATAGCGTACTTTTGGACGCTTATACATACAATGAAGGACCAAGTGGAAAGATGTATGAATGCCACGATACTATTTCAAAGGTTATAACTATAATCAACGATAATATTTTGTTCCCTACAGTTATTACACCAAACGGAGACGGTATCAATGACGTGTTTGCTATTCATAATTTGATAGATGGTCAGGCTTTCCCAGACAATGAGTTGGCTATATACAACAGATACGGAAAGAGAATCTACTTTGTACAAGATTTGCGTACAGAAGACGATTTCTGGGACCCAGACAAAACTAACTCCCCTACAGGAACTTACTTCTATAGATTTATAGGACGAGGACCTATTAGAGATGTAGAGTTCAAAGGTAGTGTTGAAGTCCTAAGATAACAAAATCTCTATTGACTGTAAGACACAGTAATCATAAATTTTAATGTTTTTTCATAATTTCAAAGGGTGAAAACAAAACTTCACCCTTTTTCTTATTTTCTAAAACAAAGTTCTGCGAAAATAAAACAAAGAGATAGAATTTTAAAACAAAGAGATAGAAATTTAAAACAAAGTTCTACGAAAATAAAACAAAGAGATAGAAATCTAAAACAAAGTTCTACGAAAATAAAACAAAGAGATAGAAATTTAAAACAAAGTTCTACGAAAATAAAACAAAGAGATAGAAGTCTAAAACAAAGTTTCGTGAAATTAAAACAAAGAGATAGAAAAATAAAACAAAGTTATATACAAATAAAACAAAGAAAAAGAAATCAAAAAGAAGTTTTACGAGGAAAAATGATAGATATATTTGTTAAAATTTATTATAAAAAAATACTTTTATCTAAAAATATCTAAGAAAATCTTGTGCAATTGGAAATAATATTATATCTTTGCAAATTGAAAAAAGGAGAGGGGAGCGAAAAAGCAGTTCCCCTTTTGTTATATAAGAAAAACGAAAATGCTTGATAAGGAAAAGATAAGACAGATAACTGAAACGTGCATAGAAGAGAACAATATGCACGATAAATTCGTTACAGAGGTTAAAGTGTCTAAAAACAATGTAGTAACAGTCGTTTTAGACGGAGATAGCGGAGTAAAGATAGAGGACTGTATATTTGTTTCCAAGTATATAGAATCTAAAATGGATAGAGATAAAGAGGACTTTGAACTTACTGTAACTTCGTTTGGTTTAGATGAATATTTTGTTTTGCCAAGACAGTTTAAAAAGAATATTTCTCAAACTATAGAGTTGATAAACAACGATGAAGAGAGATTTGAGGGAGTTTTGGAACAAGTAACAGAAGAAGGTGTAAAACTTGTAACAAAGAAAGATAAAGAGGGAATGAATTTTCCTTATACAGACATAAAAAAAGCAAGAGTGATAATAAAATTTTAACAATAAATAAAAAATCATAGTTAAGATATGGAAAAGATAAACTTGATAGATTCATTTGCAGAGTTTAAGGAATACAAAGGTATAGATACAGAAACATTGATGCGTATTTTGGAAGATGTGTTAAGAGGTATTTTGGTAAAAAAATATGGTACAGACAAAAATATAGATATTATAAACAACCCAGATAAAGGCGACCTTGAGATTTGGAGAAACAGAGTAATAGTAGAAGACGGTAACGTAATAGATGAAAATACTCAGATTTCATATTCAGAGGCTATTACTATAGAACCAGACTTTGAAGTAGGTGAAGAATTATCTCAAGAGATACGTTTAGCAGATTTTGGTAGAAGAGATATACTTGCTATACGTCAAAACCTTATAGGAAAAGTACAAGAGTATGACAGAGCAAGAATTTATAATAAATATAAAGAAAAAGTAGGTACTATAGTTATAGCAGAAATATATCAAGTTTGGAAAAAAGAGATACTACTTTTGGACGAAGATGGTATAGAACTTATACTACCAAAGACAGAACAGATACCAGGAGATTATTTCAGAAAAGGAGATAATACTAAGGCTATAGTTCTTAAAGTAGAGATGAAAAACGGAATACCAAACATCATACTTTCAAGAGTTTCTCCTATATTCTTGGAACGTTTGTTTGAGAATGAAGTTCCTGAAATATTTGATGGACTTATTACAATAAGAAATGCAGTAAGACAACCTGGCGAAAGAGCAAAAATAGCGGTAGAAACTTATGATGATAGAATAGACCCTGTAGGTGCTTGCGTAGGTATGAAAGGTCAGAGAATACATGGTATAGTTAGAGAGTTGAGAAACGAAAACATAGACGTTATAAACTATACTCCAAATGCAGAACTTTATATAACAAGAGCGTTGGCTCCTGCAAAAGTTTTGTCTGTAACACTACACGAAGACACAAAGAAAGCAGACGTGTTTATGAAACCAGACCAAGTTTCCCTTGCAATAGGAAAAGGTGGTTATAATATAAGACTTGCAAGCAAATTGACAGGATATGATATAGATGTTTATAGAGATAGCGACATGGAATACGAAGATGATGTGGATTTGATGGAATTTACAGACGAGATAGAACAATGGATAATTGACGCATTGAAAGGTATAGGTTGTGATACAGCAAAAGATGTTCTTTCTTTAACTAAGGAAGATGTGGCTGAAAGAGCAGACCTTGAAATGGAAACAGTGGATAATATTTTTGAAGTTTTGAGTTCAGAATTTGATGAAGAACAAAATAAAACAGAGGAATAAAACTATTTTACCATTGTTTTTATAGGTCAATACAAAAAAAGAGAAGATAAGTAATAATTAAAATACAGGTTTATGTCAGAAAAGAAGTCCGTAAGATTGAAACAGGCTGCTACCGAGTTTAATATAGGTATCAGCACAATAGTAGAGTTTTTAGCCAAAAAAGGTATTACAATAGAGAATAAACCTACTACAAAGATAGATTCAACGGCTTATGCTATGTTGGAAGATGCTTTTTTGAGCGAAAAACAAAAGAAAGAAAAAGCAAATAGTCTTCAAATAAGTGTTTCAAAAAAAGAAGAGATAGTTGCTGAAGATATTCACCCTGTAGATGATACTGAAAAAGTAGTAGAATCTAAGGATACTCCATTGGGAGATATAATCATAAAGACTTCAACAATTGACTATTCTAAAGAGAAGAAGGAAAAGAAAGAACACTCTAAAAACGAGAAAACAGAGAAACAGGAAGAACCTGCTTCAAAGAAAGAACAGCAGTCAACTCCTCATAAAGCATCTGCTCCTTTGATAAATGTAGAACAAGCAGAAAAGATAGAATCAAAGGACGGTAAGGTGGTAAATATATTGGGTAAGATAGATTTGGATTCTATCAACACCAAGATAAAACCAGATAAAAAAGAAAAACCAAAGAAAGAGGACAGAAAAAAAGACAAGAAAAAAGAGGCTAACAAAGAACAAAACAAAGGACAAGTTCAGAACAATAAACCTGAAAAGAAAGATAAGAAAAAAGATAAACCTGTAAAAGATAAAAAAGACAAAAACCAAAATAACAATAAAGAACAAAACAATAAACAGCCTCAAAAGGACTTAAAACCAAAAGAAGTAAAACAGGAAGAGAAGAAAGAAAACTTCATAGAAACACAATATGTAAAACTTTCTGGTCCTATTTTGACAGGAGAGAAAGTAGATTTATCTCAGTTCTCTGAACATAAACCTTCAAAGAATAAGAATGAAAAAGATTCGGATTCTAAAAAGAAGAGAAAGAGAATAAAGACTACAACAGCCACTCCTTTGAATAAGGACGAAAAGGCTTTGCAAAATGTTTCTAACTCTGCTGCAACCAACGATACTTCAAAGAAAGACAAGGATAAGAAAAAGTCTAAGAAAGATAAAGAAAAGAACAAAAAACGCCACAAGGTAGAGATAAGTAGCGAGGAGATAGAAAAGCAGATAAAAGATACCCTTGCAAGACTTTCTCCTATGGGTAAGAGTAAAACTTCTAAACACCGTAGAGAGAAACGTCAGATGATTTCTCAACAGCATCAAGAAGAACTTATCCAACAACAAGAAGAGAAGAAAATTCTTAAGGTAACAGAATTTGTTACAGCCAACGAATTGGCTACTATGATGAGTATACCTGTTACAAAGATTATTGCTTCTTGTATGCAATTAGGTATGTTCGTTTCTATCAATCAACGTTTGGACGCAGAGGCTCTTCAACTTATAGCAGATGAATTTGGTTTCCAAGTAGAGTTTGTAGGAGCAGAAGTCGTAGAAACTTTAAACAGCGAAGAGGAAGAAGATAGAGAAGAAGATTTAGAACCTCGTTCTCCTATAGTAACAGTTATGGGACATGTTGACCACGGTAAAACTTCACTGTTAGACTATATAAGAAAGACAAACGTTATTGCTGGAGAAGCAGGAGGTATAACTCAGCATATAGGTGCTTATGAAGTGGTATTGCCTCATAGTGGTAGAAAGATAACATTCCTTGATACACCGGGACACGAAGCATTTACAGCCATGCGTGCAAGAGGTGCCAAGATGACAGATATTGCTATTATAGTAGTTGCTTGCGATGACAAGATAATGCCACAAACAGTGGAAGCCATCAACCATGCTCAAGCAGCAGGTGTGCCTATCATTTTTGCATTAAATAAGATAGATAAACCAGGAGCAGACCCTGAAAGAATAAAAGGAGAACTTGCTAATATGAATCTTTTGGTAGAAGATTGGGGAGGAAAGATTCAGTCGCAAGAAATCTCTGCCAAAAAAGGTCTAAACATAGATTTGCTTTTGGAAAAAGTGTTGTTGGAGGCAGATATGTTGGAGTTGAAAGGCAATCCACACAAGAGAGCCAAAGGAACTGTTATAGAATCATCTTTGGATAAGGGTAGAGGTTACATAGCCAAGATTCTTGTACAAGACGGTACTATAAGACAAACAGATGTTGTGCTTGCAGGTTCTACATACGGTAGAGTAAAGGCTATGTATAACGAAAGAAATCAACTTGTTACTTCAGCAGGTCCATCTACTCCTGTTTTGCTACTTGGACTTAATGGAGCACCTCAAGCAGGAGATACTTTCAACGTTGTACAAACAGAAAAAGAGGCGAAAGATTTGTCTTCAAAACGTCAGCAATTGCAAAGAGAACAAGGACTTCGTACTCAGAAACATATTACTCTTGACGAGATAGGAAGAAGAATTGCAATAGGAGATTTCAAAGAATTGAACATCATATTGAAAGCCGATGTTGATGGTTCAGTGGAAGCATTGGGAGATTCTCTATTAAAACTTTCTACTCCAGAAGTTCAAGTAAATGTTATACATAAATCTGTTGGACAAATAACAGAGTCAGACGTTTTGTTGGCAACAGCATCTAACGCCGTAATCATAGGTTTCCAAGTAAGACCTTCACAAGGTGCAAGAAGATTAGCAGAACAAGAACAGATAGATATTCGTTTGTACTCAATCATTTACGATGCTATAAACGAATTAAAAGACGCTATAGAAGGTATGCTTTCACCAGAGATAAAAGAGAAAGTAGTTTGCAACCTTGAAGTTAAAGAAGTCTTCAAAATATCTAAGGTTGGTACAGTTGCAGGTTGCTTCTGTACTGAAGGAAAGATAAACAAGAACACTAAAGTACGTCTAATTAGAGATGGTATTGTAGTTTATACAGGTGTTTTGGCTTCTTTGAAACGTTTTAAAGACGAAGTAAAAGAGGTAGTTAGCGGACAAGATTGCGGTCTTAATATAGATAGATTCAACGATATAAAAGTTGGAGATATTATAGAAGGATATGACGAAATAGAAATAAAGAGAACCTTAAAGTAAATCAAAAACCACTTTGATTACTTAGATAGTTCAAAAAATACGGCGAAGATTTTTCAAATCTCCGCCGTATTTTTTAGTAGTATAATAAAAATGACCATAATTCCTTTTTTATTCTTCACTGAAAAAATTATAGATTTCGTCTAAGTAGTCTATATCGTAAAGGTTGTTATCCAAATATATTTTATGTTCTCCGCCAATAACTTCAAGGAATTGAAGTTTTGTGTTATCCGTTTCGCTTTTTGCAGAATGTTTTACAAAACGTAGTCCATCGTTTTTTCTATCTAACAGAGTATCTACTTTTTCATTGCTTTCGCAATCAAGGTTTTGTTTCCAATAATTCATCGTTTTATCCAAACTAATCCCTATTCTTAGGTTGCGAAGTGGTCTTATCATAGATGTTTTACCGAGAGACGACACTATTTTATCCTCTGTTCCATGTATCTGCAAAAGATTTAGTTTCCCTTTAGGAGATTGCTTGGCTAAAGGTTTTGCAATCAGTCCACTAATGACAGCACAAGCATTTATCCTATCTGAACACTCTATAGCCAAACGATGACACATAAATCCACCCATAGAAAAGCCAGCAAAGAAAACACTGTCTGTATCTATCCTATATTCAGAAGATAAACTGTCTAATAAAGACATTAGAAATCCAACGTCATCTATATGTTTATTAGGCTTGATTTTAACACCCAAAACAGAAACTTCCATACCAGCATTCCACATAGAACCCAAATCAAAAGTTTGCCATAGGAACTTTTCTTTTGCTTCAAGGGCTTGAGGTACAACAACTATCCATCTATGTTCATCGGAAAATTTTGCAAAATTCAGTTCCCTATCAAATTCTACTATGTTTCCACCCAAACCATGCAAGAAAAACAATACAGGAACATTGTCTAAAGAATCATAATCCAAAGGAAGATGAAGTAAATACTCTCTTTCAAAGTTTTGAAAATGAAAAGTTTTGTACGCATTTTGACACTGTACCCCACTTGCAAAGAAAACTAAAGATAGGAAAAATATCCTTGTCAATATAAATAAATTCTTTTTTATCATATTCTTGTTATTCAACCTTTATGCAATTACAAAGATAAATAATTTCTAAATATCTTACAAGTTTTTCGTGCTTCATAATCATATAATGCTATAAAATAAAACAGAAAAGAAACAAAAAACCACGAAGATAATACTTTGAGAAATATCTTCGTGGTAATATTTTAGTATAACCTTGTAATAGAAATTTTTACATAGATTATACACATATATACTTTAAGGTTATTATTTCAATCTTGCACAAGCATCTTTTATTCTTTTCAATGCTTCTTTTATGTTTTCGTCAGATGTAGCGTAAGACATACGGAAACATTCAGGAGAGCCGAAAGCATCACCACCAACTGTAGCTACATGACCTACTTCCAAAAGATACATAGCAAAATCTGTAGAATTGTTTATCACTCTATCTCCATCTTTTTTACCGAAATAAGCACTGCATTTTGGGAAAAGATAGAATGCACCTTGTGGGTCATTAACCTCAAAACCAGGAACTTCTTTTGCTAATTGTACTATAAGGTTCTTTCTTCTTTCAAAAGCCACTCTCATTTCTTCTACACAGTCTTGGGAAGATACGTATGCAGCAACAGCGGCTTTTTGTGAAACAGAACAAGGACCAGAAGTGTATTGACCTTGAAGTTTGTTGCAAGCCTTTGCTATTTCCAGAGGAGCAGCGATGTAACCTATCCTCCAGCCGGTCATAGCATAGGCTTTACTTACTCCGTTTATTATAATACATCTTTCTTTCATACCATCGCAACTTGCCAAAGAAGCATGTTGTCCTGTGTAGTTTATATGTTCGTAGATTTCATCACAAATGATGTAAATGTTTTCATATTTTCTCAATACTTTTGCCAAACCTTCCATCTCTTCTCTGCTATATACAGAACCTGTAGGGTTGCTTGGAGAACAAAGGATTAACATCTTGGTTTTAGGAGTTATAGCACTCTCAAGTTGTTCTGGTGTAAGTTTGAAATCTTGTTCTATCTTGGCTTCTACAAATACAGGTTTGCCGTCTGCCAACAAAACCATCTGAGGATAACTTACCCAATAAGGTGCAGGAATTATTACTTCATCGCCTTCGCCTACTAAAGCCATAACGGTATTGCAAACACTCTGTTTTGCACCATTGGAAACTATTATCTGGTCTGTAGTATATTCCAAACCATTCTCTTTTTTCAGTTTCTCAACTATTGCTTTTCTCAAATCAGGGTAACCAGGTACAGGAGAGTATCTTGTATAGTTCTCGTCAGTTGCTTGTTTTGCAGCTTCTTTAATATGATTAGGTGTATTGAAATCAGGCTCGCCTACACTCATATTTATAATATCAATACCCTGTGCTTTTAATTCTCCACTCTTTTGACTCATAGCCAAAGTTGCTGAAGGTTGTAATCTGTTAATTCTTTCTGCTAATTTAATCATAGTTTATGAAATTTTTTTAAGATTAAGCAATTATATATTTTACGAAATGCACTGCAAAGTTAATAAAAAAATTTTATAAAAACATATAAAACTTTAATTTTGTGCAAAATAAAACGAAGAAAAGCGAATAAAGTTTAGTAAATTCTACAATCAAATTCTATGAAAATAAAACAAAGTTCTATTTTTCTGAAACAAAGAGATAGAATTCTAAAACTTTGTTTTAGAAAATTAAAACAAAGTTCTACGAAATTAAAACAAAGAGATAGAAAAAGAAAAATAAAACTTGATTATAGAGAAACATAATCAAGTTTTACCTTCTTAATAGAAATGTATAAATTATTTTGACAAGAACTATAAAAAATTTCTTTCTCTATTTGCGAAACTTACTTAGCCATAAGTTTTGCGTACTCTTCATAGAAGTAAGTAATACTTTCTATACCGTTGAAGAACTGTTGTAAAGGATAGTTCTCGTTTGGTGAGTGTATAGCATCACTTCCCAATCCAAATCCCATAAGTATGGATTTTGTTCCCAAGATTCTTTCAAATCCTGCAACGATAGGAATACTTCCACCGCTACGAGTAGGTATAGGTTGTTTGCCATAAGTTTTTTGCATTGCTTTTTCGGCAGCCTTGTATGCTGGAAGGTCAAGTGGAGATACGTATGCATAACCACCATGCAAAGGAGTAACCTCTACTTTTACACATTTAGGAGCAATGTTTTCTATATGTTTTGCTACTCTTTCAGTTATTACTTCAAAATCTTGGTCAGGTACAAGACGGAAAGATATTTTTGCACTTGCAGAAGATGGTATAATAGTTTTAGCACCTTCTCCTGTATATCCACCCCAAATACCGCAAACGTCAAAACTTGGACGTACACCTGTACGTTCTATAGTTGTGTAACCTTTTTCGCCATGCAAAGAAGGAGAACCTGTAGTTGCAAGATATTCTTCTTCGGAAAAAGGAGCTTTATTCATCAAATCTCTTTCCTCTTGTGAAAGTTCAATAACTTCTTTGTAAAAATCTGGCACTGTGCAACGATTATTCTCGTCTTGCAATTGAGATATTATCTTGCACAAAATGTTTATAGGGTTAGCCACAGCACCACCATATATACCAGAATGTAAGTCTGCTTTTGATCCTGTAACCTTTACTTCTATGTACCCCAAACCTCTAAGACCTGCAGTTATAGAAGGAACGTCTGAGGCTATCATTGAAGTATCTGAAACAAGGATAACATCACTCTTTAACAATTCTTTGTTCTTTTCACAAAAACCATAAAGAGAACCACTACCTATTTCCTCTTCACCTTCAAGCATAAACTTAACGTTACATTTCAAAGTATTGCTTTTAACCATAAATTCAAAAGCCTTTGCCTGCATAAAAGATTGACCTTTATCGTCATCGGCACCTCTTGCCCAAATAATATCATCTTTAACTACAGGTTCAAAAGGATTGGTACGCCATTGTTCTACAGGGTCTATAGGCATTACATCATAATGACCATAAACCAAAACAGTAGGATAATCTTTGTTTATTATCTTTTCGCCATAAACGACAGGGTTTCCTTCGGTTGGCATTACTTGAGCCTTATCTGCACCGGCTTGTAGTAAGAGTTCTTTCCAGCGTTCTGCACATTTTACCATATCCTCTTTGTGTTCAGTCTGTGAAGATATAGAAGGAATTTTTATTAACGAAAATAATTCATCTAAGAATCTGTCTTTGTTCTCTTGTATATAAGATTTAATTTCCATGTTGTTGAATTGTTTTATATAAGGTTTAATAAAATTTTTTAATTCTCTTTATTCATCATAACCACTTTCTTCTTCCATATTATCCTCATAATATTCTACTTGTTTCAAATCTTCTTGAGAGATAACGGGAGCATTGATTTGGTCTTGTATAATAACGGTTGTAGGTATTTGAGGTTTGATTTGTATGAGCATGGCTTGAGCATCAAGTTTTGTAACAAAATCCCCAAACTTTACAACAAAATCTGGCTCGTCAAATATCACATAAGCCCTTTCTTTTGGATAGATGTTTTGCAATTGTTCCTTAAGATTGAAAGCCTTACTCCTTGCATTATCACCAGAAAACTTCGCTACCTTTAATCTAAATCCAGCAAAAGTTCTTGCCATTTGATTATACGCAACATGTTGTTCAAGTATGGTTTGCAGACGACCATCTGCTATAACTTCTACTTGTGCATAAGTTTTTTTCTGACAAAAACACAGTAGGACAAAAGCAAAAATAAGTGGGACGTATTTACTTTTCATCTTTGTTTTTCTTAGATAGTGTAACCTCCAACTTGTTTAGGTGCAATGGTAAGTACAGGATAAGGAGAAAGGTTTATCATTTGCTGAGCATAAGGTCCTAAGAACAACATATTTGATAAAGTTTTCTCTTGTTCTGTCATAATAACAATCATATCTGCATTTATTTCCTTTGCATAATCCAAAGTAGTAAGGGTAACGTTGTCTGAATCCTTTATTGTAGAAGTATATTTCAAACCTTTTTTACGCAAAAGGTCTTCCACACTTTCTACATAATTGGTTACAGTATCTCTCATTGCTTTGCTGGAATAAGACAACAGACCAAGTATATGAATAGTTGTACCCGGGAACATACGTGCAAAATCTATAGTCCAAGGAACTTTTTGTCTGGTTTCTTCTGTGGAGTCTATAGGAAGAATTATAGAGTCAAGAGGTTTATTAAAGTTGAAATTCTCTCTTATAGATAGGATAGGTACTTTAGAATCTGCAATAGTCTTGTAAGCATTTGCACCTGCAAATCTTTCATCGTAACCACTGTTTCCATTAGTGCCAATAAGTACAAGATAAGGCTTTTCTTTGTTTATAAGTTTGGCAAGTGTGCTATGTACTTTTCTGCCCTTTACTATCATATAAGAGATTTCTTTTTCGCCTATAACACGTTTGAAACTCGTACAAAATTCTTTCAAAATATTTTCTGCATCTGCAGGGTCTTTCTCTACGGTTTCTACCCATACCATTTTGATGTTGGAATTCGTCCTATTGGCAATATCCATTGATAATCTAAGGGCTGATAATGAAGCATTGGAAAAGTCAATGCCTACCATAATTTCTCTTCTGTTGTCCATACTGACTCCTTTCTAAATTTTATTTTTGCAAATCTACTATTTTTTTTCGTAGAATACAAATAAAACGAACAAAAAGTGCAAAATATTTTAAAAATATCAAAATACAACCTCTCCAAACTTCAAAAATTATACTTATTTTCAAATAAATTCATATCTTTGCAAAGAAATAAAAGAAATGTACCTTTGTATGAAAAAAATAGTTTTAGTTTTAATAGTTTTTTGTCTTTGTTGTGCAGGAGTTTTACAAGCACAGGAAGATTTGAATATAATACCTAAACCCAATAAAATAGAGAAGAAGGACGGTGTTTTTAAGTTTGATGCAAAGAGTATAAAGATTTATGCTCCCTCTGATAAAGAGTTGCAAACCGAAGCACAGTATTTGCAAGATTTGTTTGCAGAATACATAGAACAGTACGAAAATCCTATCTATACCCGTAGTGATAACCCATTTCCAAATATGGATAACAGTATAATATTCATTTATACAAACCTTAGAAACTTAGGAGAAGAGGGTTATGTTTTGGATATAAACCAAAGAAGAATAACTATAGAAGCCAACACTAACACAGGCTTTTTCTATGGTATGCAAACACTGTTGCAGATGTTACAATTCTATCCAAGAGTTGCAAATATCAAGTATCATAACTTTCAAAAAAATCTCTCTTGTTGCAGAATAACAGATTATCCTCGCTTTTCTTATAGAGGCAAACATTTAGACTGTGCCAGACATTTCTTTTCTGTGGATTATATAAAAAGGTATATAGATTTGCTTGCTTTTCATAAGATAAATACTTTTCATTGGCATTTGACAGATGACCAAGGTTGGAGATTGGAAATAAAGAAATATCCACTCTTAACCGAAATAGGAGGAAAGAGAAAACAAACTCTTGTAGGACACTACAGTGATACACCTGTAGAAGAACAGAAGTTTGACGGAAAGGAGTATGAAGGATTTTATACTCAGCAAGAAGTGAGAGAAATAGTTGAATATGCAAAAGAAAGACACATAAATATAATACCCGAAATAGAACTACCGGGACACTCTATGGCGGCTTTGAGTGCTTATCCTCAACTTTCATGTAGAGGAGAAAATATAGAAGTGGCTTGTACTTGGGGTGTATTTGAAAATGTTATGTGTTCCAAAGAAGAAACCTTTCGTTTCTTGGAAGATGTTTTTGATGAGGTTTGTTCTCTCTTCCCTTCAGAATACATACATATAGGAGGCGATGAGTGTCCTACAGTAAGGTGGAAAGAATGCGATATTTGTAAAGAGAATGTTAAAAGATTAGGACTTAAAGACGAAACACAACTACAAGGCTATTTTACAAAAAGAGTGGCAGACTATCTAAAAACCAAAGGAAGAAAGATTATAGGTTGGGACGAAATCTTAGAGAAAGGTGTAGATACAAGTGCTACAATACTTTCATGGCAAGGTGAAATGGGAGGAATAAATGCTACAAAACAGGGTAACGATGCTATTATGGTGCCATCTGCTTATCTTTATTTTAATTTTTATCAAGGAGTAGCAGCAACAGAACCTCTTGCTTTCGGAGGCTACACTCCATTAAAGAAAGTTTATACTTATGACCCTATACCAAAACAATTGGATAAGAAACAAAAGGAACATATAATAGGTATGCAGGCTTGTACTTGGACAGAGTACATACAGGATTTTCAATCTTTGGAATACAACGATTTTCCACGCATTTCCGCCCTTAGTGAAAGAGCTTGGAGTGATAGTACCGTAAGAGATTATGATGATTTTGTAAGTAGATTGAATACTCTTTTGGATTGCTATGATATGATGAGGGTTAATTATGCTAAATCTCATTTTGCTGTTTTGGCAACTATGGAAAAGAATAAGAATAAACTACAACTGAAACTTTCTTCGCCACTATCTAATTCACCTATCTATTATACCACAGACGGAAGCAAACCTACAGTAAATTCTGCTAAATATACCAAACCTATTTCTTTGAAAGAGAACACCATTTTAAAGGCTTTTGCTTATAAAAACAACAAACGTTTTTCTCCTATACTTACGGCTGAATATCATATAAATAAAGCCACAGGTAAAACATATATTCAAAAAGATATAAACCCACAATACAACGGCGGAAACACATACGCTTTGACCGATGGACTGAAAGGGGATAAGAAAAGTTACGACCGATGGGTAGGAACATTAGGAAAGGATTATGATGTTTTGTTGGATTTGGAGAATAAGGAGCAAATAAACTCTATTTCTATAAACTTTTTGGACGAAGAGGATTCTTGGATATTTCTTCCTTTGTATGTGAAGGCGTATGTTTCAAATGACAAACAACATTGGGTAGAAATAAACGAGTCTGAGTTTGTAAAAGAGAACGTGAAAAATAATCCAAAGTTGGTGAACTATAAAACAAACTCCGAAAAACTGAATATAACAAAATATAGATATGTAAGAATTTTTGCTAAAAGTATAGGAACGTGTCCAAACGACCACCCGGGCAACGGATACCCTGCACATACTTTTGCAGATGAAATAGAAATAAATTAAAACAAGATATGAACCTAAAAGTAAAAAGATTTCTAACACGAGTATTTGATAAATCCATAAAAACAGATTGGAAGATGAAGATAATGCTTTCATTGTCATTCATCTTTGCAAGTGTATATTTTCTTTTCAATTTTTCCATGGTACTGTTTGCCGATAGTATAAGAAGTTTTATTACTTCTGAATCTTGGCCCACTTCGTTGTATTTCTACAAAGAGAATCTTTTGTTTTTCCTTTCAGCAAATAGGCTAATGTATCTATTGTGTTCAGCAGTCGGTTTCTCTCTTTTGTATGGTGTAAATCTTATGTGGAGGGGTTTTAAGTGGGGACTGCTATTTTATACCATAGGAAAAGCCTGCCAAATCATAGTTCCCATAATATTTTTAGGTCATAGAATGTGGGCAATAGGCGATATAATGATAGCCTTTCTTTTCCTTGTGTTCTACTATGTTTATTCTTTTTCTCACCAGATAGAAAAGGAGAATAGAAAATATAATCAAATAGGTAAGTAACAACGATTTAAACCCCGAAAACATTATGGCTGCATTATATCTTTTTCCTACACTTTTATCCGATGTGGATTGGCAAGAATGTTTACCTGTAAAAAATGTAGAAAAAATACTTTCCTGTGAATATTTTATAGTAGAGGAACTCAGAACTGCAAGAAGATTTTTAAGAAAGATAGGTTACACAAAATCTTTTGATGAGGTTGGCTTTTATCTTCTAAATGAACATAGTACAGAGCAAGAAATAATGGATAGCCTTGAGCCTTTGAGAAATGGAAAAGATGTTTTTCTTATGTCTGAAGCAGGTTTGCCTTGTGTGGCAGACCCTGGCAGTAAAGCCGTACTTATAGCCCAAAAGATGAATGCAAAGGTTGTCCCCCTTGCAGGGCCTTCCAGTATATATATGTCGTTGATGGCGAGTGGGTTCAATGGTCAGAATTTTGCCTTTTTAGGTTATCTGCCTGTGAAAGAAGAAGAAAAACTGAAAAAACTTCGCCGTATAGAAGAAAGAGTGTATAAGGAAAATCAGACACAAATATTTATAGAAACACCATATAGAAACGATAAACTGTTTCTTTCTATGCTTAAGATTTTCAAAGACGATACTCTTTTATGCGTGGCTTCGGATATAACATCTATAAATCAGAGTATAAGGACGCAAAGTATAGGGGAGTGGAAAAAAGAAAAGAATTTTTATATAGGAAAAGTAAATACCATATTTCTTGTATATAGATAAATAGAAATTTGCTGTTTTTCTTATACTTTTTTATGTTAAAATTTTATTGTAAAACCACATAAAACACAATTTTTATACCACAGAACCAAGTTTTGAATGGAATTTTCTAACTCTTTGTTCTATTCTCACGAAACTTTGTTTTAATTTTCCATCTCTTTGTTTTAATTTCACGAAACAAAGTTTTAGAATTCTATCTCTTTGTTTTAATTTTCTCTTTCTTTGTTTTAGAAAATTAAAACAAAGTTTCGTGAAAAGGGTATTTAATTATGCAAAATTGTTTTATTATATATAATGTATGAAATTATTTTTTATCATTGTTTTCAAAGGCTGAAACTATTTTAGATACCAAAGGGTTTCTAACAATATCTGAATTTGTAAGAAAGATAACACTTATACCGTCTATATCTTTTAGTAATCCTACTGTAGAAAGAAGACCAGATGGTTGATTGTGAGGTAAGTCTGTTTGAGAAGGGTCGCCTGTAATTATAAACTTAGAATAGTTACCCATACGAGTAAGAAACATCTTTATTTGATTTTGTGTTGCGTTTTGGGCTTCATCAAGTATTACAAAGGAATTTTCTAAGGTCCTTCCTCTCATAAAAGCCAAAGGTGCAATCTCTATTATATGGTGTTCAATGTATTCATCTAATCTGCTTTGTGAAAGCATATCTCTAAGGGCATCGTACAAGGGTTGAAGATAAGGGTCTAATTTTTCTTTCAAATCTCCAGGTAGAAATCCAAGATTTTCACCTGCTTCCACCGCTGGACGAGTAAGGATAATACGTTTTATTCTTTTCTCTTTCAAAAACTTAACTGCCAAAGCCACTGCTGTATATGTTTTTCCGCTACCTGCAGGTCCTATAGCGAAAATCATATCTTTCTTTTCTATATCCTTAACCATCTGCTGTTGATTTTTGGTTTTGGCTTTTATAGCATAGCCATTAGCACCGTAAAGCAAAGTATCTGCATTCTCCGGTTTTATTTCCTCGTCCTTAGATACAGACATAATAAGTTTTTCATCTATATTCTTCTTTTTATTGTAAAGAGATAAGAGTTTGTTATAAAAAGTTTCAAAGTTTTTTATCAAGTTTTCTTCACCTTTAACGGTCATTTTCTCAAACCTAACTGTTATTGTAAGGTCTGAAAATAAAAGTCTTATAAACTGAAGATTCTTTTCATTTACTCCGAATAAAACTGTCTGATTTATATTTGAAATATCAAAAACTTTTTCTTTCATTATTTGCTATTTATTATTTTAAATTCTGTTCTTCTGTTTTGTTTTCTACCCTCCGGGGTCTTGTTATCTGCTATAGGAAATTGTTGTCCATATCCTTTACTTTGCAATCTTTCTGCTTTAACTCCCTTTTCTATCAACCATTGTTTTACACTATTAGCTCTTTTTTCAGATAAGGTTTGATTATAATCTTTGTTTCCCTCGTTATCTGTATGACCCGAAATCTCTATTTTTATATTTGGGTTATTATTCAATAGTTGCAAAAGTGTTTCTAATTCTGGTAGAGATGTTTCTAAAAGTTCAAAAGAGTTGGTTTGAAAGAATATGTTTTGCAAAACAACTACCGCACCCTCTTTTATAGAAGTAAGGTAAATATCTTTGTTGTAATATTTTTGCACTTCATCATTGGATATGGAAAAGTTTTCAGAACAGAACAAATAGCCTTCACTTTCCACACTTAAACCATAATCTGCATCTACAGGAATAGTCATAAGGTATGATGAATTGTATTTATTTGAAACTGTTTGTGCAACAACTTTGTTTGTCTTTAAGTTTTTGATAACAAACTTTGCCTCTTTGTTTTCCGTTTTTCCATCATAGAAAACTTTTCCTTTCATACAGATAACTGCAGTAGGTCTTGCCTGTGGGTATAATTTAAAAGCATATAAATCTGTCTTACCCTCACCGTCTTCAAATCTATCTGAAGCATAGACAGCATAGGTTGCATCGGGTGAAACCACTAAACAAGTTTCATCTGAAGAAGTATTGATAGGATAACCTATATTTATAGGGTCTGAAAACTTGCCTTGATTGATACGGGAATAGAATATATCCATTCCTCCCATACCTTTATGACCATTAGACGAGAAATAAAGAGTTGTGTTTGATGGATGTATAAATGGTGAAATCTCATCTTCTTCGGTGTTTATCTTGCTTCCTAAATTTTTTGCAACAGTCCATGTCCCGTCATCTTTTAAATAAGTATAGTAAATATCGCTTTTACCATAACCACCCTTTCTATTGGAAACAAAAAACAACGTTCTACCGTCTGAGGCTATAGACGGTTGAGAATCCCATGCAGAAGAATTGACGTTTGGTCCTAAATTCTTAGGTTTAGACCAAGTATTATCTCCCTCTTTCTTTGAAACGTAAATATCACACGAGCCAAAACCATCTTTCGCTCCGCAAATCGCATAATACATATATAGACCATCGGGACTTATAGTGCCAGCCCCTACATTTTCATCATTATTTGGAGGATACGGCATCTTTTGTTTAGGTAGCCAAACAAAGTTTTCCATTTGCGAAGTATCTCTTTTGCAAAAATAAAACTTCTCTTTATTGTTCTCTCTCTGAGTTATATACAATTGTTCATCTAATGTTAAAGTTGGTAAATATTGATAATTGGTATCATTTACATTCTTCCCAAGATTGTAAGGAAGAAATTCTACAGGATTTTCTATACTTTTTTGTATAAAATCTATATTTTCTAATTCTTTTCTGCACTCTGCTATACGGTCTTTATACTTTGCATTCTTTTCATTTTGCACATAAAAATCAAAACATTTTTTTGCTTTGGTATAATTTGCCAATTGTTTATACATTTTACCCAAACGATAATAGGAATTCAAATCGTGTTTAGGTGAAATCTCTATACCTTTTTCGTAAAAGATGATTGCTTTTTCGTAATCATCATTACTGCAATATATTTGCCCCAATGCAGAATACGCATCTGGAAAATCGGGGTACTTTTGTGTTATTTCCAACAGTGTTTCTACACATTTCTTTTCGTTACCTTTTCTACTATATTCGTAAGCCTTGTCCATCATTTGGTTTGCCTTATCATTATGCTGAGCAAACAAAGAGGCTGTAACACAAATATAAAATATAAAAATCAGTATCTTTTTCATAATCTGCAAAGGTATAAAAAAAATATAATAGAACAAAACATAACTTTATTTTAAAGTATATTTCCTTTGTTTTAGATAAATTTATTATCTTTGCAAACTGAGTTTAAAAATAATAAAACAATGAAAAAATTCTTTTTATATTTGACTACATTATTGTTTGGTCTTAATCTGTTTGCACAAATGGACGTTTCTTTTGGCAAAAGATTTTATGATATAGCAGACGATTGCATGGACGTAAAATTTATAGCAGAAGATAATTCTGGCTTTTATTTTTACTATTGTATGAATGAATATCAGGGTGAAGGGGAATTTGAATACAAATATTATTTAGCAAATACCGACACCGAAGGAAATATAGTAAAAATAGCAAAAATAGATTTTGGTTCTCCTAATTATAAAATAGAACAAACATGGAGAAACAACAATCTTATAGGATTTATTCTTTCTAAAACAAAACCAGACAAAGCAAAAGAATCTCGCCGTTCTACAAGAAGTAAAACCGCACCTAAGCAAACAGGTAATGAGAAATTATATGTTCAATACCTGCATTTAAAGGATATGCGTCTTATAGATAAACCTCAGATGTTTTTAAATTATTATTATGTTGTAGATTCGGCACAAAAACCTTTCTTGTTTTCTTTCTCTGAAAACAAAACTAAGATGATATTCTGTTTGAAACGTGGAGATACAACAGGAACTTCTACCGAAATAAAGGTGTATAACAATCAGATGGGTTTGCTTTGGTCAAAGAATTATTCATTGCCTCAAACAGATGGTATGCAATTGGAAATACAAGACGTAAATGTAAATAACGATGGCGATAAAGCCCTATTGGCTATAAAAGCAAACGCTCAAGGAAAGAAAGTTGACCACAAAAACGATATTGCTTACCTTGTTTATTTCACACAATTCCAAAAGAAAGAATATGCTTTGCAAATAGAAGAAGGTTGGGCTACTCAGATGAAATGTTGTTTCAATATGGAGGGTTCGCATATACTTGCTGGATATTATGGCAACAGCAACGAAAAACCTTATCTTGCAAGTGGAACATTTGCATACACGTTTGACTCTCGCAGACTTCATCAAACCAATTTTTCAAAACAAGAGTTCAAAGAATACGAAACAGATGACATGGTAGCGAAAAACAACGATATGGCTTTACCAAGCAACTTTACTACATATGTAGAAGAATTGGTACCTATGGTTGGTGGCAATGTAGTAATGTTGGGCGAACAAAGATTTCAATCCCACATCATTCCACCAAAGAGAAGAGGTGAAAAATCTACAGGAGAAGAAGCTTCTTTTTACAGAGATTTAGTTCTAACAAATATAGACAAGACAGGATTTGTAACAGGCAACGCTTTTATAGCAAAACGTCAGAAAGAATTTAAAGGAAGCAACCAATACAACGGTTATATAGCCACACGAGATAGATATGGAATGTACATAATGTTTAACGACCATATAGCAAACTATAAAAACGGTAAGTATTCTCCTACAAGACAGTACAATTCTGACAAACTTAGAACACAAATCAACTTTGTACAAGTTTACTCAGATGGTTCTTATAATTGGCAACAAGTTTTGAGAACCCATGATATGAAGATGCCTTTGTATAAAACTTTATTCCTAACCAATACTAAGAATATATTGTTTATGTGTCATTGGGAAGACAACAACATTATAGGCAAGTTTCAAACAAGGTAGTGATTTCTGATAAACTTTTACTGTGAGTAAAAGGAGTAGAATCAAGGTTTAATCCTTGACAAATATATTTTGAAAATTCTTTCATTTTATTTAGAACAATAGTTTCGTTTTCTCTTCTTAATGAGGAAACGAAATTATTTTTTATCTCTTTAATAAATGGTTTTAATACGAGATTCTTATCAAAGTTTATCCCTCTTATTTCTCCTGCAAGAAAAGGATTTCTTAGCAATCCTCTACCTAACATCCAATTTTTTATATAAGGAAATCTTGTTTTCAAAGTAGTAAAATCTTCTTTTGAAAATATATCTCCATTATATATTATTGTATGTTTTAGTTTCTTTGTTAAAAATTCAAATTTCTCTATATCTACACTTCCCTCATAAAAATCTATAGCCCTTCTTGCGTGTATGCAGACACTCTTTAAAGGATAGGAGTTTATCATAGGTAGCATTCTTTCAAAGTCTGTATCATTCTTAACACCTGTTCTTACTTTTATAGATAAAGAAAGATGTGTTTGTTCCAATACCCCTTTTATTATCTGTTCTACTTTTTTTTCATCCGTAAGCAAACCTGCACCTCTTTGCCTTGAAACTATATCTCTTTTAGGGCAACCCATATTAAGATTTACTTCTTTATAGCCAAACTGTTCCATTATTTTACAAGTTTGTACTATGTTCTCAACATTGTTTCCTATTATTTGAGGAACAAGTGGCAAAGAGTTGATATTGTTTTCCTTTCTTATATCATCAAAAAGAATGCTCTTTTCATCTACAGGAGTAGACGAAACAGATATAAACGGAGATACTGCATAATCTACTGTAGAGGAAAAAAACTTTTCAAAGGCTTTTCTATAAAATGAATTAGTAAGGTTTTGCATAGGGGCTAAAATCAACTTATCCTCTTGTGAAAACAAAGAATAATTGAATACAACCGTTTTGTTGTAGTTCAAACTTTCGGTAGGTATAAGTCTTATCAAGCCCATATTCTTCTAATAATTACCACTGAAAGATATAGCACTGTTTAACATATTTACCCAATTGTATGACAAACGCATATCTTTAACAACGTTTTTTATAAAGTCTTTATCTTCCAAATATGCTTTATCCAAATTCTTACAAAGCAAAAAAGATTTCATTCTTATCAAATCATCGCAAGAACTTTCTGGAAAACCTTTTGGTCGTGTTTTCAATTGATTTTCTTTATACAAATGAAAGCCTTTTGTTTCTTTGATTGCTTTTCTGTATGCTTTCTCATTGTTGAATATATCTTCTCTTATAAGTTGCAACATATCTTTATCGGGCATAAAACAACCGTTTGCTATCTGACTTCCTCCTGTATTATCTTCCCATTCTGGTTCTATATGCAAATAATATCCTGCTTCCCAAGATTTTTTTCCACCAGGACAAATATATACTCCGAAATGTGTTTTGTATGGTGATTTATCATTGGAAAATCTCACATCTCTGTAAAATCTATATGTGCAGTCCTTAAGTTGCAAGTGTCTTACACTTTTATCAAACTTACCTACCTCAAAAAGAATTTCAGTAGCAATAGCGTTGAACTTCTTTTGAGCATTATCATACAAATCTTTATGCGAATGAAACCACTCTCTGTTGTTGTTATATCTAACTTGTGTAAGAAAATCTAATATTTCGTTCATCTTATAAACAGTTTTTGCGGTGCAAAATTACAAAAAACAATAATACAACAAAATATCCATAGGTAAAATAGAACACTTTTTTACTTTTCTTATGGTAATATCAGAAATTATTTATATCTTTGCAAAAACTAAACATTAAATGAATTATGAAAGATATTGAAAAAGTAAATATCAACGAAATAAAGAAATCTAAAATCGTTGATTACGTTGATGGTGATATATTTATGATAAAGAATATTCCTACTTTCTCAAAGAAGAATAAGGTGTTCAATTTTGATTTCATCGCCATAATAGTTTGTTACTCAGGTTACATAAAAGGAGAGTTGAATTCTGTTCCATACAAGTTGGAAGCAGGAGATATTCTTATGTGTAAACCAAACTCTACTGTTTTCACAACCGAAAAAAGTAAGGATGCAAAAGTAGGTTTGCTTGGTTTCTCTTTCCAAACTTTAGATGCAAGTCTATACAGTGCTAAAGACCTATGGGAGTTGGAACTTTACATAACCACACACCCCTTTTTGCACATGAAAAACATTGAAGACAGAAAACTATTCGCTATTTACGAAAAATTAGTCTATCATAAAAGCCAATATCATTCAAACAAATTTCACAAAGAAATTATTAGATGTCTGTTGTACTGTGTTTTGTTTGAACTGTTATCCATCATAAGCCAGCAAGAAGACGTTCACCAAATAACTATTACAAACATAAGTCAATCTGAAATAATTTTTAGAAAATTTATACAAAAACTTATGTTGGAAGATGGTAGAATACACTCTGTAAAAGAGGTAGCCAGCGCCCTGAATATAACACCTAAATATCTATCTTCTATAGTTAAAAGTATTAGTGGTAAAACCGCTATGATGTGGATACATGAATATATGGTAAAAAGTATAGAGAAACATCTGAAATATACTACTATGTCCATAAAAGAAGTGGCTATAAGTCTAAACTTTGAAAACCTTTCTTTCTTTGGCAAATTCACAAAAAATCATTTAGGTTGTTCTCCTAAGGAATACAGAAAAAAAGTTTCTGAATAAAGAGGTTTTACTCTTTCTTATGGTCTTTCAAATCTAAGACCTAAAGAAAGAGTAAACATTTCTTTGAATTTCATCTTACGATTAACGGCTATGTGTCTTAATCTGTAATCGTCTGTACTTAGTTCGCTAAAATAGGTAACCCTTCTTAAAGGAAGGATTTTGTTTTGCGAAAAAATATGAGAAATTTGTTGTCCTACAAAAATATTCCATCGTGTATTTGTAGAAAAATGATAATATTTCTTTGGATAGTCTTGCGATTGGTAAGTCCAAAATTCGTGTCCGAAGACCGTACTTGTATAAAATCCTGTATAGAAAGGAGTGTATGATATTTTTTCTCCGTCAAGAAATTTGTATGGAATATAGTTAAACTTGAAAGTAAGTGTCATTTTAGGACTATCCGATGAAAACTTAGGAATATATCCCAAAAGAAAACCTGTTTCAAACTGTCTTTTCTTGCCCCAATCCCAAGCAGGACCAAAAGAAAACATACCCATATTTCCAGCATAATGCACCCAAAGTTGTTCTGGTCTTATACCTTGATAGTAGTTTCTTTGCCTATCCTCCTGTTTTATCATCGCAACTTTTTTATTAAACAAATTCCTTACAGTATCTATCTTCATAGTAGAATTACCTATAACTATCATAGTATCATTTCCCTGTTGTGAAAAAGAATGCAAAGGGAACACAACAACAAACATTAAAATAAGTCTAAAAATATATCGCTTCATAGGTGTAATTATTTTTAGTTATAGTCATAAGGTTATATTGTTTTCTTCTCATACAATCTGTTATGTAATAGATTATTCCATCTGAAAACACATCTTTTTCAGCCAAATGATGTTCATGTGCTGCCGTGCAGAAGAGTATTCCTTTAAAGGATTTAACATAAGAATGGAACACCTCATCAAGATTATTGTTAAACTCAGGATTATGTGGTGGTATATGCATACAAACTACCGTATTTGTATAAAGAGAAGTATCTTTTACCACCTCATGCTTCATAAACGAAAGATTTGGAACAGAATCCGTATTCAGAAACTCCATAGCATTGGTATTCAGACATACGAATTTTATACCTGCTGCTATAAAAGAGAAGTTTGGATTGCCAAACAGTTTTTTATAAACATGAAATCCCGTTCCAAGACAATCATGGTTGCCTAAAAGAACTACATACGGACAATTAAGTCTCTCAAGTATATCTCTTTGATACAGATACTCGTTTGTTGTGCCAAAATCTGAAATATCCCCCAAATGCACAACAAAATCTACATCTTTCCTTTTGTTTATTTCATCTACAAAATCGTTTGTAGCATCGTACCTACCTTGAGTATCGCCACAGAAAACCACCCTTATGGTATCTTTGTTTCTACACTTGTTTTCTATCTTTTTTATATTCTCTGCATTTATGTTTGTCTTGCCTGTAACTACCGCATCATAAGGACTGTAATCAAACATATCATTGCACCCCATGAACACAAAGACACAAGAAACAAACATAAGGTTTCTAAGTAGGAAATATACCTTATACCCTATCTTTTTCATAATCATTTTTGTTTTTTCTTTGAAACGATTAGAAGCCTTTTTTATTTTCAAATGTTCTCTTATAGACCTTTTTATGCGAATAATAAAACAAAATCTACATTTTTTTTCTTACACTATTACAATACTTTAATAGAAAAATAGAAGAAATATTACGAATTTTATAAAATATACAAAACGTTTTTCCATTATAAAGTATATAATTTTTATTTGTTAAATAAATTTCAATAAAATTGATTATAAAAAAAAATTAAATAAATAAGAAAAAAAAATTATGAAAAGACTAATTTTAACAGCATTTTTGCTTTTAGGTTTTTCTGCTTTCGCACAGGAGAAAGGTGGTTCTTTTGTTTTAAGATTAACGGAGGTTTAATAGATTTTTATAATCATTCTGGTATAACAGAGTTAAACTATTCTATGGACAAAAACTCTGGAACTTTTACCAACTTAACATTTGGATATGCAAAGAATAATACCGTTTTGGTGGTGATTTATTTATAGCAATTGCGAACATAAAATCTTCAAGTTTGGAAGAAAAAGCTATGCTTTACGGTATAGGTTTCAATGTCCAACGTTTTTACAATCTTAATAGTTATTTCCGTTTGGGGACAGACGCAAGTCTGGGTCTACTTTTGCAAAACAGCAATATATCTACCAACTGTAGAATACAAAACAGAAGATTATAACACCAGATTAGGAATATTTTGTAAGGTTGGTTTGCAAGGTGAGTACAAACTCACAAACTATCTTTCTTTATTGTTGAGCGATGGTTTTCTTTTCGGCACTTTAAACGAAAAGGATTTACCTGATGCATCTTTAAACATATATAAAGCCAAACGTATTCAACCTATATATTCCAACTATTTCTCTATAGGATTGAAATTTTCTTTTTAAGATTTTTTTTGTTATTATCATTTTTTTCATTTTTAATTTCTTCAAAGAATGTGTTTTCCTTAGGACACATTCTTTATTTTTTTTCACTCTAATAAAACAAAGTTTTATTTTTCTAAAACAAAGAAAGAGAATTCTAAAACAAAGAGATAGATTTCTAAAACTTTGTTTCGTGAAATTAAAACAAAGTTCTACGAAATTAAAACAAAGAGATGGAAAATTAAAACAAAGTTTCGTAGAAATAGAGTAAAGAAAGGTTTTGTTTATAATAGACTATAGAAAAACGAGATATAAAGACTGTTTTCTTTATGGTAGTAATCTTCTAAATCTCTTGCTATTACATCTACTTTGTAACCTATACAGACACGGTATTTGCTTAAGAAACCAATTCCAAATTCTCCATTCAACCCATAAATACAAGAACGTGAATGACTAATAAGGTTCAACTCCGTTTTCAGTTTTGTTCCAAACGGCACCATAGCATACGGTCCAGCGGCAAAGTATAGATTTATAGCATTGAACCCTAATTTCCATTTAAAGTTTAGAGGTATTACGAAAAATTCATAGTTTTTGTCCAAAACGTTGTTTTCTTTGTGGTAAAGATACCTTGAAGTGAATAGTACAGAAGTAGAAAGTCCAACACCGATAATAGGTATATGAACGTCTAAACTTGGTCCAAAAGAAAGGTGTCTTATAGGGAATGCGTCATGTTTTACATCTGATACGACCTTAACACCAAAATCTATTTGAGAATAAACAGAAATTGTTGTAAAAAAACATAATATGACTATAAATACTTTCTTCATAATACACTTGCAAAGATATACAAATTTCTCTTTCTTTAAACATAAAGTTCAAAAAAAAGAAAAATTTTGTCTTTGTAAATATATATTTTTGTAAATTTGTAGTCTATAAACTTTTGTAAAATGAAAAAAATATACTCTTTTCTTTTGTTGATAGTATGTCAAATATTAGTGTTCAACTCTTTGGCACAAAAATCCTTACGTTTGGAAAGAAATGAAGGGCAGTGGGATTCTGAGATATTGTATAAAGCAGAAAGAAAAGAAGGTAAAGTTTTCATAAGACAGGATAGGGTAACGTTTTTGGTATTTGATAGTACGAATTTCTCTTTTCATCCACACACAATAGAACACAAAGATGGTAGAGAACGTTACAGTGTTTTCTCTTTGCGACCTTTGAATACCAAAGAGGCAAAAATAGAAGAAATGGAACTGTGCGAGGGTTATACAAATTATTTCAAAGGTAACGACAAAACAAAATGGAAAACCAATGTTCGTTCTGTAAAAGGTTTGGTTTTCAAAGAAATTTACGACAAAATAGATTGGCAAATAGAAACTTCGTTTGCAGATATAAAGCATACGTTTATAGTATATCCTTTTGGGAATGTAGAAGATATAAAGGTAGAATATAATGGTGCAGATTTGTATGAAAAAGACGGACAACTGCATATAGTTTCTAAATATGGGGAAATAGTAGAGGATAAACCATATATTTATCAAAAAATAGGAGATAAAGAAGTTGAAATTCATGGACAATACATCGTTCAGGACAATGTTGTTTCCTACAAAATAGAAAACTATGATAGAAAAGAGAAACTTTACATAGACCCCGGTCTTGTCTTTTCTACCTATGTAGGTTCGCACTCAGACTCTTGGGGAATGACCTCTTGTTATGATGCAAAGAGAATGATGATAAGCGGAGGTATAGTTCACGGAGCCAATTATCCATATACAGAAGGTGCATACGATGTTTCATATTCGGGAGATTGGGATTGTGTAATAACAAAGTACGATTCTTTGGGTGAAAACCTTATTTTCTCTACATTTCTTGGAGGAAGTCAAGGTGAGATGCCTCATAGTATGATAGTGAATAAAAACAACGAGATAGTATTGTATGGAACTACAGGTAGTTTCAATTTTCCTACAACTTCAAATGCATATCAAAGGGTTATGCACCAAGGTGATAGCCTCTTGTATGACCATTCTGTAAATTACCCTTATGGTTCTGATATTTTCGTTGCTTGCCTTTCACCTATGGGAAATGAACTTATAGCCTCAACCTTTATAGGTGGTAGTGGAAATGACGGTTTGAATTTTAAACCTTATTATGACCCAAATACACGTGTTCTTTATGGTGGCAACGATTCTTTGTATTACAATTACGGAGATTGTGCAAGGGGTGAGTTGATAACGGATTCGGTGAATAATGTTTATGTTGGTAGTTGTACTTTTTCAACAGATTTTCCTACAACGACGAATGCTTTTCAGACAACTAATCATGGAGGACAAGAAGCAGTAGTTTTCAAGTTTGACCACTCGTTATCATCGCTTATTTTCTCTACTTATTTGGGTGGAGTGAAAGATGATGCTGCTTATTCTATAGATATAGATAATTTAGGTAGAATATACGTTGCGGGAGGTTGTGTTTCATCGGATTTTCCTTCTACTTCATCGGCTTATAACTCTACCCACAACGGAGGAACTACAGATGCGTTCCTATCTCTTTTGTCTTCAGACGGAGAAACCTTAATATCCTCTACTTTTTTCGGCTCTTCAGAATACGACCAAGCCTATTTCGTAAGATTGGATAAGAATTACTACCCATATATCTATGGACAAACAAAGGCAACAGGCTATACACTTATTCATAATGTCAATTACTCTATACCAAACAGCGGACAATTCGTAGCAAAGTTTTCTCCACTGTTGGATACTTTGATATGGAGTACCACTTTTGGCTCAGGACTCGGAATAGTTAATATTTCTCCGTCCGGTTTTGCAGTAGATATTTGCGATAGAATATATTGTGCCGGTTGGGGAAGAGTATTCAAATCTATGCAAGCATATTTGGGTTATAACTTTTTAGGAACTACAAATATGCAAACAACTTTTAACGCTTATATGACAAATACCGATGGACAGGATTTTTATATTATTTCTTTGAATAAAGATGCTGAGAGTTTGGATTATGCATCCTTTTTCGGTGAAGTTTCAACATCTTCTGCCATAGGAACGGACCATGTAGATGGAGGTACATCTCGTTTTGATAGATATGGAAACCTATATCAGACTATTTGTGCTTCTTGCGGTGCTTCACAAGGTTTGCCTACTACAATAAATGCTTGGAGTAATGAAAATGCGTCCAGCAATTGCAATATGGCTTCTGTCAAGTTTAATATCAACGATGATTTTGCTGTTGCAGACTTTGAAACACCTACAGTTTCGTGTAAGGAAACAGAGGTTGCGTTCCAAAATACTTCAAGAGGAGATTTGTTTTATTGGTCTTTTGGGGACGGAGATACTTCCACGTTGGAAAATCCTACACACGTATATCATACAAATGGACTGTTTGAAGTAACTCTTATTACCAAACTTAACGCTGCTTGTAGAGAGTATGACACGATTAGAAAGAACGTTCTTATTCTTGCGGACTCATCTTACTATATAGATACAATAAGAGCCTGCTATGGAATGCCTGTTCAGATAGGTTTAAACTATTTTTCAATAGTGCAGGATGAAAACCTAACATTTCGTTGGCAACCAGCAGAATTCCTATCAGATACAACGATTTGCAACCCTTACGTAACAATAACTTCTCCTACACTTCTAACACTTGTTATAGATAACACAGTTTGCAAGGACACTGTTTACCAATTTGTAGATTTGATTACAATAGAGAATGATTTGCCAGACACGTTGAAGTACTGCACTTTACCACATACTTATAATATTCCAACCAATGATGGTATTACAGTCAGGGCTTCTTATCAAAGAGATTTTATGCCAATGTTACCTCTATCTACACAGAACCATACTTTGACAATAAAGGACACCAATAGATACTTGTATGTTATGTATCAACAGGGTTCTTGTAGGAGTATAGACAGTGTTTGGTTAGAGTTTGAGGGTTATGATTTTACATTGCAAACCCATGATGAAACTTGTTCGGGTTATAACGATGGAAAAGCAGAGATAACTTCAAATACTTTTCCGGGAAATGTTACATATACATGGTCAAATCAAAACAGTACTGCTTCTTTGTTAGAGAATATTCCAAGCGGGAATTATTATGTTACACTTAGTTCAGAAAATGGTTGTTCTACTACAAAGGAATTCTCTATCAACCCTTCAATAATAATAGATATAGCAGTAGAAAAGACGGACAACTCTTGCCATGGGGTGAATAATGGTGAGATTTCTCTTATTGTTTCGGGAGGAGATTATCCTTATACTTATCTTTGGAACAACAACTCTTCGGATAGCACTATCACAAATCTATCAGAAGGAAACTATACCTATAACGTAACCGATTCTAAAGGCTGTGTAATGACAGGCGATGTGGAGATACAACCATTAGACTCAGTTTCTCTAACTCTTTATGCTACAAACAATAATTGTGAAACAGGTTGCTCAGCCTCTGCCTATGCAAAGGCAACAGGAGGTACGTTACCATATCGTTATTATTGGAGTACAGGGGAAACGATAAAAGATATAATTAACTTATGTAATGGAGATTACACTTTGGAAGTAAAAGATAGAAATGGTTGTGAAAACACTGCTTCTGTACATGTAACCAATATAGATATATTCCAAGATTTTGAAGTAACGGCTTCTAAAACTCAAGTTTATGATGGAAATAGGGTAACTTTAGATGCAACATATATAGACGGGTTTGAATATTCTTGGTTTCCAAGTACTCATCTGAGCAATCCATACAACCACACTACTACAGCAACTGTTTATGAAACAACGACATATACTGTTTATGCTACCGACAATAAAGGTTGTAGTGAAGAGGATACAATAACTATTTTTGCAGAATATGTAGAATGTTCAGAGCCTAATATATATATTCCTAACGCTTTTACTCCTAATAATGACGGAAAAAACGATAGGATAGGGGTTTCAGGAGATTTTATTGACAATATAGATTTTGCTATTTACGACCGTTGGGGTGAGAAAGTATTTCATACAACGGATATTTCAGAACAGTGGGACGGTACTTTTAGAAATTCACCTTGTCAGGCTGGAGTATATTATTATAGACTTGAAGTGAAGTGTACGGGTGGTAAAACTTTCTTAAAGGGTGGTGATATTACACTAATACGTTAAAAATCAAAAATAAAAAACAAAAAAGTGAAGAAGCGACAGAAATATTACGTAGTTTGGGTAGGTAGAAAAACAGGTATATTTGATAATTGGAGCGATTGCAAGGCGAGTGTTGAAGGATTTGAAAAAGCATCTTACAAATCCTTTGACACATATTCAGAAGCAGAGTTTGCTTATAATACACCGGGACTGAATTACTATAAAAAGACAGTGGAAAAAGAGAAAAAACAAAATTCAGTCTTCAACCCTTTGAAATACAGCACCAATACAGTTTCTTCACATCTTCCTATAATAGATTCCATAGCAACAGATGCTGCCTGTAGTGGCAATCCCGGAGTTATGGAATATCAAGGTGTGTATGTGAAAACAGGCAAAAGACTTTTTCATTACAAAACCCCATTGGGTACTAACAATATAGGTGAGTTTTTGGGTATAGTTCATGGTTTGGCTTTTTTGAAACGGCACAATTTTCCACAACCTCTATATACCGATAGTGTGAATGCTATTAAGTGGGTAAGAGAAAAAAAATGCAAAACAAAACTTCCTTTGAATAATGAAACGAAAGAGTTGTTTGATTACATACATAGAGCGGAACTTTGGTTGGAAAACAATACCTATACTACTCAGATAATAAAATGGGATACAGATTCTTGGGGAGAAATTCCAGCAGATTTTGGTCGCAAATAAAATAAAAGTAAATTTCAACAAAACAACATCTTTCTCTATCTTTGTTTTAATTTCACGAAACAAAGTTTTAGAAAATTAAAACAAAGTTCTACAAAATTAAAACAAAGAGATAGAATTCTAAAACAAAGTTTCATAAGAGTGTGGGTGTTGTTATGGGTGAAGAATGTGTTCTTAGGTAGGAAGAGAACTTTATATAAAAGTTAAAAAGTGGTATTTTAGAACAGTAAAATTATTTTTTTAGAATATTTTAACGACTTTTAGAACGGTGGAATTTATTTTTTGGATTATAAATTTTAACTTTATTTGAGTGGTATATAATAGAGTTCTTTTTAACATTTAAAGAAAAAGAAAACGTTACTTAGTATTAAGTAACGTAAAGTAAAGATAAATAAAAATTTATCAATATTTTAGATAAGCATAACTTTCATTTAGAAAAACATTACAAAACTTAGTAGTCATATATTCCTGTCCAATTTTGTCTAAGTGTTTCTCTTATTTGGTTTTCCTTAGGATTGTTGCCCGGTTCATAAAACTTTGTACCTTGAAGTTCGTCTGGGAGAAACTGTTGTTGAACAAAGTTACCCTCATAGTTGTGAGCGTATTTGTAATCGTTGCCATAGCCTATTTCTTTCATAAGTTTTGTAGGTGCGTTTCTTAGATGTATAGGCACAGGAGCATCACCGGATTTTTTCACTTCTGCCAAAGCCGTATCTATTGCCATATATGAGGCATTGCTTTTCTTACTTGTGGCAAGGTAAATGGCAGTCTGTGAGAGTATTATCCTACATTCTGGGTAGCCTATCTTGTTGCAGGCCTCAAAACAAGTGTTTGCTAAAAGCAAAGCGTTAGGATTGGCGTTTCCTATATCTTCTGAAGCAAGTATTAACATTCTTCTGGCAATAAACAATGGGTCTTCGCCAGATGCTATCATTCTTGCCAACCAATAAACAGCAGCATTAGGGTCAGAGCCTCTTAGACTTTTGATGAAAGCCGAGATAATATTGTAATGATTTTCACCTTTCTTGTCATAGATGCTTAAATTCTGCTGAATAATCTTGCTAACATTTTCATTAGTTACCACAAAATCCCCAACGTTTTGAGAACATACCATCTCAAAAGCATTGAGTAATTTTCTTGCATCTCCTCCTGAAATCCTTAAAAGAGATTCTGTTTCCTTTAGGTCTATCTTTCTGTTTTGCTCTTCTTCCACGTATTTTTTTGCTTTCATCAAAAGAGATAGCAAATCATCTTTCCCTAATTCCTGTAAGATAAACACTTGACACCTTGACAAAAGAGGGGAGATTACTTCAAAAGAAGGGTTTTCTGTTGTGGCACCTATAAGGGTTATAATACCTTTTTCCACAGCCGAAAGCAAAGAGTCTTGCTGGTTTTTGCTGAAACGGTGAATTTCATCTATGAAAAGCAGACAGTTGCCACCGTGTTGTTTGGCTTTTTCTACAACATCTCTTACCTCTTTTACACCAGAATTTATTGCACTAAGAGAATAAAACGGCATAATAAGAGTTTGTGCTATTATGTTCGCAAGTGTGGTTTTTCCAACGCCGGGAGGTCCCCACAAAATCATAGAAGGAACTCTTCCTTGTTCAATAGCGTTCCTAAGTATAGCACCTTCGCCCGTTAGGTGCTTTTGTCCTATGTATTCTTCAAGGTTTTGCGGTCTAAGAATCTCTGCCAAAGGTTTCATAGTCTTGTAATCTTTTTTGCAAAGTTAAGAAATTATTATTTGACTTTTACCTATTGACAAATAATTCTTAATTTTGCAAACCCAAAACAAAACAAATTTTATATAATGCGAAACAAAGAAACCGTAAAAGGACATATAGTTATATTATTGACAAACATCATCTTCGGAATAAATACTCCTATAGCAAAAGATGCTCTTAATGTAGTAGGACCTTATATACTTTCTACTCTGAGATTTGCAGTCTGTGCTTTGTTGTTTTGGTTAGTATCATTGTTTTTTCGTTTGCCAAAGGTAGAAAAAAGGGATATTCCTCTATTATGTGTTGCCTCTTTGTTCGGAATAGTTTTCAATCTGTTTTTGTTTATTCTTGGACTAAGCAAAACAACACCTACAAATGCATCTATAATAGTTAGTATGACACCTATTTTTACTATGATAATGGCTGCAATATTCCTAAAAGAGCCTCTTACTTTCAAAAAAATAATAGGAGTAGTTTGTGGTTTGACAGGTGCTTTAATACTTATATTTACAAAACAAAGTTCCTTAACTCTAAAACCTGAAAACAATATACTTGGCATAGTGTTTTGCATTATATGTAGTGTTTCCTATGCTCTTTACCTTACCTTGTTCGCACCTGTTGTCAAAAGAAACCACCCTGTAAATGTGATGAAATGGATGTTTTTGACTTCCACCATAGCAATACTGCCATTTACATATAAACATATCATTGGTTTTGATTATAGTTTAATTACCACCAAAACTTGTTTGGAAATAGGTTATGTTGTTATTATGGCTACATTTCTTAACTATCTTTTCATACCTATGGCACAGAATAGATTAAGACCTACAACCCTTTCTATGTACAATTATGTTCAACCCATAATGACAACAATTATTTCAGTAATAACACTTATGGACACCCTAACTATTTACAAGATAATAGCAGCACTTCTTATTTTCTCAGGCGTGTATATAGTTACCAAATCCAAAAGCAGACAACAAGTATTGGAACAACAATCCAAAGAAAGATTATAAAGCATTCTTCTTTTCTAATATCTTTTTTTGATGTTCCAATTCGTGTTCTGTCCAATCGCTATCTTCTAAAAAGAAAATATCCTTTACATCTTTGTTACACAAACGTGCAATCTTCATAAGGACAAGCCCAGACGGAGCATATTTTCCATTTTCTATTGCATTGATAGTCTGTTTGGTTACACCCGTCATAAGACCTAACTCTTCTTGTGAAATATTTAGTTCAGCACGTTCTACTTTCAATCTATTCTTCATTGCTATTCATCTTTTTTATTCTGAATAAAGAAATCTTAAACCAAATAACATATACCAAAGGTAACAGTTGCACAAGGTAAAATATTATATACAGAAAAATTATTCCATAAACGAATAAGTAACAAAAAGCAACCAAAGAGAAACCTAAAAGAATAGTTTTTTCGGCACTTGTTTGTCTTGTAAGGGATATAAGTTCGTCTTCCTCTTTTTCTTTAGAAAAGCCTATAAGCAAAGAACCTGCTATAATCAAAAGAGGTAAAATAGTTGTGTAGATAGATGTTTCGGCGATGGAAAAGCATACGATACCATTGTTGCCAAAGATTCCAGCGTTGTTTATAAGGGCTGGCATTTTAAATTCATAGTTAAGCAATTCCCAATTTGAAACAAATCCTACAATAGATAGAATAATTCCAACGGATAATAGTCCTAAACCTACATATTGCCATTTGTGTGGCAGTAAAATAATTTTTTTCATTTTTTGTACTTGTTTTTTTTATCGTTAAACTTTCATTTTATTATTCTTTTCAAACGTTTGACGCTGCAAAGATATGATATTATTTTATAATAGTAAAATATTTTTTACTTTTTATTTAATTTCTTTGATTTTTATTCAGATATTATTGATTTAAAATAAGAGTAGAATATCTTGTAGTAAAGAATAGGAGTTGTGAAATTTTGTAATAAATGGAGGGTAGTGGAAAATAGAATATTTTAATCTAATTCTATTGAGAAAAAAAACGAAATTTAGAACATTTTTGATTTATAGTTATTTTAATGAGACAAAGTTCTACGTCCACAGAACTTGATTCTAATTTTCTAAAACAAAGAGATAGAATTCTAAAACTTTGTTTCGTGAAATTAAAACAAAGAGATAGAAAATTAAAACAAAGTTCTACAAAATTAAAACAAAGTTTCGTAAAATTAAAACAAAGAGATAGAAAATTAAAACAAAGTTTCGTGAGTGTAGAACTTTGTTATGAAAATATAAACTCTTGTTTTATGGTGTGGAGATAAGAGTTTTTATGGGTAGGGTAGGGAAGAAAAAGATTAGTACACAACCATAAAGTTGCCTGTTTTTAGAAACTGTTTGTTTGGTGAGAATTTGGAATGATAGACTATCTTATAAACATAAGCGTCCTGCTGTACGAACTTGCCTTTGTACTTTCCGTCCCAATAGTCCGTTATATTCTTGCCCTCAAATACCAGAGTACCCCAACGGTTAAAGATTTTGTATTCGTCTATTTCCACAATATCATAGTCTGTGTAAATTCTGAAATAAGCGTTCTTTACATTGTCTTCACGTGGTGTTATAGCAGTAGGCAGAGTTACTAAATACATACTATTAACTTCAAGTATCAGAACCACGTTTGAATCACAACCACCTATACTTGTATGATGTTGATAGTAGATACCAGGTTCGTTTTCATAGAAATTATTTTTGTTATAAACGCTACCATATTCTATAGTGTCAATAATAGTATCGTTATAAACTTTATTTACAAACAGATGAAGATTTACAGTAGAGTCGCAACCCTCAGAAGTTTGTATATTGGCAACATAACAACCCTGAGTATTAAGGGATAAACCTGTGAAAAGATAACTTTCACCCTCGCAAATAGTTCTATATATGGTAGTATCTGCTTTAGGATATACAAGATGGATATTTTTCTCTATGCTATCTTCACAATATCCCTCACTTATGGAAGCAGAAACTTTTATGATATAATCTCCCTCGTCCAAAATAATATTAGGATTTCTATCATTCAGATAATAAGTATGTTCTCCATCTATTAGAGTCCATTTCACAGAAGAAAGTCCCTCGTCTATAATGTCATTACCCTGAGGGTCAGAAGTAATATAACTTGCATTGGTTAGTTGCAATAAAATCTTACAATCTTTATAGCCAACTATATCTGCAGAAAAATCTGCATGAGGATATTTGCTTGTTACAGTGGCAGGAATAGTTACGTAACAGGTATTTGAACCCTTGCTCATTGCTCTGCATTCATAATTTCCAGGAGTAGGAGGATAAAATACCCTATCTTGAGAAAGTATATTCCAAACATCATCTACATTATACCAAGCATAGTCAAAGCCTTCGGGTGCAACAAGAACACTTGCCGTTACATCACCACAACCATCTGAAATTATATCTTTTTTACCGCAATCAAGGGCAAAATATGCGTAACCAAAATGTCCAGCCTTTGCACAGTCGTAAGTAATCAACCTTATGTAAATATCCTCTCCGTGAAACTCATCAAGGTTCATACTTACTGTTTCCCAATCTTTCCACATAACATAATGGACAGAGTCATAAGGCGTTCCGTCCAACATAATAGTATCATGCCACAGGTAAACGTTGTAATCATTGTTCCCATTTGCAACAAAAGCCTTTGAATAGCAACGAGGATTGACCTCTCGCATAGCATAATCAAAGAGTTTTATCGTAAATTTAGGCTGTTCATAATAATTATGGTCTGGGTTCTCCAAGATAGCAGCATATTTCAATATAAGCAAATCGCTAATAGAGGTATCTACCTTCATTTTATAAGTAAGTTTCTCCGCTTCCATTCCTGCTTTCCAATTACCTAAACGAACCGAAGCATCATATCCTTCTGGTACCATTCTAAGTTGATACCCTGTCCTTGCATCTCTTGCAGTGGTGTCCCATACTACAGTATGACGAGATTCTATATCTTCAAAACCATAATCTATAGCACCACTTTCTTTATCTGGGTCCAAGATAGTACCATAAGTAGGCTTTGCTCTACATGAAGAAACCTCTGTATAATCTACACAACCTATATTTTCAGCACAAGGAAGAGAAAATTCTATAAATCTCCAACTACATTTATGTCCAAAACTTATAGAATCTGTTATGCGAACAACAAAATTACCGTTTTCTAATAGAGAATCTAAAGTTATACAATTAGTATCAACTATCCTTCTTTGAAGAAAATGATTGGTATCTTCTAAAAAGATGTCTATATACCAATAATCTACCTCAAGTTCATCAACCCAACATAAATCTGCACTTGTAGGGGTGAAATTGCTTGCAGGAAATATAGTAATATTATTAAATTCGCAAATTGTAGTAGCAAAACCTATAGTAGGACTACAAGGATTATCTGTTGTATATTCAAGGTTGTTTTCAATAGTAATTGTAAAAGTAGTGTTAGATGGAAGATTTTCAATGTTAAGTGTTTTTCCATAAACAACAGTATCTATGTTTATATTATGAAATAGATTTTTTATATTTACAGTCCAAGAAGTCGCTTCTGTGTCATCTTGCCAAGAAACAATAAAACCATCTGAACTTACACTATTTACTAAAAAACCATAAGTATGTTTTTCACATGGTGGAGTAAAACCTCCGAAAGGAGAATCAGAACAAAGTGTTATATTCTCATAAATAGAATTGGAAACTTTCACTTGATACGTTTGACTAACATCTACTCCACACATAGTCTCAAAGGTTAGTCCGCCCTCTTCTACAGCAGAAAGTACTATGGTAGTATCGTCATTAAAAAGAGTAAAAGTCCATTCTCCACCTTCTATATTTGTTGTTATTCTGAAAACATAGCAAGAATCTGTTATATTTTCATAATTATAATTTGCAACATCGCAAATTGTGTGAAACAAATACTGACATTGACCATTGTCAGTTGCAGGAGAATTTATATAAACAATATACCACGTATTTGATTCTAAATCAGAGAGAGTTACATACGTATCATTTGTTTGTATAGTAGTCCATTGTCCTTGCAGATTATTAGGTTTATATCTCACTTCCCACTCTGTAACACTTGGGTCGCTATCTTCCCAAACCAAAGTTGCATTTCTGCTATTTACTTCAGTTGTTTCTATGTTATAAACGGTGCTTAGATTTACGAAAAACTCAAATCCCTCTGCTCCGTTAGTAGAAGAACTGTTGAAAAGAATAAAACATGACCCCGTATTGCATACAAGTACGGCTTCAAACGGACTTCCAGCGTCAAATCTGAAAAGAAGTTCTCCGAAAACATTAGTTCCGTCATACACCTCTACATAATCTCCGCTACTTAATCCTAATTTTTTGCAACAAAGATAGATAGGAGAATTATCTTCTGAAATAAGGGTAACCGAAGCACCTACATTAGGGTTGTAATTTGAGTGTCCGCCAGGGTCTAATACAAGATAAGATTTGTTAGGATTGATATAAAAAGTAGGGTCGCCTGAAAGAATAATAGTACTATCGCATTCTGTTTGAGAGTGTATAACAAAAATGCTCAGCATAAAAAACATAAACAATATTATTCTTTTCATAGGACTAAGATAAATAGACACCTGCAAATTTATGCAAAATTTCTGAATGAACCAAATAAAATGGCAAAAAAATAAAACAAAGTTCAATTTTTTTGAATCTTTGTTCTATTTTTCTGTAAATAGTATTTAGGAGTTTATATCAAAAAATATAGAAAAATACTATTTTATTTTGTATATAATTAACAAAAAATCTAAGTTCTAAAACAGTGAAATTATTTTATATTTCTTTGTTTTACAGCCTCGTATATAATAACTCCAGCAGCGACACTTACATTCAGAGATTCTATTTCTCCGTTTATAGGTATGCGAATAAGTTCGTCAGACATCTTTAAAGCATCTTTGCTCACACCTCTATCTTCTGCTCCCATAATTAGAATAAAACCCTCTTTGAAATCTTGTTCGTAATACAAATGATTTGCTTTTTCAGATGCAGAATAAATTTTTAACCCCATCTGTCTAAGATAGTTAAGAGTACTTTTTGTGTTCCTAATCTTACAAATAGGCAAACGGAGTAAAGCACCAGCAGAGGTTTTTATAGCATCTTCATTTATAGCGGCCGAACCCTCTTCTGGCACCACAAGACAAGTAGCCCCTGCACATTCACAAGTCCTTGCTATTGCGCCAAGATTTCTTACGTCTGTAATATGGTCAAGCATTACTACAAAAGGTTGATTATTAGAATTTAAACACTCTTCTATTACATCTTCCAAAAGAGAATATTCCACCAAAGAAGTAACCGCAACAACTCCTTGATGATTGCCTACACGAGTAAGAGAATTTAGTTTCTCTATAGGAACGTACTGTATTTTAGGATTTTGCCCTTCTTGTTTCAGTTCTTCTTTTATGTTTTTTATTCCATCATTGGATATATTTGTCTGTAAGAGAAGTTTTTCTATGGTTTTGCCCTCCCTTATCGCTTCCAAAATCGGACGTATTCCGTAAATAATATTTTCTTTTGCCATAATATGCTGTGTTTGTGTTTATTCGTTATGTTTTTCTATCTCTTTATTCTATTTTTCTAAAACTTTGTTTTAATTTCGTAGAACTTTGTTTTAAATTTCTATCTCTTCGTTTTAGAATTCTAAAACTTGATTATAAATTTACATAATAAAAAAAATAAGTTTTTATATTATTTTGCCATCACTGATTATTAACTCTCTGTCTGTTAAGGAAGAAAGTTCTTTTGCGTGAGTTACTATAATAAAGGTTTGATGTAGTTTTTCTCTTAATAGGAAAAACAAATCAAAAAGGCTTTTTGCGTTTTTGGAGTCCAAATTTCCTGTTGGCTCGTCTGCAAGAATAAGGGCAGGGGAGTTGATAAGCGAACGTGCAACAGCCACTCTTTGTTGCTCACCACCAGAAAGTTCTGTAGGATAGTTGCTTTCTTTTCCTGCTATACCCAAAGTATCAAACAGTTCTTTGGCTTTTTCTTCGGCCTGTTTCTTATCCGTTCCACCAATTAGGGCAGGCATAATGGCGTTTTCCAATGCAGTAAATTCATTCAGAAGATAATGAAATTGGAAAACAAAACCTATTTCCTTGTTTCTGAAAACGGATAACTCCTTGTCATTTAGTTTAGTAATATCTTTGCCATTTATTATTACAGACCCTTCATCTGCTTTGTCAAGCGTGCCTATAATGTTTAACAAAGTAGTTTTTCCAGCCCCAGAGGCCCCTGTAATACTTACTATTTCAGAGTCTTGAATATCAAAACTTATATTTTTTAATACCTGTAAATTATCAAAAGATTTTGAAATATTGTTTAAACTTATCATCGGTCTATATTTTTTTCATTAAACATTATGCTACCAAAACTAACTGATATATTCCAAGGCGAAGAGTCGTTATCTCTTTGATGATACGATACTCCAGCAGAAAAATCTCCTATAGGTGTAGAAATGATTAGGGATAAAGAGGCTATACCGTAAAGTTTTTGGAATAAATCTCCGTAATAGGCTTGGTTAAATTCATTTGCAAGGATTTGTCTTACAGGTGCAAAGATATAGGTTCCAAATCTTAAAGAAGCGTTGCCAATAAAAGAAGAACCTATGTTGAATATCTGTTCCATACCTCCAGCCAAATATTGATTGGCACGGTATTCTGGGTAAAAACTTGTAAGACATTCTTTTGTCGGTGTGTAGGTGCCAGCGTTAAGAAGGCTTGACTTTCTTGTATAAAACAAATCTTGGAAAGAGTAAAATATATTGGTAGAAAAACCAAGTGAATAAAGTTTTGAGATATGACGATAAAACTTATTGTTGAAACTTATCTGTATCCAAGTATGTTTGTGCGAGAAATAATTGTCGTAAAGTGATGCATTGCCGGGATGAAACTTCTCTATTCCTTTGACAAACTGCACATTGAAACGAGAAATAAAACCTTCTGTAGGGTAAAAAATGTTATCCAAACTGCAATAATCTCTCATTATACCAACAACGAGATGAGAAAAGGTTGTATTGTCTGCTGTGTCTGTGCTAAGTATAATATCCTCTGCAAAATATTTATCATCTATATAACCATAACCTATTTTGGCAGTCAGCATATCTCGTCTGGATATAGGCAGACCTATTTTCAGTTGAACGTTTCTTTCTCTCTGTACAATATAATTTAAAGCCGAATACTCAAAAAAAGAAGAGTGATTACGAAAATAATTCCAATGATTTAGAATTACTTTTCCTTCAACGAAGAATGGATAATAAAGATTTGGAATATCCAAGCGTACATCGTACATAGCAGATTGATAAAACCTACCTGCATAAAAGTTTAGTTTGTGTTGCCAAGATAGGTAACCAACTGAATTATAATCAATACCAAGAAACAGATTACTAATAGGGTCTGAAGAAATTATACCACCTACTTTTGTATTTATAGTTCGTTTCATTCTAACGTTCAACTCCAAGATATAATCCTTAGTAAAATGGTCGTAATACATATATGGCGTAACCGAACGAACGTTTGGGTGAGAGCAGAGAGTGAGATAGTTAGGCTTGATATTATTTATTGTAAGTGTGTCATCGTGCATATTCATCGTTAGCATCTTTTCAAAATATTTTTGTTGATGTTCGCCCGCACCGTGAATGATAATGTTACCTATAGATATTTTGTCTTTCTTTGCATTGAAAGAGTTTCGTTTATTCATCATTTCGTTTTTGTCCAAAGTGTCAATAAACTGATATTTTATCCTCTCAATGTTCTCTTTTGCAATATCATAACCTCTTTTTATACACAACATTTTTTGCGAAAAGTCCATAACATCTATATCACTCATATCTGGTTCAAGCAAAACACCTTCATCGCAAGGTATTTCATACTTTGAATCGTTGCTAACCATATTTTCTATATACAAAATAAGGTCTTCTTCGTTTGGGTCATCAAAATTGTTCGCTACTTTTACACCTAAGATTATGTCGGGGTTGAAAAATTCCTGCATCTCATTGGAAGGGAAGTTGTTATAAATACCTCCATCGCACATCATCTTACCGTCTATCTGTATGGGAGAGAAAAAGAAAGGGAAAGTCATAGAAGCCCTTATGGAACGACCTAAATCTCCGTTTCTCATTATCTTAGGTTTGTTGTCATTTACGTTTGTTGCCACGCAAAAGAAAGGAATCATAAGATTGTTGAAATCTCCGTTGCATATCTTGTTTGCTTCGGCAAATATTTCCAAAAAAGCGTAATCCATTTGCACAGGATTGATAAGACTAAGTGGTATATCTGCTTTGAATTTCTTGTCTATGTTTAGATTTACTTGGAACAGTGTGGCATCTTTCTTTGGTGTCCTATAATAAGGCAACAACCTCTCGTCTATACGACCAGATAACCAATTTTCAAAATCTTTAGAAAAGAAAATCTCTTCTATTTCCTCAGGTGAATAACCAGAAGCATACAACCCCCCAACGATGGCTCCCATAGATGTTCCGCCTATGTAATCTATTGGAATACCCTCTTCTTCCAAGGCTTTCAAAACTCCTATATGTGCCAAACCTTTTGCACCACCTCCACTCAAAACAAGACCCAAAGTTTGTTCTCTTTGAGCCAGCAGAGTATTAACCCCCAACAATATCAATATGCAAAAAATTAGCCTTTTCATTATACGAGTTTAATCGGCAAAGTTACGAATATTCTTTGATACTAAAGAAAATAAAAAGATAAATTTCTTTTTCTTTCCACATAAAACGAAATATGGACAAGTTTTAGAATGATAGTTTGAAGAGTAAGATAATTTTCTTTGTAGTATAATAGCGAAACAATAAATCTTTATCTAAAATTTTTAGTCAAACTCTTTCTGTTTTTATGTAAAAAGAGAAAAGACGTTGTTATGAGCAACGTCCTTTCAATCAAAAACATGTAAATAATAAAAATAATTATAACAATTATTGTTTTCTTTCTGCAATAAGCAATTCCAACATCTTTATAGCACTGTCTGAAACTACTGTACCAGGACCAAAGACTGCTGCAACACCTGCATCATATAAGAATTGATAATCTTGTGGAGGGATAACGCCACCAGCGGTAACCATAATATCTTCTCTACCAAGTTTTTTCAATTCTGCTATTACCTGAGGGATAAGTGTTTTGTGTCCAGCAGCAAGAGAACTTACGCCAAGGATATGAACATCGTTCTCAACGGCTTGTTTAGCACTTTCTGCAGGAGTTTGGAACAATGGACCCATATCAACGTCAAAACCTATATCTGCATAACCTGTTGCCACAACTTTTGCACCGCGGTCATGTCCGTCTTGCCCCATTTTTGCTATCATTATTCTTGGTCTTCTACCTTCAAGTTCTTCAAACTCTTTTATAAGTTCTTGTGCTTTCTTAAACTTAGCACTGTCTTTTGTTGCTTGACTATACACACCTGAAATCAAATTTATTTTTGCTTTATATCTACCAAAATGTTTTTCGCATGCGTCAGAAATCTCGCCAAGTGAAGCATGTTTTCTTGCACAATCTATACTCATTTCCAGCAAGTTTCCTTCGCCTGTTTCAGCCACATTAGATAAAGCTCTCAAAGCACTTTGTACATCGTCTTCGTTTCTTTCTGCACGAAGTTTTGCCAATCTCTTTATCTGAGCCTCTCTTACTGCAGTATTGTCTATTTCCAATGTGTCTATAGATGCTTCGTGAGCCAAACGATATTTATTTACTCCAAGTATAGTATCTATACCTGCATCTATTCTCGCTTGTTTTCTTGCAGAAGCCTCTTCTATTCTCATCTTTGGAACACCACTTTCTATAGCAGCAGCCATACCTCCAAGTTTTTCAACCTCTTGTATATGACTCCAAGCCCTGTGTGCAAGTTCGTTAGTCAAACTTTCAACATAATAACTACCAGCCCAAGGGTCTAAAGAACGGCAAACATTAGTTTCTTCTTGTATATATATCTGTGTATTTCTTGCAATACGTGCTGAGAAGTCTGTAGGCAATGCTATAGCCTCGTCAAGTGCGTTTGTGTGCAATGATTGAGTATGACCCAATGCAGCACCCATAGCCTCTATACAAGTTCTACCTACATTATTGAATGGGTCTTGCTCTGTCAATGACCAACCAGAAGTCTGAGAGTGTGTTCTAAGTGCAAGAGATTTAGGATTTTGAGGGTTGAATTGTTTAACTATCTTAGCCCAAAGCATTCTTGCAGCCCTCATTTTTGCTATCTCCATAAAATGATTCATACCTATGGCCCAGAAGAATGACAAACGAGGAGCGAATTGGTCAACACTCATTCCAGCATTTACACCTGCTCTAAGGTATTCAAGACCGTCTGCCAATGTGTAAGCCATTTCAATATCTGCTGTTGCACCTGCTTCTTGCATGTGATAACCAGAGATAGATATTGAGTTGAACTTAGGCATGTTCTTAGAAGTATATTCAAATATATCTGCAATGATTTTCATTGAAGGTTTAGGAGGGTAGATGTAAGTATTTCTTACCATAAACTCCTTAAGAATATCGTTCTGAATAGTACCTGCAAGTTGCTCTTGTTTAACGCCTTGCTCTTCTGCTGCTATGATGTAGAAAGACAAAACAGGCAAAACGGCACCGTTCATAGTCATAGAAACAGACATCTTATCCAAAGCAATCTGGTCAAACAATATCTGCATATCCAAAACACTATCCACAGCCACACCTGCTTTACCTACATCGCCCACAACTCTCGGGTGGTCAGAGTCATATCCTCTGTGAGTAGGCAAGTCAAAAGCAACAGACAAACCTTTCTGTCCTGCTGCTATGTTTCTTCTATAGAATGCATTACTTTCTTCTGCAGTAGAAAAACCAGCATACTGTCTTATTGTCCAAGGACGCATAACGTACATTGTACTATAAGGTCCTCTAAGGAAAGGAGCAACTCCTGCTGCATAATTCAAATGTTCCATACCTGCCAAGTCTTCAGGACCATACACAGGTTTTACAGGTATCTGTTCAGGAGTAATCCAATTTTTTTCATTGTGAACTTTTTCTTCCCATGAACGAAAGTCTATGTTAGACTCTTTCGCCTTGAAATCCACATTACTAAAATTCGGTCTCATTAGATATTATTGTTTTTATTTCTTGTTTATTCCTTGTTAAATTGAAACGTGCAAAGATAATAATTTATTTTTAAATGACAAACTCTTATAGAAAACTTTTAACAATAAATATTAACTATAATCTCTTTTATCCTTAAAAACCAAATAGATACACCGTTATCCAATGTAATAACCTAATGTTTAATAAAACCCAAACAAAATTTTTCCCCCTACAGAAAGTAAAAATGCAAGTTCTAAAGCAAACAACCTGTTTCTATCTCTTTGTTTTAATTTTACGAAACAAAGTTTCAACTTCAAAAAAACTTGTTTCACGCTCACTGCACTTTGTTTCGTTCGTGTGTAACTTCGTTTTAGAATTCTATCTCTTTGTTTTAGAAAATTAGAATCAAGTTCTATGAAATTAAAACGAAGTTCTACAAAATTAGAATCAAGTTTTAGAATTCTAAAACAAAGTTTCGTGGAAATAGAAAATAGGTCTTAAAGGTTATTAAAAAACTTCAGAGATTATAAACATAAAACAAGGTTTGTAATTTTTTTTATGACTTAATAGTTTGAAAAACAGTAGGGTAGGAACGAAAAGTTTTCTCGCCACAAAAAAAATCAACAAAAAACGTAACCTTAAAGACGAAAAAAACGTACCAAACAAACATTGCTCTGCGCAGTTTGTTTGGTACGTTTTTCAGTCAAAGGTTAAACTTGTTGATTTTCATTATTTTCCAAAATTTATAAAGATATTATCTTTTAATAATAAACTGTTTTTTAAGAGAAAATATGTTATTTTTGAATAAACTACATGAGTTTAATTGTTTTATTTTTAGTTATTTACAAAATTTACATCAAGTAACTACTTTAGGTAAACCTTGTAACATATATGTAACACAGATAATTAAATTTTTGTTTATAGACAAAAAAACTAAGATAAATAGTATTCCATATATTTTTATGGTTAGTCTTTTTGGAAAGCATATCTTTTTATAGGTGGATAAGAGAAAAATTATCCATTTTGATGAATTATAAACAAGATATGCGGATATTTTATTCTCGCAAAAAAAATGAAGAAAATCAAATAGTTGGTAAAAATATTTAAAAAAAAGTAAAAAAAAGTTTGGTCATAATTTGAAAAGGTAGTAATTTTGCACTCCGAATTAGATGTTGCGTTTTACAACATTTCTTTTCGTAAAAGTTCTTTCTAATAGATAATAGACAAAAATACAAAACCTAAGAAAAGTAGCGTAAGGTGGTTTTATTTCTTTTTTGAGATAAAACCGAGAGAACGTAAATTGAGTGGTTATCTGATTTTTTCAGATTTGCCACCTGTCAATTTTTAAATTTGGACAGGATTTTTTTGTAACTCAAAATGTAAAAAATATTATACAATGGAGAGTTTGATCCTGGCTCAGGATGAACGCTAGCGGTAGGCATAACACATGCAAGTCGAGGGGCAGCATTTAGGGTAGCAATACTTTAAGATGGCGACCGGCGGATGGGTGAGTAACGCGTATGCAACCT
>JAFUGA010000019.1 GCA_017469625.1 Bacteroidales bacterium
ATTTGTTTTATTTCTGACAGTAGCAAGAATATCGTTGATTACGGGATATTGAGAATTAATCTTATGTTCTTGCTCTTTTATAACTCCTCCGTCAATACCTTTTTCACTAATCTTTATACCTGCTTTTGTTGTTTTTATATTTATTGTAGGTATATCTATGTTTTTTATTTTTTCGGCTGACTTTTCTATTAAATCATCGGTGTCGTAATCAACACTGTATGTTGTTTTATATTTTATTTGTTCCCAAATCTCTTTGAACTTTTCATCTAATTCAAAACCTTTCCTGTATTTTATTTCTCTTCTCTTTGCCTTATTCTTTATTTTATCGGAAAAATCAATACCACAATCTTCTTTTATTTCATTTTGCAAGTTCTTTGCAAAACTTTCGTATGATTCGTTTGCAATGACAGTAAGTTTATTTATTTGTTTGTCATAAATTCTTTTTCCTGTACTATCCACTGCTAAACGTAAGCCTCTGCCGATTTCCTGCCGTTTTTTCATTTCTGAATTTGTTTCATTCAAAGTACAGATTTGAAAAACATTAGGATTATCCCATCCTTCCCTCAGTGCAGAGTGAGAGAATATGAATTGCAAAGGTTCATTTAAATCCAATAATTTCTCTTTGTCTTTCATTATCAGATTATATGTGTCATCATCAGCTTTTGTTTCTCCGTTAGTATCTTTCCAAACTCCTTTCTTGTTTTTATCTTGTGAAAAATAACCGTTGTGCAATGTGCCAATATCTTCTGTACAAAATTGTTTATATTTTTCTTCTTTCGTTGTCAGTTCTTTGTATATTTCTTCAAACCAAACAGCAAATTTTCCTTTTTCTCTGTCTAATGTTCTATAGTTTGCTACACGGTCTATAAAAAACAATGAAAGAATTTTAATGTCTTTGTTTCTTCTTTTTTTATCAAGGTGTTCTATAATGGTTTCCCTTATCTGATACTTCATTATCTCGTCCGTTACTCCACCTAATGTTTGCCCTAACACTATTTCTTTTCCATTAGCAAATTCTACAACTCCGTTTCCTTTATCTACAGAGTTTATTCTATAACCTTCATATATTGGCAATCCATTAGATTTTTCAAAAAGACTATCCCCATATTTTGCTGTTACCTCTTTTCTTTCTATACCTTTGGTAGTTTGTACATTCATTTCTATTTTAACGGAAATACTTTTTGAATTGGATTTAAAACTTTTTAATAAAATATAAGCATCCATATTGTTGTTATCCACAACACTATCCACTTCTATTTGTTTTACCAATCCTAAATCATAGGCTTTAACAGGATTAAGACTATATATTAGATTGTAGGGATTTTTATGAGTTGCAGAATAACGCAAAGTACAAAGAGGATTAAGACTTTCAATAGCCTGAGTTCTTACCCCTGTTTCCATGTTTTGAGGTTCGTCTATTATTACAATAGGATTAGTAGTCTTTATAAACTCTAAAGGAATAAGCCCATTTAGTTTGTCATTAGGACGGTTGATAATATTTGTGTCTTTTGTAAAAGAATCAATATTGATTACTAATATTTCTATATTATTATTGTCTGCAAAACCTCTTAGCATTGAAGGGCGTTTGCTATCATAAACATGAAAATTCAAACATTCATTATTATACAAGGATTGAAAATGTTTGTGTGTTATTTGTAGATTTTTCAACACACCCTCTTTTATAGGAATACTCGGAACAACTATAACAAACTTTTTGAAGTTATAATTTTTATTTAGTTCATATATAGTTCTTAGATAAACATACGTTTTACCTGTTCCTGTTTCCATTTCAACAGAAAAATTCAAACCATTATTTGCAATTAAGGTTTGCTCAACTTCATTCCTTATTTGTATTTTATTAAGATTATCTTGCAATACATCATATGGTAAAGATAAAACATTAGCTACACTACTAACAAGTGAATTATTGCTTGTAGTCTGCCACAAGTTATCAATATTCTTTTCCTGCCCTTTGAATATATCAACAACAGATTGTATTGCCTGTCTTTGATAATCCAAATTAGATTCAAAACTTAGTTCCATATTTTAGATACATTCAAAGTTAATATCATTATCTTTCATTTCTAAGTACATATTTGTTTTCAGACAATCGTTACCTTTGAACAGTCTGTCTAAAACAACTATGTTTTTTACTCCGCTTTGAGTTATCTGAGATATGAGTTCTTTGTTTATCTCTCCGTTTAAACAAGCTAACATCTGTTTATTATCGCTTTTATCCGAAACAAAATACAGATTCTCTCTTTTTTCTATAGTACTGTTCAGATTGTAACCGTGTTTTATGATAATTTCATAAAGAATATTTATTTCGTTTATATTTTTATCCTTTATATCATCAACAAACATTTCCAATTGTTCGGATAAATCTTTTTCGTTATCCACTTCTTTCCATTGTTTAAAATTACTTTCTTGTAATTCAAACACTTTAAAACCTGTATCAACATTTTGTGCAGTTATATCTTCTTTTATTTTTTTACCAGCACGTCTTAATCTTTCCTTACATATTTCAGCAATAGTATTATAGCCGTTTTTCTTTGCTACTGAATCATCTTTGCATATTTCAGGTAACTGTACAAGTATGAATTTTCTTGTTCCTTCGTCTTCACTGTTAAGTTTCATTAATGCGTGTCCTGTCGTTCCGCTACCTGCAAAGAAATCTAAAATAATGCAATTATCATTCATAATAGACTTTATAATATTTGATATAAGTAATACTGGTTTAGGGTTATCAAATATACCCATTTCATTATCAATATCAAATATTAATTTCAATTCATTGGAACCATCTTGATTATGCCCCCAATCTAATAATAAATTAGTTATGGATTTCTGTCCGTCTTTTTCTTCTTCTAATAAATCTCGTCTTAGTCCTAAATTTCTTGTAATAAATAAAACTCCTTTTGAACAAAATTTGTTTATTTCATCTTGCCCTGTTCTAAATTTTGCCATACACCTAAAATCATTCTGGACAATTCCATCTTTGATATAAACATCGTCTAAATAAGTTATAGACATTGTTCTATTTCTATAAGAACCTTTTGCTATGAAGTTTACATCTTTTTTACACCTAATACCTTTTAATATCGTTCTCTCTGTTTCATTATTACTTGCATTTATTATTGGTTTATTACTATCTTCTAATGTTTCTATAGATAACTTTTTTATATTTTCTGCATTTCTACCATACACCAATATATATTCCACTACAGAAGCGACTGATGAAAGAAATGAGGGTTGTTTTTTCTTTTTCCAATTTAATTGCACTATAAAATTTTCTTCTCCAAATATTTCATTCATAAGAAGTTTTAGATTATGTACTTCATTATCATCTATGGAAACAAAAATAACTCCGTCATTTTTCAATAGATTTTTTGCAAGAAATAATCTCGGCATCATCATATTCAGCCAATTGCTGTGATATTGCCCATTTTCTTTACTGTTAAGATTAAACTCACCTTCTTTAAGAAGTTTTCCTTCTTCGTCTTTTACTCCTATGCGTTGTTGATAATCTTTTTTTGTTTCAGAAAACTTATCTGGGTAAATAAAAGAGTCTTTGCCTGTATTGTAAGGAGGGTCTATGTAAATCATTTTTATTTTATTGAAGTAGCTTCTCTGTAAAATCTTCAACACTTCAAGATTTTCACCTTCAATAAATATATTATCTGTTTTATCAAAATCAACAGATTCTTCTTTTTGTGGAATTAAAGTAGCAAATGATGGTTGTTGTAGTATTCTATATGCATCACTCTTACCTGCCCACGAAAGATTATATCTCTCATCTTTGTCTTTCACATTATCCCCAAGAATATTTCTCAGTCTGTCAAAGTCAACTCTATTTTCACTAAACACCTCAGGAAAGATTTTCTTCAATTCCTTTATTCTCTCTTCTGTTATTGATAATGATTTTCCGTCCATTGTTTTTAAACTTTTATAATATTTTATTTATTCTTTCACTACAAAATTACAAAAAACTTTAAGTTCTAACATTGTATAATATTATGTATTTTTTCTCAATAGATGTTTATTATTTATACTTTTCTGCTTTGTTTTTATGAATATCTAACAAACGGTTGAAATCATAATCTGCTTTTATCTTGTCCAATATTCTTTTTACGACTTTATAAATAGCCTTGTCTTTGGAATAGTCTGCCTTACAAGCAAAATTTACTCTTTCTTCTCTAATCAATTTCATTGCAGTGGCTTTCTTTTTACTATCTCCATAAACAGCAATAGAGTGTCCGCCATGTACCTTTACCATCTTCATACAAGGTACGTCCGTTTCACCATCTCCGAAATAAATCATATGTTCAAAAGGCACGGGACGGTCTTCTTCTTTCACATATTCATTGATTTTGGTATTGTCGCTCACCTCTGCAATTCCTTTATTTATCTTAAACAAAAACTGAGTCTTTGCCGTGTAATCTACTGCCACTGCTGGCCAATATGCAACATCATTAACATCATACAAGAAAGAACATGCGTAAATATTCTCAAACTCTTCTGCAATAGGAGTTCCCTCTATCATTTCCTTTAAACCAGAAGAATTTATGTAATGTTTAACTGTAAAACCTATACTTTTACCATAAGAGTTTATAAGTTTAAACCATTCTTTGACACCATTATACAATTCTATCTCGTTACCAAACTTTCTAAAAGATTCTTTGGTCAAACGAATATTGTTGTAATTAGCCTCTTTTATCATATTGTACATATAACACAAAATACCGCTTGCGTCCTCTTTTATATACAATTCGTTGCTTGTCTTCCAAAACTTCTCGGTATCTGTTCCAATGGCTTGAATAAAACCAAACTCCTGCATATTACCAGGAGATAATGTACCATCAAAATCATATATCAACGCAACTATAGGTTCTTTCGTCTTAGTCATAATGTTAGTTTGTATTTTGTTCTAAAAATTTTTGCAATTCTTTTCCTATGGAGTTTATAATACTGTTAGTATCTTTTTCAGATAGAGATTCATTGTAGAATAATTCTTTTTCATAAACATCAACATCATTGAAATCATTATCATTATGTATAGAATACTTGCGGGTAAATTGATTAAAGTCTATTTTAATTTGAATAACCATACTTTTTTTATATCCTAACAAATCTTGTTTAAAATGAATAGATGTTATAAAAAGGTTGGTACCGATGTGTCTTCTTTCCGATAAAGAAGGATACCAATTAACAGAAGAAAATAAAGAGTAAAATTCTGATAGTTCTAAATCTATTTTTCCTAATAAAGAAGAGTATTCTTTATGTAATATTTCTTCTTTTCTATCTTCGGTAAGTTCTGGTTTATTAAGATGATTATGATATTTTATTTTCAAGGATTTTCTCCAATCATCATCTTCTTCTATATTTTCCCCTTTTGCTGCCTTTATTGATAGTTGCAAAGAAGTTTCTAAACACCTTGTAAGATATTCTACAAGAGGAGTTATTTGTTCTATGTTTGCATTTGCTCCATTAAAAGGCAAAGAACCAACATTTACATCACATTGATGCAGGGCAGAAAGATAGCTGTGTTTATCCTCAGTCTTTACGACAATCATAGGATAGTTATGTTTTGAAAGAATGTAATTCATTAAAAGACGTGCAATCCTACCGTTACCGTCTTCAAAAGGATGTATTCTTATATAACGGTAATGAAAAAGAGTTGCAAGTTCTATAATAGATAATTTATCGTTTTGCTCTTCTTTGTTATACCAAGCAACTAAATCAGACATCAAAGAAGGTATTTCTTCTACACCAGCATATTCAAAAATTTCCCCTGTTATTGTTTGTACAAAATTAGGACGTGTCTTATATATTCCAGCATGTACGGTATAAGTTTCACCATTCTTTGTTTCATAATAATCCTCTCTAAGCATTGTATGATGAAGACTTCTTATGAAAGACTCGGTTAGAGGTCGCTCTTTGTCTTTTGCTTCTTCTTTAATCATTTTCAAACAAAGATTATGGGCTTTCATATCTTCCAAATCTTTCATTTTGGCATTATTTACAACTTCTCCAAATTTCAACAATAATTCCGTTTGTCCATAGGTAAGAGTATTACCCTCTATATGATTGGAATTATAGTTAAACTCCAACATAAACTTCTCATCTAACCTTCTTTGATATTCTGCTTTCAAAGGCTGTAATGACTGCCATTCTTTATATAGTTGTTCTATGGTATTCATATTTTATTACAGTTTATCTACATTGGCTTGTTCTTCGTCCAAAAAGGCTGTTAGTGGAGAGGTCGCTTTTGCAAAATGCGATGTTGATGCAATACCTGAAAGGTAAGCCATACGTCCTGCTTCTATTCCTAAAGCAAAAGCTTTAGCCATTGTTATAGGGTCATCTGCTATGGCAATAGCGGTGTTAATCATGCAAGCATCGGCACCCATTTCCATTGCTTCAGCCGCGTGAGAAGGTGTTCCTAAACCTGCATCTATTATTACAGGAACATTACTTTGTTCTATAATGATTTTCAACAAATCTTTACAACGTAAACCTTTATTTGTACCAATAGGAGAAGCCAAAGGCATGACGCAAACTGCACCCATTTGCTCCAATTGTTTGCAAGCCGTTGGGTCTGGTGTAATGTAAGGCATAACATTGAAACCTTCCTTAACCAAAATCTCCGTTGCCTCAAGTGTTTCCTTTACATCAGGCAGAAGATACTTTGCATCTGGGTGTATTTCCAACTTAATAAAATTGGTTTGATACAATTCTCTACTCATTTTGGCAGCAAAAACAGCCTCTTTCGCATTTCTAACACCAGAAGTGTTTGGTAAAAGCATACAGTCTTTAGGAATAAATTCCAAAATATTTTCACTTGCAGAATCTTCTGTACCCAAACGTTTTAAAGCCGTAGTTACCATAGAAGATTTACTTGCAATAATACTTTGTTTCATTACTTCGTTGCTTGGAAATTTTCCTGTACCTATAATAAGACGTGATGACAATTCCTTATCTGCTATCTTTAATGTATCGTTCATTGTTTATACTGTATTATTATTTTTCTTGTTTAAATATACTTTATTCTCTATTAAAAATTTATTAAGTTTCTATAATTTTTCACATTTTATCAATTTCTCTTCTCCTGTAAATTTATAATAAGTAGTATCATTTTTATAAACTATTTATCATTTTCCAAGAAATTAACAAAATCATTAAAAGATTCTTGTAGAGTTTCCTTTGGAATCAATTTACTTTTGTACTCGGCTATCATAGTAGGGCTTAAACTTCTACTCATAGCGTATTCCACTACACTCTTATCTGCAGATTGACACAAAAGTATACCTATGCTCGGATTTTCATTACTACGCTTAACATCTCTATCTAAGGCTTCCAAATAAAATTCTAATTGTCCTATATATTCAGGTTTAAATTTTGTCGATTTTAATTCTATGGCTACCAAACATTGCAAACCTCTATGAAAAAACAATAAATCTATTTTGAAAGTAGAGGCACCAACTTGTAAAGGATATTCACTATCTATGTAAAGAAAATCTTTACCCAATTCCAAAATAAATTTTTTCATATTTTCCAATATACCTTTATGTAACTGTTTTTCACTATGCTTTGTAGGTAAGTTTAGAAAATCAACAAAAGTAGTGTCTTTTAACATAACATTTGCTTGAGGATAAGTTTGTAACAAACCTTTGGATAAATTCTTTTTGTTTCCCAATAAAGAAGCGAATGTATTGGTATCTATACAGCGTTGAAGTTCATTATAATTTAAATTTTCTCTATATGCATACAATATATAGAATATTCTTTCCTCAATAGTTTTACAGTTATTTATTATTATAGTATGTTTAGAGAACGTTAACAATATTAGTATCGGTGGCATTTGTACAGTTTCTGTCTGCACAATATTATGTTCTGTTTTAAATTGTGCAGGTGAATTCTGCACAATTTCACTTTTACTATTCATTTGTGCAGTTTTTGGGTGCACAATTTCAGAAATTTCATTTGTTTGATTAAGATATTTTGAAACAGGTAGCTTAGTAGAGTATTCTATGAATGCTTCATTTGAATAGGCTTCATAAAAAGCAACCATATTATAAATATTTCTACGAGAGAATCCTTTTAAAGAAGGGTCTTTTGTTCTTAAATATTCGGAAAGTTGAGTAACAACTTTACTTCCCCATTCATTACTGTTTATTCTTTCAGAAACTATGCGCCCTATATGCCAACTCATAAGTAAAGATTCCTCATTGACACTACGCAATGCTTTACTTCTATGATTGAGAATAATATCTCTAATCTGTTCAAACTGTTTTTCTGCCGGTTTTGTTTCTTTCATTATAGTAAAATTAAAATACGTTTAGTATTTCTTTTATTTCTTTTTTTGGATTTTGTGCATTGCAAATACTTCCACTTATTGCAACACCATAGACACCCGTTTGTTTTAACTCTTTCAAATCCTCCACCGTTATACCGCCTATTGCATAAATAGGAAGTTTTGGTATTGTTTCCTCCATTCCTTTTATTATAGAGAGATAACCGTCTAAACCAAGTATATGTGCAAGATTTTTCTTTGTAGTTGTGTATCTAAATGGTCCTACTCCTAAATAATCCGCACCGTCATTTGTTGCTTTTTTTACATCATCCAAAGTATTGCAAGTAGCACCTAATAAATATCTACTTTTAGTTATTTTTTTTGCTTGTTTTATTGGCATATCATTTTTACCTAAATGCACTCCGTCAAAAAGATTGGTATGCAAAAGTTCTATTCTGTCATCTACAGTTAGCAAAGCACAATGTTTATTACACAATGTTCGCAAATATTTTGCTACATTCACAACTTCCTCGTCCTTTGTTTCTTTCATTCTTAGTTGAATGAACTTTATACCACCCTCTAAGACTTTTTCACAATCCTGTATCAAAGCATCAGAATCTTTGTTCGGAGTAATAAACATCGTTTTGGGCAATTGCCATAATCTTCCCAACATTGCAAAAGAAGTAAAACCAATATTCGTCAATTCTTTTATATTTTCAAAATTCACTCCTCCTAAAGCAACAACTTTATTATTAAGAATTTTATTCTCAAAAAGAGTTTTCAAGTCCGATAAAGCAAATTTTGAAGTATAATTTTCCTTACTTATACTATCAAATATAGGAGAAAGAAAACAATAATCTGCAACAGAAGACCATTTCTCAAATTCCTCTATACTATGACAAGAAACAGAGATTCTTTTCTGGTCATATTCTGGTTTTAATAAAGGATTGCGTTTGTTGATATGTATTCCGCCTATTCCAAATTCAAAAGCCAAATTATGATAATCGTGAAGAGAAAGTCTTTCTTTCACAATAGGATTATCAAAACAAGAAAGATAATCTCTCATTTCTTTTTCAGAAAACGATGGTTTACGTATATGAAAATACTCAACCTCACCTGCAAGTATGAGATTGGATATTCTACGATGTTCTGAAAAAACTTCTTTTTCAGGTGTTATACCTATCAACCTCCGCATGTGGCACGTATGATTGTAAGTTTATCACCCTCTTTTAATACAGTGTTTTCCCACTGTATTTTTGGCAAAACCTCTTCTCCTAAAGCCAAAGCAATAGGTTCATTTTCCTTTACCCCCATTATCTCCACAAGCATTTGTGCTGTGCAATCTACAGGTACAATTTTTTCTCTGTTATTTACTTTTACTTTCATAATAATATATCATTTTTATATAAAGAAACACCTAACGAAAACCTTATAAAGAAAATAGAATGAGAAAATATTTTTCCGAAATTCGCATTACCGAACTTGTCAATGGGTATAATCTCAGCCTGTTTTCTCCTTTTGTTTTTTTTCATACAAGCACCCCTTTATAAATATTTCAAATAACAACTGCAAAGATAATAATTTTCTTTGAAAAGAAAGAAAATGGAATAATAAAAATCTGCAATACTGTTTTATTGTATTGCAGATTATTGAATATCATTCAATAAATAAACCTCTTAGATTTTAATAAATACCTTTTTCTTTTATTCTCGCTATCCACTCTCCCGTCCAAGAAGACCTAAAAATAGTTACTTGTGTTAATATATTGCCTTTTCCTACTTGTATACTTTTATCTGAATATCCATAAAGATAAGATTTTGGAAAATGATATTGATATAATTTTTTTCCTGTTTTAATATTACTAACAACAATCTTTACTCCATTCCACGAATCACGGTAATCCGCCGCCGTCAATTCTATTAAAACATCATAAACAGTATCTCTTTCTATGTAGGCTATATCACACTCTCTATAAACAGTAACTCCCGTAGAAGGTCTTGCACTTTCAGGTTCTTCTGTTTGAGCAAAAACATTTATATTTACAATCATAACAATTGCAAAAGTCAAAGTTTGTATTATTTTTTTCATTTTCTTTTTTGCTGTGTTATTCCATTCAGCTCTTCGTTTTTAAAATTTTAACTTATTTGATAAAACAACGACACAAAAAACATCGTGGAACTTATCATCTTGCAACTTGAGGTCTTCCATTCCTTTATCACCAAAATAAGTAAGCCCACGACTGATAATCGCGAGCGTTACAACCCACTTATTTTTGCGTGATAAAATTATGAATTTGGAAGATTCAAGTTGTCAAAAATAAAGCGTAACGCTTTTTATGTCAAAAGATAATCCTACGACTATCCAATGGCAAAAATACAAAATAAATCATTATTATCAATATAAACAAAGAAATAAAAGCAAAAATAATGTTTGAAAACACTAAATTTAGTCAAAAAACACTAATTTCTGCGGGTGTATTATACAAAAAATTATAATTTTTTGCTGGTTATATACGCAAAAGTTAGTATTTTTGCAAAAATCATTTCAAAATAAAGGACTATGATAGAGAGAAAAATTTTCAAATCTTTGCAAGAAAAAATGTTTTCAGGCAAAACAATTATACTAATAGGTGCAAGACAAGTCGGTAAAACAACCGTATTGAAAGAAATTCTTGCAAAAAATGATAGTGTTCTTTGGTTTGAAGGAGATAATACAGAGGTAAGAAATCTTTTCAATGAAGTTTCTAAAGAAAAGATGGCTTCCTTGTTTGGAAAAAGTAATGTGGTGATAATAGATGAGGCTCAAAGAATACAAGACATTGGATTGAAAGCAAAAATTATCCACGACCAAATACCTAATATACAACTTATTCTTACAGGTAGTTCTTCGTTTGAATTGTCTAATAATGTGAATGAACCTTTGACAGGTAGGAAGTGGGAGTTTAAAATGTACCCTCTTTCGTTTGAAGAGATGGTAAATCATACTAATGTTTTTGAGGAAATAAAGCATCTTTCTCAAAGACTTATATATGGAATGTACCCAGAGGTTGTAACTCACCAAGAGTCTGCATACGAAATACTGAATATGTTAGCAGATAGTTATCTCTACAAAGATGTATTGGAATGGGAAAGAATAAAAAAGCCAGATAAACTTTTAAAACTATTACAAGCTCTTGCTTACCAAATAGGTTCTGAAGTTTCTACAAATGAACTAAGCAGGTTGGTAGGATTGGAAAGAGGTACAGTTGAAAACTATATAAGTATTTTAGAGAAAGCACAGATAATTTTCCGTCTTTCATCTTTTTCTCGAAACCTTAGAACAGAGTTGAAAAATTCTAAGAAGATATATTTTTATGACACAGGAATAAGAAACTCTTTGATAAATAACTTCTCTCAATTGGATATGCGAAACGATACAGGGGCATTGTGGGAAAATTTTATGATAAGTGAAAAAATAAAATACAATGCTTACAACAAAAATCGTTGCAACACATATTTTTGGCGTACTACACAACAACAAGAGATAGATTTTTTAGAAGAAAAAGATGGACAATTATTTGCATACGAATTTAAATGGAATAAAAATAAGAAAGCGAAAATAAGTAAAACTTTTACAAATAATTATGAAAATGTAGTTTTCAAGTGCATAACACCAGAAAACTACTATGAAATTTTACAATAAGAGATATATTTGTCTTTTCTTTACTCTACTTTTATTTTCTCCACCAAGTGGAGAATGTTTGTTCGTGGTCTAATTGTACTTTTTCGCCTATTTTTGGCGTAAGTAGTTTGTAAGGTTTGCCTTGTGAGGCTTTGTAGATAAGTTCCAAAGGTTCGTACCAAGCATGTTTGCCAAGTGTAAATTTAGAATTATGATAGGTAAGCACTTTCTTAGGTTGTAGTGTTTCCAATTCTTTTACAAGTTCTTCTGGCATAGTGTGTATATCTTTCCAATCTTTATCATACTGACCATTTTCCATAATAGCAAGGTCTATTTCAGGGAACTGTTTTTTTTACTTCTTTATAGTGTTCATCGTATCCCCTATCGCCTGTTACGTAAATATTTTTCTCACCTGCTATCATGTAGGAAGCCCAGAAAGTTTTATTATTTCCATACAATCTACCAGAAAAATGACGTGCTGGCAAACAGTAAAGTTTTGTCGTTTCATCTACTTGAATACTTTCACCCCAATCCAAATCGTGTATTTTCTTATCATATCCCCAATATTCAAAACTCTCTCCTATACCCAAAGCACAGACAACGTTTTTCACCTTATCTTTCATCTTTTTCACCGTTGGATAATCCAAATGGTCAAAAATGGTTGTGCGTTATTATAAGATAATCTACTTCTGGTATATCTTCAGCGTGATAAGTGTTGCTACCCTTGTAAGCATTCATATAAAGACTTACAGGCAAACCGCTTTCTAACACAGAGTCAAACAGATAACGTTTGCCATTCGTTTGAATAAAAACAGAAGAATGACCAAGTCAAACAACAATTTCTTCTTCTCTACCTATGTTCTTCAAATCTATTTTCTCCGATGGAATAGGCGAAGATGGGTTAAGGTCTTTCACTCTCTTGAAAAGAAAATTCCACCAAGCCTTTAAAGTTCCGTCTTCTGCCGTTACTTCTCTTGTTTCTATGGTATTAACAAACTCTTTTCCATTGTAATGAGAAGATTGTTTCACTCTTTCCAATCTCTCCCCCGTTGGCAACTTGCCCACAGCAACCCAAGTTTTCGCACCTACATATATCAACAACAGTAGGATAACCCCAATAATGATTAGCATAATTCGTTTTGTCCTCTTTTTTAATTTCATCAATAAAGTTTTTTTTATCTATGTTTTCTTTTGTCAAAAACTATATAACTTTTTATTTGTTAAATATTGTATTGTTAATCATTTTTCTCTCTATTTTTTTAATCAAAACATAGAGTTTGTTACTATAAAAACGTTCTCTCTATTTTTAATTCCCTATCTACCTAATAAAGAGTAACAAAAATAAAATTTTATCTCGCTTTCACGAAACTTTGTTTTAATTTTCTAAAACAAAGTTCTACAAAATTATTTCTTTGTTTTAGAAAATTAAAACAAAGAGATAGAAAATTATTATCAAAAGAGGTGAAAACAGAAGCAAATTTGGTAAAGAATAATTATAAGATTTTCTTTCACCAAACTTGCTTTAATATACGGTGTATTTTTATCGTAATAGATTATACTCAGTCTAACGATATTACTTTTATACTTTCGTCTTTTAATTCTGACATCTGCACTCCTATAGGTGCACCTATATATGTTGGGTCTGCTATATAATATTTCTTATCATTCACAAGTATGTAATCTCCTTTAACCTCTGGTGTGTCTAAACAGATAGCCGTTGCCAAATGGTTTGGATAGTAAATCAGCACCGCTTTTATACCCAATAAATCTCTAACCAAACGAGAATACAATATAGCACGGTCTTCACAATCTGCATAAGGATAAAACAGGGTTTCCTCTGCAAAAAATGCACGGTCTGTTCCCCAAACCGTATCATCATATTCATAAACCAAAGATGTTTGAACAAAATTCAACAGTATTTCTGCTTTTTCTTTCTTTGTTTTGCCCTGCAAGGATTTTTGCAAAGCAGGATACAGAGTTTCTTTTACCTCATCGCTCAAAGGAGCATTTGCATACATGGCCCAACGTGTTCCAAAGTCCCTATTTATAGTAGAAGTCGGGTATTTATCGTAAAAATCTATCAAATTCTTATTCACCCTAACATTTGCCTTGACCTCAGGATAACGTTCCGATTTCAACTCTCTATAAGATGAAGTCTGTATGCTGAACAACGGTTGTTTTCTCAACTGAAAAGACATCTCTTTTTCCTGTGGAAAAGAAGCCTCGCATATTTTCACATATTCCAATTTTTCTCCCTTATACAAATAGTACAAATCTGCATCTACTATAAAATAATCCACACCATAGACAATGCTTTTAGAGGAGTAAAGCATATAAAGTTTCTTATCACTCTCAGCCAAACGCATCTTGTAACCACTTTGACAATAAAGATAAGCCATAAGCAAGGTGGCTTCATTGGATTGTCTGCCTATGATGTTTTCACTAAACTTGTCCAACATCTGCAAATAAGCCCAATCGTTTAAAACATATTCTTCTCTCACTCTAAGACATTCATTGATAAGATGTTTATATTTAGACGAAGATAAGTTTTTCCAAGCCTCTGCTATATCTTTTGTCTCTACGCCTTGCAAAGAAAACTTATAATCATCAAAAAACGTTGTCCTTATATCCGTACCGTAAAACATAAAAGAAAAAGTCTGTTCTTTGTCATCGTCTTTCTTTTCTTCTTTTATAGGTTCTATAGGTTGAGGTTGTGGAGTTACGGGTTGTGGTTTTATAAACTCTTCTATAGGTTTTGCATTATCTTGTAAAGGAATGTTTTTCTCCTCTTCTGGCATGATAACAGGAGGAAGAGGTTTTTCTTCTTGCTGTACAAACGGTTCTTCACCCTTATAGGTTTTCCAAGCACGCTCAACAAACTCCGCATAAGACTTATTAGCACTATCTCTAAAAGAATCATAATTCTCTTTTGCTTGTCTTTTAAATGCTTCATATTGTTCCCTTGCCTTTTTATTAAAAGGCTCTTTTTCCTGCTGTGCATTCACAGACCAAACCACAAAAGATATAAGTATAAATACTAAATGTTTTTTCATGTTATTTATATTATTTTATAAGTTTCAAATTTTTCCAAGATTGAGATAAAGATATGGACGGTATAACTGTAGGTGTTTGCAGTTTGTCATTTTCTGTTACTGATGTACGTTGAACTTGCTCTATTACATAATCAGAAAGGACACCTAAGGTTACGTCACCTTTTGTTTCCTTTAGTTTCTTTAAAAGAAAGTAAGTAAACATACCGTGTCCTTGTTCTTCGTATTGATGTGCCGTTTCGTCCCCTGAGGCAGAAGTAAAAACAACGACATTTCCTTTTGGTACTTCCTCTTTTACTTTTATAGCAACACCTCGTCCTGTAAGCAAAATTTCATCTTCCCTTGTCGCACCTGAAAAACAAGCATCTATAAAACAAACGATGGATTTTATTTTTACGCTACTTAATTCCTTATAAAGTTTATCTAAAGCATAACCTGTAGCCGTTATTTTGCTGTCTCCGTCAATAGGGAGCAGATAACCTGTGCTTCGTTGTTCATCTGGGAAAGCATGTCCTGCATAATAGAAAATAATATTAGCATCACCGCCATACGCCTTGGCGACTTGTTTAATCTTTTCTACGCAAGCAACAATATTATTTCCCGTTGCATTTTCGTAAAGATTGACTCTTTTTTCATTTATACCAAGTGTCTTTATGCAGTACTCTTTAAATATTCTACCATCATTCAAAGCATACGGTACTTTCTTCTGTGGATAATCCTCATTAGCGATGATAAACGCAAAGATATTATCATTAACTTTATTGACAAACGGTATTTGTTTATCTACATCAGACAATAATTGTTGCCTTTTTCGTTGGTTATTTTGTGAAATAGATGAGATTATATTATTGTTATTAGGGTTGTTGTTATTAGAATCAATAGTGGAATTATTTACAGCAATATTCTCATCATTGCTATTTGGTCTTTTCAAAGGATTATCTATTGTTTGATAAAAACCATCTTTTTTTAGTTTTATTTTACCATTATCTTGAGTAATACCATCATATTCAAATTTTATAACAACATTACCTTCTGTATCGATACATCCCCATTTACCATCCTTTTTTATCTTGATAAGACCATCATTTATACTTGTAAAGAAAGCTGTTTTGGGAGAATCTTCAACCTCACGAAAATCAGTCAAAATACATACACCATGTCTATTGTAAAAATCATAATAACTTATTTTTACCATAAAGTATTCTGTATAACAAGTATAAATTACTACATTTGTATCCTCTGACAAATAATATGCTCTTTTTGATTCGATAGACGGTGGAAGTATCATATCTCCATTCGTGCTAATCAAACCATATTTTTTATTTTCTTTTATCAAAATGTAGTTTCCGCCATCCCAAAACACATCATCATATTTAGGAGGACATAATTCTCTACCGTCTTTATCGCATATACCATATTTTGATAATTTATTTCTAACTTTATAGTATTTTACACCGATTGAATAACTGTATTTTCCAGCTCTGGCATAGTTTTTCTGAAATTCTACTTTATGATATTTCTTTTTTAGTTCTTTTGTAACAGTTTTATTCTCTTTAAAGAAATAGTCTATCTGAGAATAAGATAAATTGCAAAAAAGTAATACGATAAATGTAATAATTATTTGTTTTTTCATTACTTCTCCTCCTCATTTTCTTGTCCATTTAATAGATTCACATCAACTTTGTTTTTTATATTAACTGCCTGCCTCCAAAAGTCTTTTGTGGTAGAAATCTCATCAAATTTTGTATCAAGAATAACTTTATTTTTATCGTCATTATTTTCATCTTGAAGAATTTCACACTCACATTGATATACCCTGCTGTTGTGGTCTGCTCCGAAAGAATTTTTCTCCAAATAAATCGTTAATTGTTTATTATCATCAAGCTCTCTTTGAGTGCATAACACATCATCAGATATAGATATAACAGTATTTACTAAAGAAAATCTTTTATTGCAAACAAGATGAAGGCTTACGTTTGGTTGATGTTCTGAATTTTGATTATTTTTACAAACAGAAGCCAATGCCGGTAAAAATAGAGTTTCGTTGCACAACATAGGAAAAGAATAATCCAGTTCTAATAAATCTAACATAAATAATGAAACTCTATTATTGCAACAATTTTCTGTAAAACGCAAAACATATTCCTGCATCATATTTATAAACTCTGCCGGAGATACACAACCCATAGGGATTTCAAAAAACTGGAGATTAGGATTAGAAATCAAAGTATTATCAACATTATTTAAAACACTAATAAAACCACTTTTACTTTCATTGAATAAAACGACCAGACAACGTTTTCCTTTCTCTAATGCTATAGATACGGAAAGGGCTGTTAAATATCTTTTAAAGGTATTTGATGCTCCAATTATACTGGTTACTTTACCAGATTTAGGATATAAAACATTGTCTAAATTTATAACCTTAGATGTATTATTTTTCAAATTTTGGGGTTTGTAATTTTGTTCTCCGTCTAACAAAGTCTCAAACTGTGCTTTTATAGGTTTTATGTCTGAAAGTATTTTATGCACACTTGGATATACTTCTATTTTTCCATTATCCAAATGTTTGTATTTATGCCAACCGTGTGTTACAGATTGAAAGATACTTTTTGAGATAGAAAGTTCATGGTAAGTATAATTGTGCGATTTATCAAAACTTCTTCTCATTTCAATGATAATATCTGCATTTGTGCTTTGATTTGTAAGTCTATCGTCAAATATTAGTATTGCTATTTTTGTTTTCTTTCTTAGGTTTTCTTCTAAAGCATTCAATGGTATAGTGTTAAACTCTTCTGTTGTCAGTCCTGCAAAACCATCTATAACAATACAAGCAAGTTTTTCTTTTAAATCTATATCGCTTATTTCTTGACTTATCTTTACAAATTGTACCAATTTGGATGACATATAAGTATTAGATTCGGTTTTGTCATTTCTAAATATCTCATCTAACACATTATTTGACAAACCTACTAATTTTTCATATTGTTCCTGTATTTCGGTTCTATTCTTGTTTAGAGAATAAAAACGGCATGAATCTTCTTTATTTAAGGAACAGCAAACACCCTTCATTATATTCATAGCAAGATTAACCTTGCTTATCCCTCTCTGGCCTCTTATTACAATTAAAAGATTATCTGTATTTTTATTTATTTCAAAACCTTTTTTCTCTCCTAAAAGAGCATCAAAACCTGATACTCCTGTTTTTATTGCTTCTCTTTTTTCCATTGTGTTTTTATTTTTTATGGTTTATATCTTCAAAAAAATTCTTATATGTATCTATCTCTATTACCTTTAGATGATTTGCTGTGTGAAACATATTTTTTAGTTTTGTTAAAGTGTCTCCTTTCTTTGTAAGGTAATAGATATTTTCATTACTATCTTGTATATTTGCATGATGAATAACTCTTTGCATAGTCATATCGGATAATGAGGCTCCTATATACAAGCAAGTATATTCTGAAAGATAAGATATTTGTTTGGTTTCGTGCCATGAATATGGGTCTTTAGAGTTTTGATGAAATTCATCTAATGACATAACTACTTCATTCTTACCTATAGGTTTTAATTCGTATGGTGGTTGAATATATCCATGAACATGATATATTCTAAACGATGAATCTGTATTTGGTTCCATCGTCCTTTGATTATACACATCTATAGGGGTAAATTCTTTGTTAATACATCTTTTACTATCTGCAATATAATCTTTATTACTCTGTAACAATTTTATTGCGGTAGAAAGAAAGTTGTCATAATTATAAGTAACTACCGCTTTAAAATTGTTATATCTAATTATCATATCTGCAACAGAAAACAGTGAATAGAAATTACATTCTCCCCTTTCTACGTATATATTGCATTCATTTTTCAATTCATCTAAACTACACTGTGAATATATAATATCTTGCAATAATGGAATATAAGCAGTATTCAACAGTTGTTTCACTACAGATATTTTCATTTCAGAAGAAAATTCTGAATTGCCTCTTAGTAATAATTCACGATTGGTACTATTTGGATTTAATGCTTGTTTTAGAAAATTTATTTCTTCTTCTGGCATATTTAGTAGATGTAGTGCGTTATTTAAAAATGCCTGCATAACATCGCTCCAAAGCAATTTTTTGGTTGGATTGTAATTTATTCCTGCACCTATAAATAAGATAATCTGTTTACCTTGTTCTAAATCTTTTTTAGATTTTCTAAATTCTTATCCATAACCTTTCATTTTACAAGTTTTAAATTACGCCATTTGTTTTGCATAATGGAAGACGAAGTAATAGATGGAGTTTGTCGTTTTTGTATTTTGTTTACAGAATGCAATTCTACTTGTTTAGTAACATAGTCCGATAATTGTCCAAGAGTACATTTACCCTTAGAATCTTTTAGTTTCTTTAAAAGAAAATATGTAAACAATCCATGCTCTTTTTCCATATAAGGCATAGCCGTTTGGTCTGCTGTAGAAGCAGAGAATACTATTATATTCCCTTCTAAATGACTTTTTGTTGGAGCAATAGCCACACTCCTCGCCGATGCTATCATTCCTTCTCCTCTTTGAGAACCAGAGAAACAAGCATCAAGAAAAACAAAAACATTCTTTGCCCGTAAAGAAGATAGTTCTGAATAAAGTTTATTTACGTTGTATGATGTATTGGTATTGCCTACATAAGCATCTACAGGAACAAGATATGCTTCTTTTGTTTGTTCGTCAGGAATACCATGACCAGCATAATAGAAAATAACGTTATTTATCTCATTAACCTCATCAAGCTCTTTCAATCGTCCAATAGCATAGTTCATATCATTCAACGTTGCGTCCTTTATGAAGATAATATGATTTTCATCATTAGGAATACCCAATGTTTTAGTGCAATACTCCTTGAATGCTCTACCATCTTTTTCTGCCAAATAAACATTACTTTCTATTCTATTATAAACTTCGTTGGCTATGATAATAGCATAGGTTGTACCATTGATGATATTATTTATTGGTATATCCTTATCTACATCTGAATTCAGAACAAGAGAACCATTCTTATTATTTATCCTCTTTTTCTCTTTCTCATTTATAACTATCTTATTGTTTGCAAAGTTTTGATTTAGATTCAGCAAAATATCTTTATCTTGTGAATATTTTCCATATTTTTCTTTTACTCTAACTTTAAAAGGCACTGAATTTCCTTGATAATCCATTTTTATAGCAAGAGTATAAACCAAAGATTTTATTTCTCCCGGTTCCATATAACCTATATTTCCTATAGTTTCACTTGAAGAAGAATAAACATCATCTGGTTTTACCAAATCTACAACAACGTTTTCTGCTTTACCTACACCTGTATTTTGCAATACTATCTGCAAATCAAATTGTTCTTTTTTTCTTAAGGTTGTAGAACCTTTTATATCGCTTGTTATATTGTAGTCGGCTACTTGCACAAATGGATTTTCAAATCTTTTCGTTGTTACTTCTATAGTTCTTGGTTCTGTACCAAATCCTAAAGGCTCTTTTACATTTATAGTAAAAGCCACACTACCATCTACAGTGTTCATGCCTGAGAAAATGGGTACAGTTATTTTTTGTCTTTCACCAGATTTTATTACAGAAACATTTGTTGATGAAATGTATATATCTTGAATATCTCCTTTTGTTTCAGTTATTACTTTGCAACCATATGCATTTCCTTTTCCTTTATTGATAACCTCAAACGATATACTACACTGTTCGTCTGCATCTATAGCATCATTTCCTGTTTTGTCTTCAAATATAAAGGAATTCTCCACAAAATAAAGATTTGGTGGTTCTTTAGACCTCAACACATCTATATTATTTATCCTAAGGTCTCCTCCTATATAGGCTACTGTTTGCACATCGTAAGGTATGCGTTCAAAATAAAGACTATATTCTTTGCTTTCTCTTGGATTTAGAGGATATGAACGATTTGGCATAATTGCGTCTGTACCTATTATCTTTAGTATTTGTCCATTATCGCAAAGAAGTTTTATATCTTTATTCAAAGCTATAGACATTTTACGTGTAGACATATTTTCAAGTTCGCAATTAACTTTCGTTACTTCTTTCCCTTTGTTATTTTCTACATAAGAAATACTTTTTATAGTAAGTTTCAAAGGATATTTTTCTATGCTCTCATTTATATCTATCAACTGTGCATTGACCAACAATGAACATATAGAAAACAATAAAAATAATATTTTCTTTTTCATTATCTTTTATTTGTATATTTGTTTCTTAAACTGATTTTTCAATCCTTTAGTTATTCCCCAAGATGGTCTTCCTAATTCCCAAGAAAGAGTTATTTGTAAGGAATTATGCCCAGCATAATGATGACCATTTCTTTTAACATAAAGTTCTCTATCCATAAAATGATAAACATACCTTAGACCCAAAACTATTCTATTTGCTGTTTTTCCTACATAGAAAGGATTTGATTTCCATTTTAAACCTATAGGTATCCCCACAGTAAAATCATATTCTGCTTCAATAGGTATATCTAACATCAATCCTGTTTCTAAAGTAAAGTTTTTTGTATTTGCTTGTAATAGAAGTGGAATATGAAGTTCATAATTATCATTAGTATTAGTCCAGTCAAATAATGTTTCTATCTGTATACCAAACCAAGAATTAAATTTTTCTGTATAATAAATTCCATAAAGAACACTCTCTTTTACTTCGTTTAAAGGGTCTGTTCCGAAAGTAAATCCTAAATACCCTTTAGTTTCTTGTTTGTTATTTACAATTGTAGACTTCTCTTCTTCAAATATATATTCCTGTGCTACAAGTGTAGAATATACAAAAAAGAAGACTACTAAACATAATACATATTTTATTGTTTTTTTCATCGTTTTAATACTTTAAAGATTTTTTATTATATTTTTTAAATTCCATGATTTTCTGCCCAATTCCCAAGAAAGTGTTAATTGTAGAGAATTATGACCAGCATTCAATTGCCTGTTTAACGCACCAGAATAGAAATAATATCTCTCACTAAAATGAAAAACATACCTTAAACCTAAACCTATTCTGTTTGCGGTTTTACCTACATAAAAAGGATTTGATTTCCATTTTAATCCTATAGGTATCCCCATAGTAAAATCATATTCTGCCCTATAAATACCTCTATCTAATATCAATCCTGTTTCAAGTGTAAAATGTTTTCTACTAAATTGTAACAAAAAAGGAACATGAAGTTCTATTGGCTTATTCCATGCAAAACAATATTCAAATAAAGCCTCTATTTGTACACCAAACCAAGTGTTATATTTTCCTGCATAATACAGCCCCAAAAGGATGTCATCATCTTCTTCATTTGTAACATTACTTCCTACAGCAAGTCCAAAACTACCATAAATTTCATTATTTGTTGTTACAGTTTTCTCGTCTTCAAAAGTATATTCTTGTGCTGTAAGTGTATTTACACAAAAGAATAATACAATGCACAGTGTTATTTTTATTATAATGTTTTTCATTTCTTATTTATTTCTATTAGATGTTTATTTACTTTTATATCTCTATCTTTCGTTTGACACGAGATTAACCATTTTTGAAAATCTTTAAACGACAGTTGTCTTGGTAAATATTCTCCTTTGATTTTTGAACCGTTGGCTTTAGAAAAATTATTAGGAGAGAATATTACATAAACTTCATTATATTCTATCTCTTTTGTGCAAGTAATATAAAGATTGCCCTCTATGTAATCATAATCGGGTTGATTGCTATCCTGTGGGTCAAAAAACAGATAAAGTGTATCGTGTTTGATTTTTATAGTACCATTAGGTGAATTTCTATATGGTAATAAACAAAATACCTCTTGTGCCTCTCTATCTAAAAGATATACACAAAGCCAACCATCACTTGCTGAAAGGAAAGAAAGGTATAGATAATCTCCTGCTCTAAACTTATTGCTTTCATATCTACCATCTGTTCCATTACACAACACCTTTGAAGTAAATTCTGTAGTGTTTGTTATTTTTTTCGCTTTACCACAAACTTTGGCTATACATATAAACATATTGTCTTTTGTATAAAAAGAGACTTGAGGTTCTTTTGTATCTTCTATCCATTCACCTTGAACATTACTACCACCTATAGAAATAAAATCAGAAGAAGATTCTCCGTTCTTATTACTTGTAATAACAGTAGTATTGGTTTGGTATACGGTTTGGTTAAACTCTTTTATAAGACCCTCTATTCTCGCACGATTTATAGCCGTTTGTTTTGCTTGTTCTGGGCTTACAGTTGATGGATAATAATAAGTATATTCCCCGCATACATCAACTATTTTTTGTGCTGAGCATACGGAAAATATACCTATATATAATATGAATATAACAAAGATGTTTTTCATTATTTTATACCCATAATTTTATCTAACTGTTCGTGTAAATCTTCACCTTTCTTTTCAAGTTCTTCTTTGATTATATTTTTTGTTACTTTCATTGCAGTGTCTGTATCATAGGCAAGTCTTACAAGAACTTCTTTGTTTTTATTTGGTTTTACTCTATACAGTTCTACTACAGGTATTGTTCTACCTAAACTTTGAGAAATAAGATTGGTACTTGCAGTAACAATTTCTGTTATAGAAGCAGCTTGTTCCTGCCCTAATTCATTATTTGCTAAAGTAGTTTTTATCAAAGCAGTTACCTCTGTTTGTATTTGACCAGCAAGATTTTGTTTTGCTATCTCTGATGCTTGAAGTTTTGCAGCGTCATACGTTTCACCTATACTCATACCCTCCGCCATTATGTATTTAGGCATCATATTTTTGTCTATCTCATATTGTAGATTATAAGACCTATCCAATTGCTTATCTATTGGCAATCCTCCCGGAGAAACTAACCAACCTTCTTTTTTCAATCGTTTTGCTTCCTTTCTTGCAACTTTAGATGCTTTGGCGTTTAACTCACTTTTTGTCATCTTAGACATTTCTTTTCTTTCTTTTTCTTGTTCTTTCGTTAGTTGTGCAAAAGATGGCATACTAACTAAAGAAATAAACATACAAACAAGAATACTTTTTACTGTTTTATTCATAATAATTTGTGTCTTGTTATAAAGTCATCAGACATCATCGCTTTTAATTATTACTATTTATTTTGTTATTAAATATTTAATTATTATTTTTCAAATAAAAAACGCATATAAAAGCCTGTTAAAGCCTTTATATGCGTTAATAAATTGTTAAAAGGTTGTTATTAAGTTGTACCCCCCCCCACCATATAATTTGCTAATAATAAAATACTTACACTTCTTTTCATCTTTTTAACTCCTATTATAAAACTTTGCAAAGTTAAACAAAATTTTTGAAAGTATAAAATTATATCTTTTCCATTTCTTCTTTACTTAGACCTGTTGCTTGCATAATTGCAGAAATATCTAAATTCATAGCCTTTAGATTTTTCGCAATCTCCAAGGATTTTCGTTTTTCTCCCTCTGCTCTACCTTTGATTTTGCCCTCTAAAATTCCTTCTAATCTACCTTTTAGTTCTGCATCTTCGGTTATGTTGTTTATATCTCTAAAGGCAGAAATATCTGCTTCAAATGCAAGAAGATTATCTTCTTTTAGTCGTTCTATTTCTGCATGTCTAAACAAGGTGGTAAATATTCTCTCTTGCAGTGCAGCAGGTTTTGAAAGTAGTTTTGACATATTATTTAAAACAAACAACCATTTATCATACATAGTTACAAGTTCGTTTTCTGTCTTTTTGAATTTTGGTAACTCTATTGTAATAAAGGTAAGTTTATCGTAAAAGACTTCGTATGTTGTAGCGTCCCTCAACTGTGCTGTATGCTTTACCTGTTCATCTTCGTGGTTAAAGACAAAGTTAAGTATTCCTATTGTATATACATGATTTAGTTTGTAGTTCCAATCTGTGCCTTTCTTTGCCTGTTCTCTTATTGGAAAGGTAGAATAATATATCATTCTATCTTTAAAGAATGGTTGAAAGAAATTCTGCATTTCTACTATAAACCTTTCACCTGTATCTGTAACGCAATAAACGTCAAATATTGCCTTACGTGAAGGATAGGACGAAGATTGTTTCTCTGTATTCTTATAAGTAATATCTTCTATATTATGTGTTCCCTCAAACAATGCATTGAGAAAAGAAAGAAGATATTGCTTATTCATTTCATCTCCGAAGATATACTTAAACCCAAAATCTGTGTATGGGGTTATATATTTTTGGTCTATTTCCATAATATTCTTTGTATTTTTTGCAAAAATAGAAAAGTTTTAACAATAAACAAAATAATTTGCAATAAGTTTATTTGTCTATAAATAATAGATATGTCATTTTATCTTATAAAAATGTTCTAAGGCTCCGTGTCCAGAAAACATTGTATTGTCTTTTGCGAAAAGTATGGCTTGATAAACATATTCTTTTGCTTGTTTTACACTATCCTTTAATGTATTTCCCATAGCAAGATAAGAGGCTATGGCTGAGGAAAGCGTACAACCTGTACCGTGAGTGTTTTTGCTAATAATTTTTTTTGCAGAAAAAGTATCATAAGTCATATTTTCATAAACAAGGACATCTGTCATATCTTCTGTATTTGAGTGTCCACCTTTTATAAGTACGTTTTTAACATTATACTCCTTTATAATACTTTGCCCACATTTCACCATATCTTCTACAGTGTTTATTTTACAATTAGAAATCTTTTCAGCCTCATGTATATTTGGTGTAAGGAGACTACAAAGTGGGAAAAGTTCTTTTTTTAGTGTAGAAAGAAAATCTTCTTTTGCTAAACTATCCCCACTTGTTGCCACAAGGACGGGGTCTAACACAATATGACCATTATAATTATTAGAGAGCAAAGACTGTTTTATAGCCATAACGTTTTCTTTTGTGTAAATCATACCTATTTTCACAGCAGAAATTTTTACATCTCCAAAAACTGCATCTATTTGTTGAGATACTATGTTGTTATCTATGGCTTGTATATTTTTTACTCCAAGTGTATTTTGTGCAGTAACAGAAGTTATACAACTACAAGCATATAACCCCAAAGCACTTATTGTTTTTATATCTGCTTGTATGCCTGCACCTGCTATGGAATCGCTACCTGCTATAGTCAGTACAGAAATATCTTTTTTCATATTTTTATATGGTGGTTTATTTTTTCTTTATTTGTTGCATAAAATAAATTTCTACTTAAAACGTTATTATTGTAAAGTGCAAAGGTAATAAGATTTTTTTGCTAAACAATGGATTTTAATTACAAAAGTTTATTATCTTTGCCAAGCATTTTTAGGAACATATTTATAAAAATAAAAAAGAAAGAAGAAAAATGAAAAAGATTTTGTTAGTTTGCACACTTATGGCAACGGTGTTGTTCTTTTCTTGTGGAAAGAAAGAGATGGAACAAAAACTTGTTAATCAAAAAGCACTTCAAGATTCTGTACAAGCAGCTTTAGATGCAAAAAACAACGAGGTTGAGAGTCTGTTCGCACAACTTAACGAAATAGAAGAAAACCTTAATACTGTTACTTCTAAATACTCCAGCGTGGAAACGCTGAAGAACTCTACAGGTGAAATAAACCAAGACAGAAGGTCAAGAATTCAATCTCAGATACAAGATATAAATGAAATTCTTAACCAAAACAAAGAAAAGATTGCGACTTTAACAGCACAATTGAAAAAATCTCAAACAAACAATCAAAACCTTACAGCGTTCATTGAGAAACTTCAAGCAAGAATATCTGAACAAGAGGAAGAGATACAACTTCTTACTACAGAATTGCAGAAGAAAAACATCGTTATATCTTCTCTAAACAAAAACCTTGATGAACTTTCTCGTCAAAACCGTGAAAAAGACGAACATATAATAAAGGTTGAAGATGAAAGAAATACCGTTTATTATATAATAGGAACGAAAAGCGAACTTAAATCTCGTGGTATAATCAATTCAAAAGGTGGTTTCTTGGGTATGGGTAAAAAAACTTCTGTTTCATCGGATTCAGACCTTGCAGATTACACCAAAATAGACGCAAGAAGAGTGAAAGATATTGCTTTGCCAGGCAAGAAAATTCAAATACTTACTTCACACCCTTCTTCTTCTTATGAATTAGATTCAGACAAACCTACACAACTTACTATAAATGATGCCAATTCTTTCTGGGCAAAGAGTAAGTTCCTTGTTATCCTTGTAAAATAAGTTTTTACAAATCCGTCATATAGTTTTCATTTTTTACAACAAAACTATAAAATGTAAAAGTGAAGTTTTCATTAAAAGAAAACTTCACTTTATTTTCTTTAATCCCTATTCTAAGGCTACTTATTATTATCTTCTAAAAATAAGTTATAGCAAATTGATGAAGTATTTTTATTATTGATTATTTGGTAGTTATAAAGAAATTATGTAATTTTGCAGTTGCATTTCAAATTTACATAAAAACAATGAAAGTAATTGAAAGAGAAATAAGTACAGCAATATTAAAAGCCATAGAGTATTATTCTGTAATTTGTGTTACAGGACCTCGTCAATCTGGTAAAAGCACATTGATAAAACATCTGTTTAAAAGTTTTACAGTTTTTTCTTTAGAAGATATAGATGTAAGAAATTTTGCTGAAAATGACCCTATAGGATTTCTAAATCAAACAGAAGAAGGTATGATTTTAGATGAAGTGCAAAGGGTTCCTTCTTTATTTTCTTATATTCAAGGATTTGTTGATAACAATCCTAAACGAAAATTCATTCTTTCTGGGAGTTCAAACTTTCAAGTTATGAAAAGCATCACTCAGTCTTTGGCTGGGCGTGTGGCTTTATTTGAATTGTTACCTATGTCTTACAATGAAGTAACTGATATATACAAAGATATGTCTTTAGACGAAATTCTTTTCAATGGTTTATATCCTGCCATTTGTGCAAAGAAGAATATACCCGAAATGTTATACCCTTTCTATGTTAAAACATATTTAGAGAAAGATGTTAGAGAACTTTTGCAAGTCAAAGATATAATGCAGTTTAACACATTCTTAAAGCTTTGTGCTGGAAGAATAGGTTCTGTTTTCAACGCTTCACAATTGGCCAACGAAGTAGGAGTATCTTCCAACACCATAACATCTTGGCTTTCTATATTGCAAGCCTCTTATATAGTTTATTTATTACAACCTTATTATGAAAACTTTGGTAAACGCCTAATAAAATCTCCAAAACTTTATTTTTGTGATACAGGTCTTGCTTGCTATTTGTTGAACATTGAATCCACAAAACAACTTTCCCGAGATAAGTTAAGAGGTGCATTGTTTGAAAATTTTGTCGTTTCTGAATTTATCAAACATCGCATAAATCAAGGAAAAGAACCTTTGCTTTATTTTTATAGGGATTCCAATCAAAACGAGATAGACCTATTATCTTTAAATGAAGGAGAATTATCTGCTTTTGAAATAAAATCTTCTATGACATATAATCCTGTGTTTGAGAAAACTCTGAAAAAATCTGCATCTTTGATAAAGAAACCTATATCCAATAAAACTATAATTTATGCTGGGGATATGGAAAACAATATTTCAGAGATAAAATTGGTAAATTACAAACATTTATTCTGAGTTGTTGAAATAAATAAAGTGCAAGAAAAACTTGCACTTTATTTTTTGAATAGTCCTTTTGTACTTTGAGGAGAATTTATCTTTTTTATTTGCTTTCTGTAATAAGATTAGCTTTTATTCACTAATATTATTTACTTTTATATTCGTATCAACGGCTACTGTTACCATAGTAGAATAACCTGGTTTCATTTCTCCTCTTTGACCTGGCACTAATAAAATTGGCCATACTAACAATAAACCTACAGGTAGCACCCAAGCAGTGTTACTATTTCCATCAAAATTTAATATTTTATTTGATAACGGTATTATTTCTCCTGATGGTAGTACAATACTATTTATTTGAATAGATAGTTTTCCTTTTATTCCAAAAATAGCATTTTTCTTTGCCTCTGTTACAGTACCTTTTACCAAAGAGTTATAAGGTATAACTGTTACATCATTAACATTCACTGCTGTAGCAACTCTAAATTCCACCTCATCTCCTGCAAGCACTTTTGAGGCTCTAAGTCCGTTTTCACTCATAATTTGTACAGGTGTTCCTGCTCTAAGTGTCAATGTTTTCGACTCTTGAGAATGAAGAGTTATAACACTCATAACAACAGATAGTAATAACACTAAACCTTTTTTCATTTTGTTTATTTTTACTTTGGTTTCGCAAGTAAAGGTATTCCTTATATACCCATAAAATACCAACAAAAGAAAGCGTGAAACCATCTATGTTTAATTATATCTTTTATCTTGGTGCGTGAGAAATAAAACCATGTGAGAAGATATAACATAGTAGAATTCACGCCTAAAAAGGCTATGATGTTACTATGCTTAAACTTGCTCACATCAAAAGTTTCTCACGCTTTAGATAACAAGTCTATACAAGCATAACGCTTCCATATTTTTCAGACACACAAAAGAACAAATATTCTTTTGTCAATTGTCCTGCGACAATCATCTGCAAAGGTATTAAAATATTTCCATTTATTAGAAATAAAACAAAGAAATAATTTTCTATCTCTTTATTTTAATTTTGTAGAACTTGATTCTAATTTTCTAAAACAAAGTTTCAGAAACGTAGAACTTTGTTTTAATTTTCTATCTCTTTGTTTTAATTTTCTAAAACTTTGTTTCGTGAAAATAGAATAAAGAGATAGAAAAATAGTTCTTTGTTTGGCAAAATTCTTTCTTTATTTGGTGAAAAGGGAATGAAAAAAAGCAAAAATTTCTTCTTGTATAGAAATTATGTTATCATAAATAATTTTTACACTATGTAGTACAGTAGAAATATCTTTATATTTCAGTATAAAAATGCTTTATATTGTATTAAAATTCTTAAAAATAGTTGTTTTTTAATTTTTTTTTATAACTTTGCACACAATAATCATAAAATTATAATTTCAAAAAAATAAGATTTTTTAAGATAAATACTGAATAATTATGTGTGGAATAGTTGGTTATTTAGGAACAAAAGAAGCGTTTCCTATCTTAATAAAAGGTTTACATCGTTTGGAATATAGAGGATATGACTCAGCAGGTGTAGCACTTGTAGATAAAAATGGTAATCTTAATGTTTATAAAACCAAAGGAAAAGTTGCAAATTTAGAAGATTATTGCAGGGATAAAGATATAAGTGGTACTGTAGGTATAGCACACACACGTTGGGCTACACACGGAGAACCATCTGATAAAAACGCACATCCTCATTTTTCTCAAAGCAAACATATTGCTTTAATTCATAATGGTATAATAGAAAACTACCTTACAATAAAATCATTCTTAATAGAAAAAGGTTATAAGTTCCAGTCCGAAACCGATACTGAGGTTTTAGTTCAGTTGATAGAGTATGTAATGCAAGAACATAAACTTCCACTTTACGAAGCCGTTTATCAAGCATTAACACAAGTAATAGGTGCTTATGCAATAGGAGTTATAGAGAAAGACAATCCTAATATCCTTGTTACAGCACGAACAGCCTCTCCTCTTATTGTGGGAATAGGTGATGGTGAATTCTTCCTTGGTTCAGATGCTTCACCGATTGTTGAATACACAAAGAACGTTATATACCCAGAAGATAGGCAAGTAATAAAAATAGAACGAGGTAAAGAAATAGAGATACGTTCATTGGATAAAGAAGAATTGATAAAACCAGAGATAAAGCAAATACAACTAAGTTTAGATGATATAGAAAAAGGTGGTTTTCCTCATTTTATGTTAAAGGAAATCTTTGAACAGCCAAAGAGTCTTTCACTTTGTATGAATGGAAGATTGCAAAGAGAACAAAAAGAGATTATCCTATCAGGCGTAAGAGAGAATATAGACAAATTTGCCAAAGCAAAAAGAATACTTATTACTGCTTGTGGAACATCATGGCACGCTGGACTTATAGGAAAGTATTTGTTTGAAACTCTATGTCGTATTCCTGTGGAAGTAGAAGTTGCATCTGAATTTAGATATAGAAATCCTGTTGTATTCAAAGAAGATGTTCTTATTGCTATATCTCAATCTGGAGAAACAGCAGATACTTTGGCTGCTATGGAATTGGCAAAGAAACAAGGTGCTTTCATATATGGTATTTGCAATGTTGTAGGTTCTTCTGTTGCAAGATTGACAGATAGTGGTACATATACACATGCTGGTCCTGAAATAGGAGTTGCTTCTACAAAAGCCTTTACTACACAGGTTTGTGTTTTGGCTATGACAGCCTTAGCTGTTGCAAAAGAATTGCATACTATAAAAGAAGAAGACTATAAACGCATTGTTACAGAATTATGTAACATAGAAGAAAAGATAAGCACTATATTAAAGAAGACAAAAGAGATAGAAGATATTTCAAAGATATTTACATACGCAAGAAACTTCTTATACCTTGGTAGAGGTTTCAACTATCCGGTAGCAATGGAAGGGGCGTTGAAATTAAAAGAAATATCCTACATACACGCTGAAGGTTACCCAGCAGCAGAAATGAAACATGGTCCTATCGCTCTTATAGATGAAGAAATGCCTATAGTAGTTGTGGCTCCACATTATGATATGTACAACAAGATACTAAGCAACGTACAAGAGGTAAAAGCAAGAAAAGGACGTATAATTGCTATCGTTACCGAAGGTGATGTAGATATAAAGAAACAAGCAGATTATACTATAGAAATTCCTCAAACAGAAGAGTGTCTTTCACCACTTCTTACTGTTATTCCTTTACAATTGCTTTCTTATTATGTGGCTATAGCCAAGGGAAGAAATGTAGACCAACCACGTAATCTTGCTAAATCTGTTACTGTAGAATAAACACTATACTATATGAACTTTTCACAAAAGGAAAAAGAACAAATAAACCGTCAAGGTTTGACAGAATCTGATGTTTTGCAACAGATAGACTGTTTTGTTAATGGTTTTGATTTTCTTAACCTACAAAGAGTTGCCACAATCAATGATGGCATACAACAATACACCAAAGAGGAAACAGAAAACTTTGCACGAATATACCAGGATAAAATAAAGGATTTATCTGTTGTAAAATTCGTGCCAGCATCTGGTGCTGCAACACGTATGATGAAAGATTTGTACACCTTTTTGGAAGAATATAAAGACGAAAATACTACTCCACTACACTCTTTTCCTAAAGTGGAACAGGTAATAAATGAGATAGAACATTTTGCTTTCTACACACTTTTGCAACAGAAAATGAAACAAGACGGTATAGATATTTCAAAATGTTTATCTGAAAAAAACTACAAAATAATTGTAGAGTATATTCTTACGGAAAAAGGATTGAACTATGGAAAATCTCCTAAAGCGTGGATATTATTTCATAAGTACAAAGACAAATACATAACAGCGTTTGAGGAACACTTGATAGAGACTGCCAATTTGGGAATAGAGAATGTTGAGTTCTCTATTTTAAAAGAGCATAAAGAGGGTTTTCAAAATTTGGTTGAAACTATAGTTCCTCAATACGAAAAACTATTCAAAGTAAAGTACAATATAACATTCTCTTACCAAGAACACTCTACAGATACTATAGCAGTAGATTTGCAAAACAATCCTGTGCATGATAAAAATGGCGACCTTATCTTTCGTCCATCTGGTCATGGTGCGTTATTGACTAATATCAACCGTTTAGATTCTGATATTATCTTTATAAAAAACATAGACAATCTAAGTTCTCTTTATCGCAAGGAAACAATTTTGTACAAACAGTTTTTAGGAGGAATACTTATAGATACGAAAGAAAAGATAGCCAACACATTGCAAAAACTACAAAAACCAAGACTATCAAAACAAGAATTAGTTTCTATAAGTAACACCATAAAACGTCAATTAAAACTTTCGCATATAAGAAACTTTATGGAGTTTCCAACTCTTGCGTATTATAAAAGGTATCTTATAGAATTACTTAATAGACCTGTCAGAGTATGTGGAATGGTTAAAAACGAGGGAGAACCAGGTGGAGGACCGTTTTTTGTAAAGAAAGATGGAGAAGAAACGTTGCAAATAGTGGAAAAGGCACAAGTAAATCTTAGAAACGAAAATCAGAACAAGATTTTCTTAGAATCCACTCACTTTAACCCTGTTGATTTGGTTGTTTCCATAAAATCTTATGATGGAAAGAAATTTAGATTGAGTAGATTTGTAGATAATCAAACAGGATTTATATCTGAAAAATCTTTTGAAGGTAAAACAATCAAAGCACTTGAAAAACCAGGACTGTGGAATGGTAGTATGAGTAAATGGATTACTATATTTGTAGAAGTTCCTTCTCAAACATTTTCACCTGTCAAAACAATAAACGATTTGCTTAAAGCCCCACATCAATCATAGTAGGAAAATACTTTTCAGATTATAACTTTTTTATGAACGAAACAATATCTTCTAATACCTGTTGAGATATTGTTTCGTTTATTATGCTATAATCTGTTGGGTTGTCCTTATTTACGTGTTGGAATAAATGATTTAAGTTTGGATATACTTTTATTTCAGATTTTTTTGCTTTAAGATATTTTTTCATATACGGGATATTCTCTCGTGCAACTACCTGAAAATCTGCTTCTCCTTGCAATACCAAAATAGGACGTTTTATTTTCTTTAGATAGGTTTTAGGTTCTGTTTCGTAAAAATATTTAAGCCAATAGTCATTTACTTTTGTAGTATCAAATTGCATGTTATCAAGGGCTTTCAAATTCTTGTCCAATTCCTCACTCTTGGTTTTGTCCCAACCTTTCAATATATAATATTCTTTGTTTTGTGTTTTCAAAATATCTTTTCCACTTATAGCAGGTGCAGCCATAAGAATGGCAAAAGCAAAATCTTGTTTTTCAGCCATAAGCATTTGTGCTATAAGTCCTCCTTCACTATGTCCGCAAATACCTATCTTATTCGTGTCTATCATATCCAAGTCTTTCAACACCTTAACAGCAGAATATGTATCTTTTGCAAAATCTAAAGTTGTTCCTTTGTAAGCCAACTCGGATTTTTCACCCCAACCTCTATCGTCATAACGAAAAACGGCTATACCATTCTTTGTCAAATAATCTGCAATAACGAGAAAGGTCTTGTGTCCATATATTTCAGAATCTCTATTCTGTGCTCCACTACCAGAAACCAAAACTACAAGAGGATATTTGCCCTTTTGTTTAGGATAGGTAAGTGTTCCATGAAAAAGATATTCACATTCTTCATTTTTAAACGAAAGTTCTTTCTCATTATAATCAAAAGGTGGTAATGGTGTTTGAGGTCTTAAAAGTCTGTATTCTTCTTTAACTCTTTCAAAATGAATATTCTTTCTCAGAAGACGTTGTGTAAAAGTTCCATCAAAAGAAGATTTATCTTGGCTTTCTTTTAGGTGCATAACTATAGCAACGTTTTTGAAACCCAAAGACAGAGAATCTTCTATGTATTTTACCTTTGAGGGTATCATTTCTACATCACTCTGCATAGGAGATTTAAGAAAATATAACACAGTATCTTTTTCGTAACACACTTTTAAACTCAGAGGCAAAGTGTTGTTGTCTGATATATTTAGGGCTGCTTTGTAATACAATGTATCTTGCCCATGCACACCTATTGCAAAGAAAATTACAAGAGAGAGAAATATTTTATAAACCACTTTCATACTATTAAAATATCTTTTTTTCATAATAACGAAATAAGTCTTTGTTTTATTTTTACGAAACTTTGTTTTAATTTTCTATCTCTTTGTTTTAATTTCGTAGAACTTTGTTTTAGAAAATTAAAACAAAGTTTCGTGAGAATGAAATAAAGTTTTAATTTTAACAGTGGAAATATTAGTGAATATGCAATACGTTTTCATTTCTCTTTTATGTTATTGTAACTTTTTATTGTACATTTTGAAAAATTGTATTACCTTTGCACGTCAAAATAAAATCAACTAATTTTTAAACCGATGGAAGTAATACTTAGCGGAATGCGTCCGACAGGAAATCTACATTTAGGTAACTATTTCGGAGCCTTGAAAAATTATATTTCTCTGCAAGAGTTGTATAATTGCTACTTTTTCATAGCAGATTATCACCTACTTACAACTCACCCCAATCCTGAGGACTTGCAACAAAACGTTAAAACCATACTTTGCCAATACATTGCTTGCGGATTAAACCCTGAAAAAGCCACCATTTATGTTCAAAGCAGTGTGCCAGAAGTAGCAGAACTATATATGTATTTAAATATGTTAACGTATGTAGGAGAACTACAAAGAGTGGCTGCTTTCAAAGAAAAAGTAAGACAAAACCCTAACAATGTAAATGCAGGACTGCTTACTTATCCTACTCTTATGGCTGCCGATATTCTTATACATAAGGCTACAAAAGTACCTGTGGGCAAAGACCAACAACAACACCTTGAAATGACAAGAGATTTTGCCGAAAGGTTTAACAAGATGTACAAAACTGATTACTTCCCTTTGCCTGTTGGGTTTAATTTTGGCGATGACCTTATAAAGATACCTTCTTTAGATGGCAACGGTAAGATGAGTAAATCTTATGGCGAGCAGGCTACTATCTATCTTACAGACGAACCTTCTGTACTTAAAAAGAAGATAATGAGAGCCAAAACAGATAGTGGTCCAACAGAAAAAAATCAAACCAAACCTCAAGAGATAGAAAACCTATTTACACTTATGCGTTCTGTTTCTAAACCAGAAGTAGTTCAGCAGTTTGAAGATTCTTATAATGATTGCACCATACGTTATGGCGATATGAAAAAACAACTTGCAGAAGATATGGAAATATTTATTGCTCCTATAAGAGAGAAGATAAAAGAAATATCTGCTAATGAAGAATATTTGAAAAAAGTTGTAAATTTGGGTAGTGAAAAAGCAAGAGAAAGTGCTTCTAAAACCATAAAAGAAGTTAGAGAAATAATAGGTTTTAAAAACTTTTAAAGGAATAAGAATAGAGAAAATAAAATATATAATAAACAAATAAAAAAATAATTAGATATGTCAGGACATAATAAATGGAGCACCATTAAGAGAAAAAAAGGTGCTTTAGATGCAAAACGTTCAAAGGTATTTTCAAAAATAATAAAAGATATTACGGTAGCCGTTAAAGAAGGTGGTCCAGACCCAGAATCAAATGCACGTTTGCGTTTGGCTGTTCAAAATGCTAAGGGTGCAAATATGCCAAAAGATACTCTTCAACGTGCTATATCAAAAGCAAATGATAAAGGTACTGCTTCTTTGCAAGAAGTTACTTTTGAGGGATATGCTCCTCACGGAATAGCAATATTCGTTGAATGTTTGACAGATAACAACAACCGTACTGTGGCTTCAGTTCGTTCTTTATTCACAAAATACGGTGGAAACCTTGGAAACAATGGTTCTCTTGGCTTTTTATTTGAAAGAAAAGGTGTTTTCCAAATAAAGATAGACGGAAGAGATGCTGAAGAGTTGGAAATGACTCTTATAGAAGCAGGAGCCGATGATATAGAACAAGATGAGGAATACTTCACTGTTTATACCAAGATGGAAGATTTTGCAAATATGCAAAGAGGACTTGAAGCAGCAGGTATAGAAGCAGAAAGTGCAGAACTACAAAGAATACCTAATGATACTGTTACTTTACCTTTGGAACAAGGATTAAAGGTATTGAAACTTATAAATATGATAGAAGATGATGATGACGTACAAAACGTTTATCATAATATGGAAATGACAGAAGAACTGTTGAATGCAGAAGAATAAAATAAATTAGTATTTATTCAAGGTTTTTTAAAGTTTTGATAGTTTTAGACTATAGACTTTAAAAAACCTTTTTAATTTTTAAAGATTATGCTTTATCTTGTTCCAACACCTGTAGGAAATTTAGAAGATTTTACTTTCAGAGCCGTAAGGGTATTAAAAGAAGTGTCTTTAATTCTTGCCGAAGACACAAGGACGTCTTTCCCTCTATTGAAACACTATGATATTACCACACCTTTACAATCTCATCATTTGTTCAATGAACACGACTCTGTAAAATCCATAGTCCAAAGACTGAAAGCAGGAGAAGATATAGCACTTATAACAGATGCTGGCACACCTGGAATATCCGACCCTGGATTTCTTTTAGTGAGAGAGTGTGTAAAAGAAGATATAAAAGTAGAATGTTTGCCCGGAGCAACGGCTTTTGTTCCAGCATTGGTAGATTCTGGTTTTCCTTGCGAAAAATTTTGTTTTGAAGGATTTCTTCCTCACAAAAAAGGAAGACAATCTCGTTTGGAGGAACTAAAAGAGGAAAAACGCACCATAATTTTTTATGAATCACCTTTCAGAGTTGGCAAACTACTTGCAGAACTTAAAGAATATTTTGGAGAAGAAAGAAAAGTCTGTGTAAGTAGAGAGATAAGCAAAAAATTTGAAGAACATAGACGAGGAACTCTTGGAGATATTTCAAAAGAATATGATAATAAAACTCTAAAAGGAGAATTTGTAGTTATTCTTTCTGCTATAGAAAAGGAAGAGAAAACACATAAGGGTAACAAATACAAAGAATAAACTTCTATTTTCTTATATAATATAAATTTATTTTCATTCTATTTTTATGTTTCACAGAAAAGGATTTTCGTTTTATGGTTTTGTCATTTTTATAGTTTATTTCTTGGTAGATTGAAAAAAAAAACGTAATTTTGCCACTTCAAAATAAAAAAATAAGGATAAATTATGAAACTTTTTAAAATTAACATCACTATATTTTCTATGTTATTATTGCCTGCTTTGTCTTTTGCTCAGATACACGAAAGAAGTCAAATGGCAAACAGAATGAACCCTGAAAATGAAAGTTCAAAATACACTTTAGGTATATTCTCAGACACTACTCAGTATCAAAGTTTAATAGAATACGGAAAAAACACAGATGAGGGGGAAGAAAGCGAGGATGCAATCCTTACTGCAACAGAATACAAAAACTTTGAAACAAAGATAATCCATTATTTGAATAAATTTGATTATTCTTCTTTAACAGGAAGCATGCCTATGAAACTTACAGACGAAAAGAACGGTAAGTATTTCTCATGTCCTGTTGAGGGAATAGTAACTTCTCATTTTGGTCCAAGACGTACTCGTTTCCATTATGGAACTGATATAGGTATGAAAACAGGAACACCTGTTAAAAGTATGTTTGATGGAGTTGTACGTTACGCTGGTTGGTGTAGTGGTTATGGAAACATAGTTGTAGTTCGCCACGACAATGGATTGGAAACATATTATGGCCACTTGTCAAAGATAAACGTAAAAGCAAATCAAAAAGCCAAAGCAGGAGATATTGTTGGTCTTGTTGGCTCAACAGGAAGAAGTACAGGACCACATCTTCACCTTGAAATACGTTACCTTGGCTCTGCTATGAACCCAGAACACTTTATAGACTTTTCTACTTTCACTCTAAAATCCGATGATAATGGTGTTTATAATGTAACACGTTCAGATTTCAAACCTACATATTCAAAAGGTACATCATCAAGACAACTTGCTAAATCATCAGTAAAAAAATCTAATTCAAAGAACAGACGTTCTTCTTCTGCAGTTGCAACACATAAAGTAAAGAAAGGTGAAACCTTGGGTGCTATTGCAAAGAAAAACGGTACTACTGTAGCGAAACTACAAAAACTTAACGGAATAAAAGGCACTAATATAAAGGCTGGACAAAAGATAAAGGTAAAATAGTAGAATAAATATTTTTCATAGTACATTCCTTTTAGGCACTCGTTTTTCGGGTGCCTTTTTCTTTTATTGTATTATTCTGTTTTGATGTTCTGAAACGTATGCTGCCCAAGATAAAGTTTTTTTCTTGGATTTCTTTTCCACAAGTTGAGCATTTACTCCTGTATCTAATTTCTGACTTTGAGTACAATAACACATTGCAACCGCCAAAGAGTCCGATGCATCTAAAAACTTAGGTGTTTCTTCTATAAGATTCATCATTACAAGCATTTTTGCAACCTGTTCTTTTGAAGCATTACCGTTACCTGTCAAAGATTGCTTTACTTTTTTCGGTGGAAACTCTGTAAAAGGTATGCTTTTAGACAATCCCGCTGCAATACAGATTCCTTGCACTCTTCCAAGTTTAAGCATACTTTGAACATTCTTACCATAGAAAGGAGCTTCCAATGCTATCATATCTGGTTTACAATCTTCTATCTTTGAAATAATGAAATCAAAAATAGTTTTCATTCTTGTTCCCATCTCTATTTTGGTGGATAATCTCAGAATATCCATTTCCAAAACTTCTATCTTTTTGCCATATTTTCTTACAATAGAATAACCCATAACAGTTGTACCAGGGTCTATTCCTAAAACAATCTCTTCTTTTATTGGTTGCATATTGCTTTATGTAAAAAAGTTATCAAATCTCCTGCTATCAGACTTTTTTCTCCGTAATTCTCCTTTGCTATATCTCCACTTACAGCATGAAGATAAACACCTATTTTTGCACTTTCTATAGGAGAATAACCCTGTGCAAGTACTCCGAGTATTATTCCTGTCAAAACATCACCACTACCAGCAGTTGCCATACCAGGATTTCCTTTTATATTAAAGAAAGCATCTCCTTTTGGATTAGAAATAGCAGTTACTCCACCTTTCAAAACAATTATTACTCCTTTTTGTTTAGATAGGTTTTGTATAAAGTCTATTCTTTCTTTGTAATCCATCTTTCCAAAAAGCCTTTCAAATTCTTTTGGGTGTGGAGTAAGGATAGTATTTTCGTTAAGCAAATCTTGAAAATTATTTATCTTACTTAACAAATTCAAACCATCTGCATCTATGACTATAGGTTTATTGTTGTTTTTTAATAAATGTTCCAACGCCAACAAACTCTCCTTTTGTGTTCCTAAACCAGGACCAACACCTATTGCATCGTACCTTGATGTATCTATATCAAGGGAAGAAAAGACCTGTTCGTTATCATCTATCTCCACCATTGCTTCTGGTACGGATATTTGAAATATCTCGTAAAGTTTTTTTGGAATATGTACCGTTATAAGACCACAACCTGAACGCAATGCTGCCTTCGATGACAATATACCTGCACCAGCCTTTCCATAAGAACCACTTACAAGCAAGCAATGACCAAAACAGCCTTTGTGAGCAAACCTTTCTCTTTCTTTAAAAAAGTTCTCGTCCAAATTTTCTTTGCATAAAATCAAAGGATTCTCTATACCATTTTCTGAAAAAAAGTTTGCAACAACACTTTCCATAAGTCTTATTTTCTTGGGGAGGATTTCATTCCTTGATACTTAAGATTAGGGTAATCTTTCCAATTGTTTGAATTTTTATACTTTGTATAAGAGTTGCGAGGAACAACTATAGTAAGATTATCATTAGAATTAAAAACATTTTCTCCTATATTTGGAGGAGTAATAGCAAGAACATTCACCGTAGAAAGATTTTCCCAATTTCTGAAAGCACCACTTACTATAGTTTTTATACTCTTTGTTATGGTGAATTCATTATTCATAAAATAAGCAGGGCAAACGGCTATTATACATGTTTTTTTCTTGTCATAAAGTACTCCATTCTCTACCATATATGCATTATTCTGAACGTCTATGTTTATATCTTTCAGTCCAACACAAGCAGAAAAAGCATTATCTCCTATAGATATTACTCCAGCAGGAATACGTATGCTTTTAAGGTTTGCATCTCTTGCAACACCAAAAGCATTGCTTTCTATACTTACAACAGTACTTGGAACATTGAAAACAGCCGAAGAAGAGGTTGGGTGGCATAGAAGGATACTTTTATCTTTGTTGTAAAGCACTCCATTTTCTGAACAATAGGCTTTATTATTCTCATCTATGTTTATATATTTCAAAGATTTTATTCCTAAAAATGCATCTATACTTATATTAGTTACACTTGCAGGAATATCTATTATATCTGTATAAACATCTTCAAATACTTTGTTTCCACTTATGGAGGTTACAGAATAAGTTCCCCCTTCCCAAGCAACAGAAGTTGGCACAAGGATTTCATCTATTGTACCGTCTGAAAAATACTTTACCAACGATATAGTACGGCGAGATTTACTTGATATTTTATAGTAAAAAATCTCTCCATTCTTTTGGCTCACTATATCATAATCTCCGCTTTCACTTTTGGTAGCAACGGCTACTGTTGTATCACATTCAAATCTCTGTTCTTTCCAAAAATCTGCACTATTGTAATAATATATGTATGAACAAGGGATATATATCTTTACATTATCATTCCAACCCAAACTTCCATTAACCTGAGGAGCTTTTGTGGTTTTACAAGTAACACTTTCCAAACTTAGACAACCTTCAAAAGCATTTCTACCTATGTATTCTATATTTTCTCTTAGTGTTATAGTTTTTAAATTTTTGCAATCCTTGAAAGCCAACTCTCCTACTCTAATTACATTATCGGGGATATTTATTTCCGTTAGATTTAAACAACCTCTAACAAAACCATCTGGCAATTGCTTAACATTCTTTCCTATTACAACGTTTGTTAATGCACTATCATTTACAAAAGAGTTTGCTCCGTTATACTCACATGCTTTTGCATTAAAATAAAGGTTCGTAAGGTTGGAACAATATGCAAAAGCCTCTTTGCCTATCTTTCTCACACTCTCGGGGATAGTTATTTCAGACAAACCATTGCATTGTTTGGCAAAATAATTTGGTATTTCTTCTACACCATTACCTATACTTATAGTAGTAAGTTTAGGACACTCTTCAAAGATAGAAGAATTACCAAGATAGGAACATTTTTCACTCAACCATTCTACTTCAGATAAATCTGTATTATAAGAAAATGCACCGTCCGAAATAGAATTTACTGAGGGTAGAACGTGTATCTTTTTTATGCTATTGCGATGAGAAAAATTATTTGTAAGATTGCAGTTCTTGGCTTCTATAAATACTTCTTGCAAATTCTCGCACCCATAGAAAGCATTCTCACCCAAAAGTTCCAAATTCAATGGAATAGTTAGACTATATACCTTTTCACAATTATAAAACGCACTTACACCTATTTCCCTCACGTTTTTAGGTATAACAAGGTTTCTAATGTTGCTACAAAATATAAAAGCCCCCTTACCTATTCTTTCTAATGTATTTGGAAGATTTATTTCCTGTATTTGAGAACATTGCCTAAAAGCAAAATCTTCTATAGTTTTCAGTCCCTCTGAAAGTTCTACATTCCTTAAACGGCTTGCATCAAAAGCACTTTCACCTATCCTTTCCACAGTGGGAGGAATACGTACTCCGTTTAATTCATAACAATTATAAAAAGCACTATCTCCTATAGATACTACAGTATATGACACATCTTTATATACGACTGTATCGGGTATATCTATAAATCCCTCGTAAGAAGATGGCTTTCTATTGTTGAAACTCACCTCTACTGTTTTATTTAGTATAGATAGTATCTTGTAATATATATAACTACCTGTTGGAGTTTTTACCCTAAAATCAAACCCCTTTGCTGAAATATCAAAACATATAAAAGTAATGCAGACTACTATAGTTATAAACTTAGCAACTGTTCTCATATTTATTCAGGTTCTTTTTCTATCTTTCAAAATTTTTGCAAAAGTAATAAAATTTTAAGAAAAACCATAATTATGTTTTGGGTTTTAAAAAAAATAATTAACTTTGCACAACTAAAATTTTTAAGATATAACGAAAAAATAAAATAATAATTATAAAAAATCAAAAACTATGTTTAAAAGTCATCCAAAAGGGCTTATTGCGGCAGCCTTAAGTAATATGGGAGAGCGTTTTGGCTACTATATTATGAACGCCGTATTGTTGTTGTTCTTATGTTCTAAGTTTGGTCTTAGCGATGGAACATCAGGATTGATTTATTCTATATTCTATGCTGCAATTTACGTTCTTTCTCTTGTAGGAGGAATTATTGCAGACCGTGCCCAAAACTACAAAGGTACTATTCAAAAAGGTTTGATAGTAATGGCGTTGGGTTATGTCTTACTTGCAATACCTATTACTTCAACTTCTAACAACATGTCTTGGCTTTTACCTTTTACATGTCTTGCTTTAGCTTTGATTGCTTTTGGAAATGGTTTATTCAAAGGCAACTTACAAGCTATCGTTGGTCAGATGTACGACAACTTTGAAGCAGAAGCAGCAAAAGAAGGTGAAGAAGCACTTAGAGTTGCAAAGAGTAAAAGAGATTCTGGTTTCCAAATCTTCTATGTTTTCATCAACATAGGCGGACTTATCGCACCTTTCATCGCTCCTACTCTTAGAAGTTGGTGGTTAAAAACCAATAACTTTATCTACAACGCAAACCTTCCAGAACTTTGCCACAAAGCAATAAACGGAAACTTAGGAGAAAATGCAGACAAATACAACGAACTTTCTCAATCTGTTGTTTTGAACGGTACTACTTTTGACCCACAATCATATTTGGAAGTTTTCAACCAAGGAGTTCATTTCTCATTCTGGGCTTCTGTAGCAGCAATGCTTATATCTTTGGTTATATTCCTTTACAACAAGAAAATATTCCCAACTCCTGCAAAGAAAGAAGCACAAGAAGTTGTTAATTATACAGCAGAAGAAAAACAAGCAATGGCAAAAGAAATCAAACAAAGAATGTACGCTTTGTTTGCAGTGCTTGGTATAGCAATATTCTTCTGGTTCTCTTTCCACCAAAACGGACAATCTCTTTCTGTTTTCGCAAGAGACTTTGTGAAAACCGACACTATAGCACCTGAAATCTGGCAAGCAGTTAACCCATTCTTTGTCATAGTTCTTACACCTATAATTATGGCTATATTTGGTAGTCTTGCAAGAAAAGGAAAAGATATTTCTACTCCAAGAAAGATAGCATACGGTATGGCAATAGCAGGTTGTGCATACTTGTTCCTAACTATCTTCTCTGCTGTTCAAGGTTATCCTTCTGGAACAGAATTCAGAGCAACAGGAGCAGAAGCCGACAAAGCAGGCTGGTGGGTTTTGATTGTTACATATTTCTTCTTAACAGTAGCCGAACTATTTATTTCTCCTTTGGGTCTATCATTTGTTTCCAAAGTAGCACCTAAACATCTTTTGGGACTGTGTCAAGGTTTGTGGCTTGGTGCAACAGCAGTTGGTAACCTTCTTATTTGGATAGGACCTGTTATGTACAACGCTTGGCCAATACAATATTGCTGGTTAGTATTCCTAATAGTATGTTTGATTTCTATGGGAGTAATGCTTGGAATGGTAAAATGGCTTGAAAGAGTTACAAAATAAAACGCCCTTTTCTTAGGGTTTTATTAGATAAAAATACCGATGAATTATGTTTGTCGGTATTTTTTTATTATCTTTGCAAACTCAAAAAAACGGAGATTATGACAGAAGTTATTGAATTTGAAATAAAAAAAGAAGAAGAATTTATAGAACTTATAAAACTATTGAAAGCAACCAATGTTGCAGAAAGTGGTGCTATGGCACAGATTTTGGTAACAGAGGGTGAGGTTAAACGAAACGGACAAACAGAATTGAGAAAAAGAGCAAAGATACTTAGAGGTGAAGAAATAGAAACTTTGGGTAAAAAGATAAAAGTGAAATAACATATATAGAAAGAAATAAAAATAACTTATAATTCTAAGAAAAAAGATTATGGATTTAAATGGAATTTTAGCTATAACAGGAAAACCGGGGTTATACAAGCTAATTACACAAACAAAATCAGGTGCTTTGGTAGAATCTCTTGTAGATAAAAGACGTATGCCTGCTTTTAGTAACGAAAGAATATCTTCTTTGAAAGATATAACAATGTTTACCGAACAAGATGATATACCTTTGCAGAAAGTTTTTCAAGCAATATACAAATTGGAAAACGGAGGGGAGTGCATAAACCACAAATCCGCAGATGCTGAACTAAAAGCATATATGGAAAAAGTACTTCCAAATTATGACAAAGATAGAGTACATACTTCAGATATGAAAAAATTATTTTCTTGGTATAATATTCTAAATGCAAACAAGTTAATAGATTTAGAAGAAGAGAAAGAAGAAAAGAGCAAATAAGAAAAAGTACTCTTTTATCATAAAAAATAACAGTCGTTTCTTTATAGAACGACTGTTTTTTTTTAACTTATTTTTTCTAAAACCCAACAAAATTTTTCTATTTTCCCACTTTTTACCTACAAAACCACCATTTCAATCCTTAAAAGAAAGTTTTAGAGTAGCAAAACGAAGGTTTTTGAATGTGAAACAAGATTTTATATGAGCGAAACAAAGTTCTGTGAAAATGAAACAAAGAAAGAATTTCGTAACTCTTTGTTTTACGATTCTGAAACTTCGTTTTAGAAAATTAAAACGAAGTTCTACAAAATTAAAACGAAGAGATAGAATTCTAAAACTTTGTTTCGTGAGAGCAAAATCAAGTTTTAGAAAATTAAAACGAAGTTATATTTTTATAAAACAAAGGATAGAAAGTAGGAAAAATTATTTTTTCCACTCAAAAGTATTTATCATAGTTTGCATATCTGTTTTCAATCTTGCAACTATAGGAGCAATAGAGTCATTATTTGGTAACTGTCTATTGTTCAAAGCAAAACGAACGAAATATTTTGCACTGTCGGTCAAATAGAATTGATAAGGTGAAACAACATCTCTACCCTGAATTTCAAAAGTTGTGCCATAGATATGTTTTTCATCGTTTTTGTACTCTTGTTGAATAATACCACCAGATAGTTTTTCGTGTCTGCTTAGAAAAGTATAACAATCATTTACTGCATATTGAAGCATAGTATCGTTGGTAAGTTTTAGACAACTTACATTTATATCAAAATTATAGTCATCAAAAGATATATTGAACCAAGTCATATTTTTCTCCCTGCTTTGTATTTCTACAATTTTTCCGTCCTTTGGTATAGAAAAAGAAAAAGGCAAATCCTCTTTTTGAAGTTTCACATACTCTGAAGGTTTTATATCTATACGCATATACGTAGATGGTTTAGGCATCTGAGGTGCTTTTTCACAAGCATAAAACAGTGAAACTATAGCCAATAGAAAAAGAAAACTTTTCAGTATTTTGCAAATAATTTTCATACATTGATAATTTTTTATTACTTTTGCAAAATTAAGTCAAATTTTGTAAAAAACACAGATTTTTGAACTTTTTTATTGATTGATACTAATTTTATTGGTTAAAATAAAAACATGAGAAAAATTAGATTATTTTTGTTGATAGTAGCAGTTTCTTTTGCTATAAACAACAATGTTAAAGGTCAGGTAACTGTAAACTCTGCAGCGGGAATGTCTGTTGCTACAGTGGTACAGAACAACTTCATTGCAGACGGTGTGGAATTGGTAACCACAGCAGGATTGGAGCCTAAGTTCAACGGACAAACTACTGTAGGTAGCACAATGTCTAACGGAGCAAGTGGTTGTCAAATGGGAATATTTACTAATGCAGATACAACAGGTACAAATATGCCTATAAACGCCGGTATCGTTTTAGTAACAGGCAATTATACAAGTGCAGCAGCAGGAAATCATTCTGGAATAGAGAGCAACGGTACTACAAGTTTGAGTAACAACTGTTACGACTATTCTCCTGCCCTTTATACAACATATCATAGCCAAGGAGGTACAAAAGATATGAATGACGTGGCTTGTCTTACTTTTTACGTTATACCAAAGAGTAACACATTGTCTTTCAAATACTCCTTTGCTTCAGAAGAATATGCAAATGAAAATAATGGTGCAAACTTCGTTTGTTCAAATTATAATGATGTGTTCGGATTGTTTATCACAGGTCCTTTAGATGAAAGTGGTAATATCATAGCGGGAGGGGATGACAAAAGAAATATTGCCCTTATACCACCAGATTATACCACTCCCGTTACTATAAATACTATAAATGGTGGTACTTCAAGCGGTAGTGTTACACCGTGTATTCTTACCAACTCCAATTATCATAGAACAAACACCAATGATAACTGCAAAATGGACGGATACACAGTGGAACTTTCTACTCTTCCTATAGACGTTTGGGCTTGTTATATGTACAAGTTGGAGTTAGCAGTTTGCAATATAAGTGACCATGCTTACAATTCAGCAGTTTATTTGAAAGCAAACTCTCTACAAAGTCAGGTGGTAGAAATAAACAACATACCTACAAAAAATAATGGTGCTGAAAGTATTTCAGAAGAGGGATACAAAAAATTTATAAAGGGTTGTGCAAGCGACACTCTTAAAGTTTCGTTGGCTTTTGCTGAAAGTAACTCATTTACTTACAACATAAACATACAACCTTCTGAAGGTAGTACTCTTACTCAGGGAGTGGACTATACAATAAGCGATGAACAAGGAAATACTACAGGTACAACGTTTTATATTCCTGCTGGAGAAACTGAAAGCAAGGTTATTTTCAAATTTTTACATAACGAAGAAAAAGCACCTGGCACAGTAGATACTCTTTATATGATACCTGAATTTATAAATGACTGTACTCCGGTAGATACTATAAGAATACTATTGGAAGAACCTGTGGATTTTGTTCCTACTATTACAGGTGGAAAAACATATTGTGCAAACGACCTCCCAGCACGTGAATTTATAAACATAAGCGGACAAAATGCGAAAACATATTTGTCTGTGTCTTGGGAAAATTCTCTTGGCGAGAGTGGAACAGATACTATAAGATTTACAGACCCACAGACTACAATAGGAGATTTAACTCATACTTTGGAAGTTATGGTAAGAGAACCTGTTGAATATGTGGTTACGGTTTCAGATTCTTGTGGCAGGAGTTATGAACAAACTATAGTGTATAAAATACAGGCTGCCACAACTCAAGCAAGTGTTGATAGAGCATATATTTGCGAGGGAGAATCTGTACAACTTTCTTGCCCAGAAACAGAAATTTACAATTGGACTTCTTTCCCAGCCGATGCATCTCTTGCAAGTGTTGCAACTCAAAGAGAACCTGTTGTTTCTCCTACACAATCTACTCTTTACACTGTAACTATTACGGACGAGAATGAATGTGTTGCATCTGACACAGTAAGAGTTATAGTTGTGCCTGCTGTTGTACCACGTCTAACTCTTACACCTCATATTACAACACTTTCAAGTTCAAACGTAACTTATACAGATATTACAGTAGGAGTAGCAAGACGTGAATGGGATTTTGGAGACGGAACAACATCTACAGCAGAAAGTGGTATACATACTTATCCTACATCTGACACAGGTACGTATGTAGTTACCCTTGTAGCATACAATGCTGCCGACTGTGCAGAATCTATAACTGATACTATAATTATAAAACCAGATTTCACAATCTATTTCCCTAATGCTATAGAATCTGGCACCGATGATATAACCTTAAGCGTTTTTCAGCCAAGAGGAACTATGGAATGGTTTAGATTGGATATTTATAACCGTTGGGGAACGAAAATTTTTGAAGGAAAAGACAACGAAGGTTGGGATGGAAGACTATCAAGTGGCGAACTTGCTCCACAAGGTACATACGTATATGACTGTTATTATACAGACGGTAGTGGACTGTTGCAAAGAAAGACCGGTTCTGTAGCAACCTTGCCTAAATCCAAAAAGAAATAAAAATTTTATAAAACCATAGGGCGTTTTCTATATACAAGGAAGACGCCTTTTTTCATTTTTACGACTTATTAACTTATTTAATTGTATTATTGTATGAATTTGATAACTTTAGATAAGATTTCTTCCACACAAACATTTCTTTTAGAAGAAGATAAAGAACTTTCTTTACCAGAATTTACTGTTGCATATACAGAAAATCAAACTCAAGGCAAAGGACAAGGTACTCACGTTTGGGAAAGCGAAGAGGGAAAAAACATAAGTTTTTCTTTGCTTTTGCGTCCTTTTTTTCTTGACCCGAGTATGCAGTATTTGATTACTCAGATAGTTTCTTTGGCTATAGTAGATACTTTAAAAGAATACATAAAACAAGGTGTAAAAATAAAGTGGCCTAATGATATTTATGTGAATGATAATAAAATATGCGGTATGCTTATTCAGAATAAACTATTGGGAAGTAGTTTTGCTGGGGTTTATTGTGGTATAGGTATAAACATAAATCAGAAAAACTTTCTTCTTGCCCCCAATCCTACATCTATTTATATAGAAACAGGGAAACAAGTGGATAAAAAAGAGGTGTTTAACCTTGCTATGAAGAATATAGAAAAGAGATATACACAATTAAAACAAGAGGATATAAAATCCATACAAGAAGAGTATCTTTCTTTTCTTTTGTACCGCAATGAATGGAGATTATATGAGTACAAAGGCGAGAAAATAAGGGCTAAGATTATTTGCGTAAATGAATTTGGTCATCTTATATTTGAAAAAGAAGATGGAGAGGTATCATCTTGCGAATTAAGGGAGTGGAGATTTCTTTTCTAATTTCTAAGATTTTTCCATATTTCGTTAGGTTTATAATTTATTGTATAAAAATTCTGTGAAATAACAAAAAATCATTATCTTTGCACTTTATTTTGCGAAAAGTAAAAATTATAATAACATAATAATAAACAAACACAATTAAAAAATGAAACTTATTAAATTAGCGTCTATCTCAAAGAAGTTGTGCATGGGTGCACTTGGTGCATTTCTTTTGATTTTCCTCCCTTTCCATATGGGAATGAACTTGTGCATACTTAGAGATGATGGAGGAGAATGGTACAGAAATGTTTGTCATTTCATGGGTACTAATTACATCGTTAAAGTTTTTGAAGTCGTCCTATTGGCTTGTGTTTTGTTCCATATTGTTTTGGGTATTATCCTTGCAATAGAAAACAAAATGTCCCGTCCTGTAGGTTACGCAGTCGCAAACAAATCAAAAACACATCAAGGTAGCAAGTTTATGATATGGACTGGTGGTATACTTTTGGTGTTCCTTGTTATTCACTTTGTAGATTTCTACTTCGCAAAGACAGGTCTTGTAACAGGAAAATATGTTGTTAAGACAGAGAAAGTAGAAAAAGCATTCCAAGAAAAGGCTATGAAAATGCAACAAGGTCAATTGAAAGAAGCAGACCTTAAAGAATTGCAAGCACAATACATGGCTATACAATCTCTTTCAGGAGAAAAAGTTGCAAAGAACGGAAAATACTTTATCAACCTTACTAAAGAGGAATTGCAACAGACTTGCGGAAAAGATTTCAAAGATTACGAGCCAGATTTCTACAATATGGCAAAAGAAAAATTCCATAACAATCTATTTGTTGTTATCTATTTGCTTGCATTTATCGCATTAGGTATTCACCTTTATCATGGTGTAGGTTCTGTATTTCAAACCTATGGTCTAAATATAGAAAAATACGCAAAAACTATAGATATTTTAGCAGTTATATATGCTATAGTGATTCCATTGGGATTTGCAATAGTTCCACTAAAAGTCCTATTGACTGCTATGTAATCAAATTTTAATTTCTAAGAATAATAACAAAATATATAATAATATGGCAACACTTAATTCCAAAATACCTGAAGGACCTTTAGCTGAAAAATGGACTAAATACAAGGCCTCTCAGAAATTGGTAAATCCTGCAAATAAGAGGAAATTGGATGTTATAATAGTAGGAACAGGTCTTGCAGGAGCATCGGCTGCAGCTTCATTAGGAGCCTTAGGTTTCAATGTCAAAGTTTTTTGCATACAAGACTCTCCTCGTAGAGCTCACTCTATAGCTGCTCAAGGTGGTATAAACGCAGCCAAAAACTATCCAAACGATGGCGATAGTATAGGTCGTCTGTTTTATGATACTATAAAAGGTGGCGACTATCGTGCAAGAGAAGCCAATGTTTATCGTTTGGCAGAAGTTTCCAATAATATTATAGACCAATGTGTAGCACAAGGAGTACCTTTTGCAAGAGAATATTCTGGTTATCTTGCAAACCGTTCTTTCGGTGGAGCTCAAGTTAGTCGTACTTTTTATGCCAAAGGACAAACAGGACAACAACTACTTTTAGGAGCATATTCTGCACTTAGTCAACAGATAAAGGCTGGCACCGTTAAACTTTACACAAGAAAAGAAATGGAAAATCTTGTAGTAATAGACGGTAAAGCCAGAGGAATAATAACTCGTGATGTAAAAACAGGAGAAATTGAACGTTGGTTTGGTCATTGCGTAGTACTTGCAACAGGAGGTTATGGTAATGTTTATTACCTTTCTACCAATGCAATGAACTCTAATGGTTCTGCTGCTTGGCAATGTTACAAGAAAGGTGCATATTTTGCAAATCCTTGTTACGTTCAAATTCACCCTACTTGTATTCCTGTTCACGGAGATTATCAAAGCAAACTTACTCTTATGAGTGAATCTTTGCGCAACGATGGAAGAATTTGGGTTCCTAAGAAAAAAGAAGACGCAGAGGCTATTCGTAACGGACAAAAGACTGCAAACGATATAGCAGAAGAAGATAGGGATTACTATCTTGAAAGACGTTATCCTGCTTTTGGTAACCTTGTTCCAAGAGATATTGCATCTCGTGCAGCAAAAGAAAGATGCGATGCTGGTTATGGTGTAGGTACAGGAAAGGCTGTTTATTTGGATTTCAAAGAAGCAATAAACCGTTTAGGCAAAGAAAAAGTTGCAGAACGTTATGGCAATCTTTTCCAAATGTATCAAAAGATTACAGACGATAATCCTTATGAAACACCTATGATGATTTACCCTGCTGTTCATTATACTATGGGAGGAATTTGGGTAGATTACGAATTGCAAACCACAATCCCTGGATTGTTCGCTGCAGGTGAAGCAAACTTCTCTGACCACGGTGCAAACCGTTTGGGAGCAAGTGCTTTGATGCAAGGTTTAGCAGATGGTTATTTCGTTTTACCTTATACTGTACAAAATTATCTTTCTGCTGAGATTTACAACTCTCCTATCCCTACATCAAATCCTGAATTTGATAAAGCAGAAGCAGAGGTTAAACAAAAGATTGAAAGAATTTTGAACGTAAAAGGAAACAAGACAGTAGATTCTTTCCAAAAAGAACTGGGTCATATTATGTGGGATTATGTTGGAATGGGAAGGACAAAAGAAGGTCTTGAGAAAGCAATACCTATGATTCAAAATCTAAGAGCCGACTTCTGGAAAAACGTAAGAGTAGATGAAGACAACGATTGTATGAATCCTGAATTGGAGAAAGCACTTCGTTTGGCTGACCATTTGGAATTGGCAGAACTTATAGCAAGAGATGCACTTCAAAGAGAAGAAAGTTGTGGTGGTCATTTCAGAGAAGAACATCAGACAGAAGAAGGTGAAGCAAAACGTGATGATGAGAACTTTATGTTTGTAGGTGCTTGGCAATACACAGGCGAAAACGAAGTTCCTCAAATGCACAAGGAAGACCTAAATTATGAGTTTATAAAAGTACAACAAAGAAATTATAAATAATAGATATGGATTTCACATTAAAAATATGGCGACAAGCAAATGCTAAAGCCAAAGGAAAATTTGAAACATATAAAATAACAGGTATATCTCCAGATTGTTCTTTTTTGGAAATGCTTGATATTTTGAACGAGCAACTTATCAACGATAACATTGCTCACCCTGTAGTTTTTGATAACGATTGCCGTGAAGGTATATGTGGAATGTGCGGTCTGTATATCAACGGTCGTCCTCACGGACCAGATGATGGCGTTACAACTTGCCAACTTCACATGCGTAAATTCCACGATGGCGAAACCATTACCATAGAACCTTGGAGAGCAAAAGCATTTCCTGTAATAAAAGACTTGGTTGTAGATAGAAGTGCTTTTGATAAAATTATACAAGAAGGTGGTTATATTTCTGCTACAACAGGTGGTGTTCCAGATGCAAACGCTATTCCTATCCCTAAACCAAAAGCAGATGAGGCTATGGACGCTGCTTCTTGTATAGGTTGTGGTGCTTGTGTTGCAGCCTGCAAGAATGCAAGTGCTATGCTATTTGTTGGTGCAAAAGTTAGCCAATTTGCTCTTCTACCTCAAGGACAACCAGAGGCAAAAAGGAGAGTTGTTCGTATGATAAAGAAAATGGACGAACTTGGATTTGGAAACTGTACTAATACTTACGCTTGCGAAGCTGAATGTCCAAAATCTATCAAAAAGACAAATATAGCAAGAATGAACCGTGAGTTTATTTGCTCTAAAACATCTTATACAGATAAATAATATTTGTTAATAAATTTAATGATAATCAACTTAAGACCTGAATAATAGCAAAAACATTCTCTTTATTCAGGTCTTTTGCATTTTGTGTTAAAATAATGAAAATGAAAAATATATTAAAACATCTTTCCGTTCCTATTATAAACCAAATATCGTTTTTCTTAATCTGTTTCACCCTTTTGGTTTTTCCAGCCATTGCAAGAAAAGAACTCTTTGATATAAGTTTCTTTTCTACTATATTTTTAGAAGTTTCCACTGTCCTATTTATCTCATACATACTTACTTGTATTGTATATGTTTTCAAAAACAAGATAGTGAAAATACTTCTCTACAGTTTGACTATAGCCATTTTTATTTTTTGGTTGTTTTTGAAAGTAGTAATGAATCTGACTATTACTCCTATGATTTTAATAGTTCTTTTGGAAACCAACTCCAAAGAATCCTCTGAATTTATTCATAATGTTCTACTTAGCAAACAATCTATATTTGTCTTATTATCTTTTCTTGGTATAATTACTGCAACATATTTTTTAGAGAAATATAGAAGTCGTATATCCACATATATTTTGCGTTTTATACCCTCTAAAATACGTTATACTTCTCTTTATTTGCTATTTATAACAATTTTATGGGGGGGGGGATTTTTAGCAAATACAACCCACAAACTTTATCATGCCGATGATAAAAGAATAGATAAATTAGATATTAAATATTTTCATTGGAGAAATCCCATAGTAAAACTGCTTTTTGCTTTCAAAGGTCTTAATATTATAGAACAACAGATACAGACTTCTTTTCAAACAAATATCAGGGTTTCAAAAGAAAAAACCAAAGTGCTTTCACAGGAAGATATAAACATAATTGTAGTTATAGGTGAGTCGTTTATAAAGCATCATTCTTCTTTGTATGGTTATTACTTGCAGACAAATCCTTTTTTAGAAAAAGAAAAACTTAATGGTAATTTGTTCGTTTTCAACGATGTTATAACTACTGCTTCCAGAACTTCAGAATCCCTAAAAAATCTTTTCTCCTGCAATTCTTATTCTTTAGGAGAATCTTTTTCAAACTTTCCTTTATTTACAGTTGTTTTTAAATCAGCAAATTATAATGTGTATATGTGGGACAATCAAACAGATTTCGCTTCTACACAATTTGCAACTGCCACACTAAACTCTTTCCTTTACAACAAGGATATTTACTCTATTTCTTACACTCAAACCAACAATAAAACCTTTGCTTATGATAAAGATTTGATAAAAGATTTCAAACATCAACAACTTGCAAATCAAGGAAATAATCTTCTCATCTTTCATCTTATGGGACAACATAATGAAGCCCAAGAAAGATTTCCAAAGTCGTTTGCCAAATTTTCTTACAAGGATATAAAACATTTTGCCAACTATCTAAACCAAGAGAAAATGCAAATGATAGCCGACTATGACAATGCTACACTTTATAACGATTATGTCTTAGAACAAATCATTGATTTATACAGGGATAAAAATACTGTAATCATTTATTTTTCAGACCACGGAGAAGAAATGTTTGATTATAGAGATGCACATTTCAGACCTGGCTGTTTGGGGGATTGGTACAACTTTTTGAAATATCAATACGAAGTTCCATTTTTCATTTGGTGTTCAGATAAATACAAAGAACTTCACTCTGAAACCATCAAACAAATAAACGATGCGGTGAATAAACCTTTTGCTATTGATAATCTTTGCCATATTTTGTTCTATTTTGCAAATATAGATACAAAATATTATAAACAAGAACGTAATATATTGACTGATAAGTATAAACCTGTAGATAGAATGACCGATAACAAAATAAATTACGACTCCGTTATGAGAACGAAACACTAAAACATTATTCCCTTCTCACGAAACAAAGAAAGAGAATTTTAAAACAAAGAAATAATTTTCTATCTCTTTGTTTTAATTTCGTAGAACTTGATTCTAATTTTCTAAAACTTCGTTTTAGAATTCTATCTCTTCGTTTTAGAAAATTAAAACAAAGTTTCGTGGAGAAGGAGGGTAAGAGAAAGTATTATAATGGTTTATTAAAGGGTAAAAAAGAAAAACGGTCGTTCCAAAAGAACGACCGTTTGAGTTATGTTTTGTGTTTTGAAAAACTATTTTTTGATAAGTTTTTCGGTGCGGTTGATTGTATCGGTTACTATTCTTATGTAATATACTCCACTTGCAAGAGTTGATGTTTCTATCTTAATAGTGTTTTCTCCTTGTGCAAGTCTTGTTTCTTTGATTGTTCTGCCTTGAACATCTGTTACATAGATTGTAGCATCTGAATTTATTCCTTCAACTCTTAACATAGCATCTTCTGTTGTAGGATTTGGATAAAGCATTACTCTTATTCCGTTTTCTACATCGTTTATGCCACTGTTGATTGTCAAGTTCAATGTTACTGTACTGTCGCAACCGTTTATGTCTGTGAATACCTCAGTATATGTTCCTTCTGTTTCCAAAACTTGTGTTCCGAATTGGTAAGGAAGTTCGTCTGGGTTGATTGTTACATTTACAGTGTTATTGTTTTCTGGTCTTACAACTAATGTTACTGTGTAAAGAGTATCACATTCATTTCCTTGACCAGCAACAGTTACTGTATTTTCACCCTCTGTTAATGTTTGACCATTGAACTCTGCTGTTTCTCCATAGCATACTGTTATTGTTTCTGTTGCAGTGTTCTGTGCATTAACTGTTAGGTTTATAGTGTAATTTGTATCGCATTCGCCATTAACTCCTGATACAGTTGTTTGATATGTTCCTGTTGCGTTGTAAGTATTTCCGTTGAATGTAAATGTTTCACCATAGCAAACAGTTTCATTAAGAGTTGCTGTTGCAGGAGTGCAAGGTTCTTCGCCTTGTTCAAGAGTTGTGAATGTTACTTCTTCACCATATTGAGTACCATTACCTGTTGTAGCAAAGGCTCTATATGTGTAAGATGTATTTGCTGTCAATCCTGTTAGGTTGGCTGTCATTGTTGTTCCTGTTGCTGAAACTGTTGTATATGTGCCACCTACTGTTGCTTTCCATTCAAATCCTCTTGCTGTTATTGTTTGGTTGCCTACTTCTGTTATTGCACCGTTAAGTGTTGCTGTTGTTTGGGTAATTCCTGTTGCAACATTTGTTACTACTGTTGGTTCTATTGGTGTAGGAGGGTTATCTGTATTATCAAAGATACTTATATCATCTATTCCTATACCGTGTCCATAGTGTAAAGCTGCAAGGAATGATATTTGAATAGGTTCACTTTCTGTTGGTAAATCAACCGTGTAGTATGTCCATTCTTCTGAATTATTTACTCCTGTTAGATAATTCCAAGTGTCATCTGTCGTTGTTCTATAATAAACAGCCAATGTATCTTGGTCTGGTGACCAATACTTGTTTATACAAGCAAATTTTAACTGTGGTTCAGAAAGTCCGCTTATATCAAACATCGGAGAAATCAAACGATTATAATGCCAATCGTCATTATCATCGTATCCTATGAATGCAAAAGCATTTCCTTCTGGATTATCCATATAATCTAAGTCTGAATCAAATTCTCCATCTCGGTAGTTTTCATAATCTGTTGTCCAAACGTAAGAAACATCTGAATTTTCTTCTGACCAACAACCGAAACCATATTCAAATCCTTCCGTATAAGTAAAGTTTGAGATAGTTCCACAAGCCGTAGTAAATGCTCTTGTCGTTTCTATAGAATTTTCATCTTCACAAACTCTTGCAATTTTTATCGTATAGATAGTACTTGCCTCAAGGTTTTCTAATAAATATGTTTCTCCATTTATTGTACCTTCATCTGTCCAATCTTCATCGCTTGACTGTTTGTACTTTAATGTATATTCTCCTTCATCTGGTAGATTGATAATTGCAGAATTATCCAAAATATTTGTAACTGTTACATCAGGTATAGAACAAGGACCACCACCTATTGCTACATTGGTAACTACAAGGGCTGGAGCACCATCTGTAACTGAACCATCATTGTTCCATAAAAAGACAAGTTTTGCATAACCATTGGTTGAAGGATTTTCTACATCAAATGACATGTGTACAATATTGTTGTTTGTAAGTGAATATGTATAAGGATAATCGCTTATCTCAGCATTACTAAATGAATCATATGCTAAAAAATTCAATGCGTTGGTTGAATAACTATTATTTGCATAAGAAGGTTGTGAAGTCGATGCTGGAAAATCTGAAGTTGCAGGTGCAAAGAATACTTTCATATAATCAAATTGGTCTTCTCCTCCAACTACAACATCAAATTCTATGTGTATTTGTTCTGCATCGCCTACATTGAACAATTTTTCTGCTGTAACGTATGAAGGAGTCTCTTCATTATATCCTGCTGTTGTTCCATCATTTGTTACGTACATAGCAGTGTAGCCTGAAGTTGTTCCCATTACCCAATAATTCTGACAAGTACTATTGTTTAATAACCAACCTCTATCTCCGGTTTCTTCATCACCAGAAAAATCTGTAGAATAAGGTATATCTACTGGTAGCATAATAGTAGAAAACTGCAATACCCCCCATCCTGACATTCCGTCTTCATCTCCACAATTTGCTTGTAATTCCACCTGATAGTTATGAGTGGATAACAAATCTTCTATAGTGTAAGTATTTTCACCTGATACTTCTATATCTTCTTCTATGTATTCAGTACTTCCTTGTAGTTTGTATCTTAGATTATAACTTTCTGCAAATCCTGTCCAAGAAATTGTTGCACTTTCTGCTGTAACGTCTTCTATGGTTACAACAGGTATAGGACAGGTAACAGGTGTTGTAAAGGATAAAACACTCGATTGTGGTGTCGTCTCTCCGCATATTGCTTGTATATAATAACTGTATGTCGTTTCTGAAAGAAGGTCCTCTAATGCAACATTCCAAGTGTTTTCTTCTTCTCCTGCTTCAAATGTTACATCTGCTTCTATATATTCTGTATCTGTAGGTGTCTTGTAATAAAGAGCAAATTCTTCTCCTGTGGATGCAAAACTTATATTTACACTTCTGCTACTTGTGAATGTAGTTGATACATTAGCAGGACGAGAACACTCCGGTATAACTTCCAATGTAACATCATCTACTAACCATCCCCAGCCGTTTATTTCTCTCAGCACAGGGTAATATACTTCTGCTTCTTCTATTTCAACACCAGAGAAAGGTATTTCAAAATAAGTATAGAACGTTGTACCTTCATCACCAGGATTTACCAACAAGTCTGAAGGCACTATTGTGTAAACAGGAACAAAAGCATCTTGGTTGCTTGGGTCTGTTGTCACTCCTACTTGAAATGTTCCTACAATATGATCAAGTCTTAAATAGAAATCAAGTTGCAATGCTGTTATATCACCTTGATATCCCGGTAAAACTGCATCACGAGTTTCTATAGTACCAGCACTGCTTGAACCACAGAATAAATATCCTGTACCTGAATGAGAGAAGTTTGTGTTATTTACTATGCGTGGGTATGTATTATCAGGGAATCTCTGCCAACAATCCATAATTTCAAAATTAACATAACCTTCTACATTATCACTATATGGCAAAGATTCTTGTGTTAAATATCCACAGGCTGTCTTAAAGGTTGCACTTCCCCATTGTGAAAGACCATCTTCTTCTCCGCAGTTTGCTTGTACTTCTACCTGATATGTAGTAGAAGCAGATAAACCTGTAATATCATAAGTATTTCCACTTACTTCTATATCCTCTTCTACGTATTCATCATGTCCAGAAGCTCTATAACGTAATGTATATGTAGATTCTTCATCTCCTGTCCAAGAAACTGTTGCAGATTCTGGTGTAATACCTGTAAAACTAATTGTTGGTGCAGGGCATGCTACCAAGGTTGTAAAACTTTTTACCTCGGAAGTATATACTTGGCTATTTTCTTCACAATAAAGAGAAACTCTTACTTGATAATTTGTTTCTGGGTCAAGTCCTGTAAGTGTGAAAGGAGATTCTGTATTTTCTTCTTCTGACCATTCTGTTTCATTGCTTGGTTTGTATTGCACGTTGTATGTTTGGTCTTCGTTTGAAGTCCAAGTTACTGTTACAGCGTGTCCTGTTATGTTGCTAAGAGAAATAGTTGGTATCAAACAAGCAGGAGTATAATCCAAAGATATATCATCTAACATTACCAAGTTTCCACTACCTGCATCTGTTCTTCTTATAGCAATATAGTTACCCATACTTTCTTCCCAGCCTGTAAATGGTATTTGATAAAGTTCTGTTGCTTGAGAACCATTCATAGGGTAAAAGTTTGCAAAAACTGTAAAGGTTGTAGAGTCCATAGGGTTTGTACAAGTACCTACTTCTATAGCGTGGTCGTTTGCATTGGCAACAGCATATAGAGAAAGTGTTAATTCACTTATATCCAAAACCTCTGTATCTATACCAGGCAATGACAACATATTATTGTCCCAATAATAAATAGTATGTGTTCCTGTATGAGCCCAACTTGAACCATTATAAACCTGAGGATAAGTAGCGTTGTAAGCACGTGTCCAACATTCAGGAGGAGTACCTGTAGGCATATTATCAAAATCTACACTGTATGGCATAGTAGAAATTTCTCCACAAGCAGTAGTAAAGTTTACAACTCTCCAATTGCTTTGCAAATCACCGCAGTCTGTCATAACTCTTACGTTGTAGGTTGTCATAGGGTCCAAATCTGAAAAGTCTATAGAAAAACCTGTAGTCGTTTCATAATCATCTTCTTCTGGCCATTCTTCAATAGATTTCTTTATTTGATAATAGAATGTGGGAGAGTCTTCTCTTTCCTGCCAAGAGATAGTAGTTGTAGTTGAAGTTATATTGCTTGATGTCACTCCTCTTACTCCCACACAATAATCTCCATTTTCATTAACCGTTAGTTTCACAATAGGACGATTAGTTATACTAGCACTAGCAAGAGCTACAGACGTTAATGGTGTTGTATAACTTGGATTGTCACTGTAATAGCATATACAGGTATTTGTAACATTTTCAGAAACATAATAAGGCCTGTTATTTACATAAGAACCTGTGTAATCACTTACCATTATTACCAAGTTACCTGAACCCGTGTAAATAAATGGTTCATTTAATTCTACAGTTGTCCAACCTCCGACTGTAATAGTTACCGTTCCTTCAAACACTTCTGTAAATTCATCATCTGGAATGTAAGTGGAAGTAGTAATGGAAGTATTATCAACTTCTGCCAAATAGATTTTCCATGAACGAGTAGTTTCATAACTGCTTGTAGTTGTCTTGTAAGATATAGCAGTAATAGTACCCACAGGAACTTCCTCTAAGTCAGAATCCAAATACAATGATTGACTTATAGAATAATTGTAATACGCCGTCGAAGGGGCATACTGTGTAGAACCTGTAGCATTTACATTTCCTACTACATAGTCCTCTTGTGAAAATCCGCTGAGACTTAAAACTATAGCCATCAGCATAAACATAAACGTTTTTTTCATTTTACTTTAAGTTTTTAATTTAAAATTAAGTTTTTTTTTATTTATTATAATTCTCTATTGTTTTAATATTCTTATGTTAAATAATATCTTAAGAAATGTTAAAAATTTGAGAAAAGTTTATACAAAAATCCCTGTCATTCAGCATTTAATGATGTTGAAAAACAGGGATATCATATTTACAGATTATTTCTGAAAGGTAAGTTATAGACTTTACCCCCCCCCCATATAATTGTATATCAACGTATTATGATAGTAATTGTCTTCCATATACAGACATTTAATTTGTAATAAACGTGGCAAAGATAGAGTTTTTTCATAAATCTACCAAATAAATTTAATACTTTTTTAACTACTTTTTTCTTAAAATTAACTTATTTTACGAAAAATCAATTTTTTACAAAAGTATTTTTTTTTGCTTTATTCTTTCAAATTTTTACTAAATCGTAAGAATTTCGACCCTCTTTTCAAAAATTTTACCACTTTTGTTCTCTTTTTTACTACTTTTCACCTCCTTTTTGTAAAACTTCGTTTCAGTTTCATAGAACTTTGTTTTAGAATTCTAAAACTTTATTCTACACTCACGAAACAAAGAAAGAGAATTCTAAAACAAAGAAGTAATTTTCTATCTCTTTGTTTTAATTTCGTAGAACTTTGTTTTAAAATTCTATCTCTTTGTTTTAGAAAATTAGAATAAAGTTCTACAAAACTAAAACAAAGTTTTATTTTGGCAGATTTTTATAAAATATTAGAAATATTTTGGTGTTTGAAGTGGTTTTTATAAAACAAAAAAAATAGACAGAACCGTATGGTAAGGAAAGTTCTGTCCGAGAAATAAGAATTTAATTTATTTAGAACAAAATCATTCTACTATTTTTCCATTTTCACAAGATATCACTCTGGAACGGAAATCCTTTATTATCAAATAGTCATGTGTTGCCATAAGTATAGTAGTGTTGTTTTCTTTGTTTAGTTTCAAAAGTAGTTTAACTATTTCCTCACTTGTAATAGGGTCTAAGTTTCCTGTAGGTTCATCGGCTATTATCATTTCTGGTATATTGACAGTTGCACGAGCCAATACTATTCTTTGCATTTCGCCTTCGGAAAGATTGTAAGGAAAAACTTGTGCCTTATCTGCCAAACCTACAGAATCCAAACATTGCACAACTCTTTCTCTTATGAAGTTTTTATCCCTTGTACCTGTGGCTTTTAGAATAAAAGAAAGATTGTCAAAAACTGTTCTATCGTTTAACAGTTGCATATCTTGAAAAACTATTCCCAATTTTCTTCTAAGCAAAGGGACGTTCTTCTTCATAATGTTCTTCAAATCAAAACCGCAAACTGTAGCCTCTCCACTCTGCACAGGAACATCTGCATACAAGGAACGCAAAAGAGTACTCTTGCCCGCTCCTGTTTTACCTATAAGGTACACAAACTCACCTTTTTTTATCTCAAGATTAACATCTGTTAGTACTGTCTTTTCGTATGACAGTACAACGTTTTTCATATAAACCGATAATTCATTGTTGTTTTCCGAAGCCATTATATTATAATTTTTTATGCAATAATTTTCTTGCTACACTATAAATAACATAAACATATACAAACCATGATAGTACAAGAACAATAGCAAATTCTACATCATTTAACACAAAAGCCAAAGCCACACTTATTACAGAAATAAGGAAAGAAATAGTGAAAGTAGTAAGTGTTATCCTTTGATGAGAATAACCTAAATGCAAAAGAATATGATGTATATGTGTTTTATCTGCTGAAAAAGGACTTTTCTTTTTTAATACCCTACCAACGAAAACCCTAAGAGTATCTGCCAAAGGCAAGTAAAAGAAACATACAAACGGCACAACGGTGGATTTTAATCTTATAATATAACCGTTATCCACTAAGAAAGTACATGCGAAAGCGTATTTTGTAGCCATAATAAGAACGATAGTTATCATAGTACCTATAAACAGCGAGCCTGTATCTCCCATAAAAACTCTGGCTTTTTGCCAATTGAATTTCAAAAAGCCTAATAGACTACCAATGATTGCAACGCACATCATAGACATAAAATCTGAGGTAAGCATAGTAAATGGTGAAGAATCTTCTGCATAGATAAAAAAGAAAAGGAATATAAACAAAAAAGTATTTATTGCTTGCATACCTGCTTGTCCGTCTATACCGTCTATAAGGTTGTAAGAATTGCAAATTACTATAAAGAAAAAGATAGTCAAAGCATAACTAAGGAACTCTGGAATATGAACGACCGTATTGTTAAAAGTGGTAAAATCTGTTATTTTCAAACCAGCATAAGCCATAGCAAAGCCTACCATTATTTCAAAGCAAAGTTTAGCCATAGGAGATAAGTTATTCATATCGTCCCTTATACCTACAAAAAGCATAATCAACATAAGAATAGCAAAATATAACATTCTTAGCAATGCAACTTCTTGTCTGTAAGTAAACAAAGTAGATACTATAGCCACAGAAAAAGATAAGGCTATAATAACTCCTCCAAGGTGTGCAGTATATCCACTGTGTATCTTTCTACCTCCCGATTTATCCAATATACGATACTTCTCCATTATATTTATAAAAGGAGGCATAAGCACCCAACAAACAATAAAGGCGACTAAAAAAGTAACAAATATAGGCAATACGTTCATATCCATCTACAATATTTCTTTTTACAAAAATTTTTGCAAAGGTAACTATTTTTTTGCAAAATAAAGAAAATATTTTGCTTTTTCATAGCAAAGTAAATATTTATTAAAAATATTCGCCTCTTTATTATTTTGCTGTTTTATAAAAAAGTTGTAATTTTGGAAATTTAAAATTGGGCTATTTTATAGCAAAAAGTTTAACTTATTGTTTTGATATTTAGTTGAATAACATATAATTAAAAATATAGAAATATATGCAAACAATACTTATATTAGACCATGGCAGTCAATATACGCAACTCATAGCAAGGAAAATAAGAGAGGCAAACGTATATTGTGAAATACACCCCTTTAATAAAATACCTAAAATAACAGATGAGATAAAAGGAGTAGTGCTTTCGGGTAGTCCTTATTCTGTAATAGACCCTGAGGCTCCTAAAACAGATTTATCTGCTTTCAAAGGCAAATTGCCTGTACTTGGTATTTGCTATGGTTCTCAGTATATGGTGCATATTTCTGGTGGAAAGGTTGAAAAAAGTACTATAAGAGAGTATGGTAGAGCAAAATTGGAGAAAGTAAATAACGATTGTCTTTTGATGCGTGGAGTAAAAGAAGACTCGCAAGTATGGATGTCGCATGGTGATACTATATTATCTATGCCTGAGGATTTTGAAATAATATGTTCTACCCACGATGTAAAGAATGCTGGTTATAAGATAAAAGGAGAAGAAACCTATGCTTTACAGTTCCACCCTGAAGTAACACATTCGGAGTTTGGTTTTCAAATATTGAAAAATTTTGTTACAGAGATATGTCATTGCGATTGTTCTTGGACACCAAAAAGTTTTGTAGAAACTACTGTACAAGCATTGAAAGAACAGTTGAAAGATGATAAAGTAGTATTGGGTTTAAGTGGTGGAGTTGATTCTTCTGTAGCAGCAGTGCTATTGCATAGAGCCATAGGTAGCAATCTCCATTGTATATTTGTAGATAATGGACTTTTGAGAAAGAATGAGTTTTCTTCTGTTTTGGAATCCTACAAAGGTATGGGTCTAAACGTAACAGGGGTAGATGCAAAAGAGGATTTCTATTCTGTATTGGCTGGAGTTACAGAACCAGAGAAAAAACGTAAGGCTATAGGTGCAAAATTTATAGATATTTTTGACAGAGAAGCAGGTAAGATAAAAGATGTAAAATGGTTAGGACAAGGAACTATTTACCCAGATGTTATAGAAAGTAGTAGTGTAAAAGGACCTTCTCAGACTATAAAGTCGCATCATAATGTGGGAGGTTTGCCAGATTATATGAAACTTAAGGTAGTAGAACCTTTACGTTCATTATTCAAAGACGAAGTAAGAAGAGTAGGAAAAGAATTGGGACTAAAACAAGAGTTACTTTCAAGACACCCTTTCCCTGGTCCTGGTTTAGCCATAAGAATATTGGGAGATATTACGGCAGAAAAAGTAAGCATATTACAGGAAGTAGATGCTATATTTATAGATTCTTTGAAAGAAAAAGGATTATACGACCAAGTTTGGCAGGCTGGTGCTATCCTATTGCCTATACAGTCTGTTGGAGTTATGGGAGATGAAAGAACATACGAAAGAGTTGTTGCTCTAAGAGCCGTTCAAAGTGTAGATGGAATGACTGCTGATTGGTGTCATCTTCCTTACGAATTTTTGTCAGATGTTTCCAATAAAATAATAAATCAAGTCAAAGGAGTAAACAGAGTTTGTTATGATATAAGTAGCAAACCTCCTGCAACTATAGAGTGGGAATAAAAAGATAAAGGAATGAAGAGAATATTGAAGATATTTATATTAGAGTTTTTCCTTTTGTTTTCTTGTTTGGCTTTTGCACAAGAAAATGAGTTCGGCTTACATCTTGTAAAAGATGGTGAAACACTGTATTCTATTGCAAGGTCTTATTATATAACTGTAGCAGATATAAAAGAGGTAAATAAGAATATAGAAAACAATAATATAAAAGTAGGACAAGAAATACTCATACCAAAAACTGTCCGCAATTCTTCAATGTTTTCAGATGATAAAAACACATTAGACGAACAAGCTTTGTTTCCTTCCAAAAAGAAAACAAAGGAAAAACCTCAGAAAATAAACAAAAATCGTATAAACATTGCGATGATGTTGCCTCTGTTCTATGATGATATAGACGAATTGTCGTTTAACCAATACAACATAGAAGAAAAGAAAATACAAAACAACAGAAAACCTTACAAATGTTTTTCTTACATATCTTTTTATGAAGGAGCAAGGATTGCTTTGGATAAGTTGGAAAAACAAGGTTGCAAAGTGTCGTTATATGTTTTTGATGTAGGCGATGATGTGGAGAAAATGAATAAAGCATTGGAATACCCAGAAATAAAGAATATGGATTTGATTATTCCTTTGGTGTTTAAAAACTCTTTTGAAGTTCTTTCCACTTTTGCCAAACAAAACCATATACCTTTGGTTAATCCTATGAGTACTGCAGAATCTATTTTGGATAATGAGTTTGTTTTCAAAATTCAGCCAAGTGAAACATCTGAGGCAAAAACTATAATGACTTATATTTCTGAAAAGTATAAAAATTCTCAGATTATAGTATTGTTTGACGATGCAAACACACCTAACGATGTTTTAAAATGGTATAAAGAAAATATTTCAAACTATGCACAAGACGATTCTTGGACTATGCTCAATTATAGAAAGAATGCTACTAAACTAAAGAACTATTTGAAACAAGGAAAGAAGAACATAATAATAAACATTGTAGAAAGCAAAAACGTAGATTACAACAAAACATATTCTAACAAAATACTGCAAAGTCTTTCTGCACTAAAAGGTAGTTATGATATTATGTTGTTTGGTCAACCTGAATGGTTGGACTATAACAATATAGATTATACTTGTTTGGATAAGGTAGATTTTCATTTTACTCGCACTTATTTAAATGATTATACCAATCCTAATTTTGTTTCCTTTGTAAAGGATTATAGAAAACATTTTAAAACAGAGCCTGACAAGATATACGCCGCTTTAGGTTATGATATAATGACTTATTTTGTTTTGGCACTAAGAGAAAAAGACAAAGAGTTTCTAAAAAATCCTAACATAAAAGGAGTACAAGATATGATAAATCATTATAGGTTTAAAAAAGCGAAAGAAAACTTTGGTTGGGAAAACGAAACTTCTACTATATATAAGGTATACAATTATAAAATACAATCGGAATGGAGTTACTAAAACAAAGAAATATAATGTATGTGCTGTTGTTGTTATTGCCGTTTATCTCTTTTTCACAAGAATCTGAAACGGTAATACATAATTTACAGGATAATCCTTTTGAACTTAGTCAATATTCTAAAAAAGATTACAAAAAGACAGGTTCGCCTATTTATTTTGTAGCAGACAACAACACTTATACAGGTAGAGTAATACTAAACCTCAACACATTATCTCAAAGCGATATTTCTGTATCTTGGCAAAACAATACCACAAACAAATTAAAAACAGTTTGGACTGTAAAACTTCAATACAGAATATCCGATGCAGGAGAATGGAAAGATATAAAGGGAAAAAACGTTGTTTATAATTCTTCTTACAAAAGATATAACGTAAATTTCAAAGATATTATCTTGCCAGAAGAATGCAACAATAAAGAGTTGGTACAATTATCTTGGTTAATAACTACCAAAGGAGATAAAAAGAAAGACCCAGATATTTTATTCAAAAACATAAACGTTAATTCAGAATACGATAAGTATTTAGGATTAAGTGCAGAGATAGAAGTATCTCTTAGCAACGAAGAACAGGAGCAAAACCTCAACACTATAATATTTAACAATATTGCTATACCATATACTTTCCCTGAAAAACAAAGAATAAGAATAAAAGGTAAGAACATAAGAGATAGTATAACTTTGGAGATACGAGGAGAAGATAGAGATTATTTCAAACTTTCTTCTTATTCTGTTTCAGAAAAACAGTCTACGAAAGGAAAGACGATAACTGTTTCATACGAACCTAAAAAGGAAGGAAGACACAGAGCGAATTTGTTCATAACTACAAACAAAATATCTTCACCTATAAATATTCCTATAGAGGGTTCTTCTGCTAATAATAAGATGTATGACAAAAATATGTTACCTTCAGACAATGAAGAGTCATCTTATTACAGTTTTAGAATACCTGTATTTTCCAACAATGATTATCAGTATAAGTTTTCTTTAGAAAAGCAAAGCACTATATACATTAAATATAATTGGTATAGGAATAACACTCTGCTATTTACTATGTACGACACTTTAAGAGGATATAATTATTGTGTACCTCTTACTGCACCAAATACAGCCGATGTTTTAGAAATAGATTTAAGTGCAAGCAAACCTTTCACTTTTAAAGATAGTTATTTTGGTTATCCAAAAGTGAAAACGATGATAAGGTCTGGTTCTTGGCATGATGATTTCAATTGGGAGAATAATGAAACACCTGTTATGGAAGATTTTGTTGTAATAGATAAAGGTGTATCTGCCGAAGTAGATGATGATGTTGCTTGTTCTTTCCTTGTATTATCGGACAGTGCAAACGTAAAAGTAAAAACAGGAAAGATATTTTATGTTTCTTCAGATATATTTTACAACAAACAATCTTTTATTACAGTAAGTCAGTATCTATTACCAGAAAGATGGAACTATATCTCCTCCCCTATCAATCAAGCACATGCTGCTACGTTTTCTATGAAAAAAACTACCAATGATTCATGGTTGATGCAGTATAATACAGGTAAACAAAGTAAATTAGGAGATTATTGGAGTGATTACATAACAGACCCTAAGTTTGTTTTAGTTCCGGGTAAAGGTTATGCGGTATATACTCACGATGCTTTGAAAGTAGAATACGAAGGACTATTATGTTCAAGTACAGTTACCGTTCCACTTGTTACAACAGAGAAAGACAAATGGAATTTGGTAGGAAATCCATATACTGCACCTATTAGTAGCAAAAGATTGTATGAAGATATAGAGGGAAAGATACAAGGAAATGTTATTATGCTGTTTGATAGAGAGAACAAAGTATATAATCCTGTTATTATAGACCCAAAAGAAGAGTTGATTATTCCTTCTTTGCAGTCTTTCTTTGTAGAGGCTTTACCAGAACCTACAGAGATAACTTTTAAACGTTCTCATCAATACATACCTCTTACAGGAGAACCTACAGAGATAAACAACAATTACCTTAATCTATCTGTGTCAAAAGGATATAATTATCAGTATGCACTATTAGGTATGGACGCAAAAGCAGAATATGTTTTTGATGAATATGATTGTCATAAAATGTTTGGAAATAACGAGAATATGCCAGATATATATCTTAAAGATGAAAACGATGAATATTCTGTAAATGTTTTCCCAGATTATCCTGCTGTATATGATATAGGTCTATACATAGGAAATGCTTCTGAAGTAGAGATAAATCTTAACAATATATCAGTTTTACCAGAAGATGTTTTAGTATTAGTAGAGGACAAGGAAGAAAAAAGATTTTACAATTTCTGTGAAGATGCTTCTATCAAAACTTTTTTGAAAAGTGGTACTACAGAAGATTATAGAATACATATTTTGAAAGCCAAGAACACAAAAGCATTATCTCAACATAGTGGTATTTATTTATGGAAAGATAAAAATCGTGTGTTGGTTTATAGCGATATGAAACATAATTTGCAAAAAGTACGTTTAGCAGATAAAAACAATACAAAGGAATATGATTATACACCTTACGAAGTATTGGAAATAGATACAACAAACAAAACTAATAAGATAGATTTATTTATAAACAACAATTGGATTAGAGGTATAGATATACAAGCGAAATGAAAAAGAAATTGATTATAAAGATATTATTTGTACTTATGTTGCCACTGACTGCACACACTCAAGTACAAACTATAGAAAAACTTATAAACAAACAAGAGTATGATTTGGCCTATAAAATGATAGAACAAACATACGAGGGCGATACAATGAACAAAGATAGATTACATTCGTTGTATCTTTATTATATATCAGAGAAAAATCCGAATAAAGACTCTTTGTCTGCTTTTATTTATGCAAAGAAGTACAACTCTGTGGTAAATTCACAGGACAAAATGATAGCACTTGACAGTTATGCAAAATCTCTTTTGTCTGTGGTTTATAGAACAAAAAACGTAAATAAACTAAACCTATACATAGAAAACACTAAAGAATATATAACATTGAACCAAGAAGCACAAAGAATAAGAAACCAATTAGCATACGAAAAAGCACAACAAATAAACAGTGTTTCTGCTTATCAAAACTTTGTAAATTCTTACCCAGATGCTATGCAGGTAGATGAAGCCAAAGCCATATTGAACGAAAAACTTATTCAACAAATGCTGCAAAGCAATAACATAGACAGTCTTAAATATTTCGCTTCCATAACTACAAGTGAGAAATACAAAGCACAAGCACTTAAAGAAGTAGATAGGTTATCCTTTAACAAAGCATTAAAAGAAAACTCTTTGGAATCTTACAATGCTTACATAAAAGAGTTCCCTCAGGGAGATTATATTATTATGGCAAAATCCAAAAGAGATGCTGCCCAATACGAAAGATATGTTAATGAAGGAAATATTTCAGATATGATGTACTATTTGCAGAATATATCTTCTACAGATAAAAACTACAGCATTGTACTTGAAAAACTAAAACTACAAACCTTAGAACATTATTCTCTTTCTGCTGCAAAACTTATAGATAGTTTAACTAACGATAAAGCATTCATAGAAAGATTTGCAAAAAAATATGTTTCGGATTATTCCTCTGCTTCTATAGAAAGATTGTTATCTGTTTTCCCAGATTTAAGTGCAGAAACTTTCATAGTAGAAGCAGAAAATAAAGCCAAACAGTTGCAGGATTTGAATGATAAAAAGAAATTGTCTTTGGAGGATTTCAAAAAACATAAATCTCTTTTCACCAATCTAAACGCAAGAGAATCTTCTAAGGTTTTTGCAAGGTTTGATTCCATCAATTCTTTGCAACCAAAGGGTAAAGCAATAAACTTTAACCTTAACTCAGATATTCATTACCTTAATTTTCTTTCTGCAAAAGATTTAGAACTTGATTTTTTCCTTACAGAAAATAGTTACAATCCTGCTTTGGAAGAAAGACCTAATATGGAGATTTTAAATATAGATGTTGCTACTACAGATGCTCGTTACGTAACAGATAGTATCATAGTTTTCTCTGCTACAACTACAGATGGTTATGATGTTTATGAAAATTCAGAAAACAAAGATATTTATTACTCTGTTTATAAAGACGACAAATGGCAAAAACCTCAAATTCTCTCTTCTAATATAAATAGTAGGTATAATGAAACTAATCCTGTTATGTCAAAGGATTTGAAAACTTTGTGGTTCTCTTCTGATAGGGATTTAAACTTTGGAAACTTGGATATTTACGTTTCACATAGAGAAGATACAGAAGATTGGAACGCATGGTCTGAACCTATACTTCTTAGTGAAGATTTCAACACTCAGGACAATGATTATATCCTACATGTTGCAGACAATCTTTTGATAATAACCCAAGACGATGATTTCAATGCAGAAAACAATACTTCTTTGGAAGGAAACACAAAACTAAGTTTTACTATCGGGTATGTAAAATATTCTTCCAATCTTCCTTTGAAAAAGACTAAAATAAACGCTCTTTCAAAAAACAATCTTAGTGTAAAAAATAGCGTCTATACAAACGACAAAGGATTTTTTGCTATGCTATTACCAAAAGGTGAATACTTGTTTTCAGCACAAAGTTTAGGAAGTTTCTCTCCTTTGTATGAAAAAGATGAAAACATAAATATTTATTCCATAGAAGAACTTGCAACAAAGAAAGAACTCCTTACTATAAAAAGTCCTTTTGATTCAAAGAATATGCTTGAACTTTCTAAACAAGGTCAGTATGATTTGACACAACTTTCTCATGCTTTCAAACAATCTCCTTATATTATGACAATAGAGGTTCATACTTTAAAGGATTACAAAAAGATGGATATAACAGAACTAAGCGAAGCACAGGCAGAGGTTATAAAATCTTTCTTAGTAAAGAAAGGAATAAAGGAAGATATGATTATAGTTAATGGAGTAGGCAACGAAAAAATAGTACAAGGTTGGGAAAAAACACCAAGCATAGATATAAGTTTTATAAGTAAATGATAAAGTAAGGTTTTAATTTTCTAAAACTTTGTTTCAGAAAAATAGAACTTGACTTTAGAAAATTAAAACTTTGTTTTAGAAAAATAAAATCAAATAATATATTAACAAAAAAAGAACAAACAAAATTATGGATTGGCTAAAAAACTTATTCTTAACTCAAAACGTAGCTCAAGCAGTGTTGTTATTGGCTATAACTATAGCATTGGGCTTGTATTTAGGAAAATTCAAAATCAAAGGAATATCTTTGGGAATTACATGGATACTTTTTGTGGGTATCATATTGAGCCATTTCGGTCTTATAGCCGATGCAAAGATTATGTCCTTTGTGAAGGATTTCGGTTTAATACTATTCGTTTATGCCATAGGATTACAAGTAGGTCCAAGTTTCTTTTCATCTATTAGAAAAGGAGGAACAAAACTAAATTTTTTGGCTTTACTTATAGTTGTACTTGGTTGTGTTAGTGCAGTAGTTATAGGTCTTGTTACAAATACAGACCTTGCCACTATGACAGGTATAATGACAGGTGCTGTTACTAATACTCCTTCTCTTGGAGCAGCACAACAGACTCTTACAGATGCAGGAGAAAAAAGCGACTTTCTTTCTTCTGCCTATGCAGTAGCATATCCTTTAGGTGTTTTAAGCATAATATTTGTACCTATGTTGGTAAGAGGGTTGTGTCATATTGATGTAAAAAAAGAAGAAAAGCAATTGCAGTCTTCTGAAGATGTTTCCAACCCATCTTCCCTTTCTATCAAAGTTACGAATAGTGGTTTAGACGGAAAAAGTATAGAAAAACTACATTCTATATACAAAACTCCTTTTGTTATTTCTCGTATAAAACATACAGACGGAGTTTTGGAAAGAGCAGTTAAAGATTCTGTGATTCATGTAGGAGATATTCTTAGATTGGTTACACTAAAAGAACACGAGCAAGAAATAATCTTACTTATGGGAGAAAAACTAAACACTGAAGAAATAGGATGGGATGTAGATAAAGGAAGATTGGAAGCCAAACGTATAGTAGTTACAAAGAAAGAGATGCAAGGAAAAATACTTGGAGAACTTCATTTGGGGTCACTTTACGATGTAACAGTCGTTAGAGTTAAAAGAGGCGGTACTGAACTTGTAGCCACAGCAAGTCTTCAACTACAGTTGGGCGACAGAGTTATAATGGTAGGTAGCGAAGATAATATTCAGAAAGCATCACAAGTATTAGGAAATTCACTAAAGCGTTTAGAAGTTCCTAATCTTATACCTATATTTATGGGAATATTCTTAGGAGTAATTGTAGGTTTGTTACCAATAAAATTTCCTGGTATTCCACAACCTGTAAAACTTGGTTTGGCTGGTGGTTCTCTTATAGTGGCTATACTTATTTCTCGTTTTGGACCACTATACAAAGTTGTTACATACACGACTACTTCTGCTAATATGATGGTAAGAGATATAGGTATATCTTTATTCCTTGCTGCTGTAGGCTTGACTGCTGGTGCAGATTTCGTGCAAACTATTGTTTCAGGAGGATATTGGTGGGTAGTTTATGGTCTTATCATTACAGTAGTACCTATTTTTATTGTATCTATGATAGCAAGACTTGTTTTCAAAATGCCTTATTATACCATAGTAGGAATGGTTGCTGGTTCTCATACAGACCCACCTGCATTGGCTTTTGCAAACGAATCTTCTGAAACAAATCTACCTGCTGTTGCTTATGCTACAGTTTATCCTCTAAGTATGTTCTTAAGGATTTTTGCAGCACAGTTATTGATATTGTTTTCTTTGTAATAAGAAATGTAGTTATAAAAACATAAAAATTTATTGAAACTATGAAAAAAACAATAACAGTATTATTTATAACATTGTTAGTTATGATAGTATCAAGTTGTAGTTGTACAAAAAAATCATATAATAGTAATACAGTAGATAATAAGGCTGTGAATACTATAGAAACAATTATTGCAAAAAATTATTTTTTCAAAAACGATGTTTCTACTCCTGAAAACAAGGAAGAGTTTATCATCAAAACACAAGAAGAGTTTGATAGATATTTTTCTCCTGCTGCTTTTATGGGTAAAGATGGTGAAGTTACAAAGATAGATTTCAATAAACAAGTCGCTCTTTGTGTTGTCTTAGGGGAAACACCTATAGATAAAAGATTAGGTTTTGTAGATGTAAAACCGAACAAAGATAACGGTATAACTTACACCTACTCTCTTACAATAGGTAAAAAAATGGACTATACTATACGTCCTTGTCTTATAGTTTTGATTGACAAAAAACTATCAGAGAAAGGTGTAGAGTTTCACAGATTATTCGTTAGATAATCAAAAACAGTAGAATATTATTCGTAAATATCCTATTTGCAAGACTTTCTTACAAGTTCTTTGAATCTAAACTTCAAAGAACTTTCTTTGTCTATAAATACCTCGCTTTCAGATATTGTTTCCCAATCTTTTTCATCTATTTTAGGAAAGAAAGTATCTGCATTTTCAAACTTTGCATATACTTCAGTTAGATAAAGTTTGGAACATATAGGTAAAAATTCTTTGTATATAGAACCGCCTCCTATTATAAAATATTCTTCGTTTGTGTCCGGTAAGTGTTTTATTTCTTCCAATGAATGCAAGACTATTACGTTTTCAAACTGAAAATCTTTATTATTTGTTATAACATAGTTTCTCCTTTTTGGCAAAGGCTTTATCTGAAGGCTTTCCCAAGTTTTTCTTCCCATAACTACTGGGTGAGAACGTGTAGTATTGCGAAAATATACCATATCTTCGTGTATGTGCCACAAAAGGTCGCCATCTTTACCTATAGCATTGTTTTCTGCTATTGCTACTATAATAGAAAATGTGTTCATTATACTGCTACTTCTGCTTTTATGTGTGGGTGAGATTGATAATTCTCTATGATAATATCTTCGTATTTGAAATCAAAAATATTTTTCACATCAGGGTTTAACCTTAATGTTGGTAGAGGATAAGGTTCTCTTGTTAGTTGTAGTTTTGCCTGCTCTATATGATTGCTATATATGTGTGCATCTCCAAAACTGTGAACAAAATCTCCACATTCCAAACCTGTAACTTGTGCTACCATAGCAAGCAGAATACTATAAGATGCTATGTTGAAAGGAACTCCTAAGAATATATCTGCACTTCTTTGATACAATTGCAAAGAAAGTTTATTGTTTGCTACATAAAACTGAAACATAACATGACAAGGAGGTAACGCCATCTTATCTATTTCTGGTACATTCCAAGCAGAAACTATCAATCTACGACTATCTGGATTGTTTTTTATGCTTTCTATTACGTTTGTTATTTGGTCTACAAACCCTTCTTTATAATCCCAATGTCTCCATTGATGACCATATATCGGACCTAAATCTCCGTTTTCGTTTGCCCACTCGTCCCAAATGCTTACTTTATTATCGTGAAGATATTTTATATTTGTATCTCCTTTTAAAAACCAAAGCAATTCGTGAATTATACTTCTTGTGTGTAGTTTCTTTGTTGTCAAAAGAGGAAATCCTTTTCCTAAATCAAATCTCATTTGATAACCAAAAACACTTACAGTACCTGTGCCTGTTCTGTCTTGCTTCTCTGTTCCGTTTGTAAGAACATAATCCAATAAATCAAGATATTGTCGCATATAATTTTATACCTCTCTTTTTTTTGCAAAGATAATAACTTTAATGTGAATTCAGCATACAATCATCTTAGAATTTTTCTCTGTCAAATTTGTTTTTGTTTTTCGCCTTTCTTCATAAGATTTTTACCACTCTTCGTTTTAGTAAAAAAATATTGGGTATTTTGGTAACAAGGAGGGTATTTTTAAAATTAGTTCTTTGTTTGGTAAAATTCTTTTTTGAAAAGGTAAAAATGAAGTTTGATTTAAAAATTTTAAAACAACGTTTTATTTTTCTTGTGTGTCATTTTTTTTTGTTATATTTGCAAACTGTATTTATAAAGCATTATTTAGAAGAGATATGACTAAAGATAAAAAATTGGCAAAGAAACTTACCGAAGTAGCTATAAAGGCTATTCAAGATAAAATAGGGAAAGATATTACTCTTATAGATTTTGACGGTGTAAAAGGGTCATTATTTGACTATTATGTAATATGTACTGCAAATTCTCCTTCGCATGCAGACGCTTTAGCAGAGAAAATAGAAGAGGACGTAAGGAATATTATGAACCTAAAGCCATACAAAAGAGAGGGCTTGAGAAATTGCGAATGGATACTATTGGATTATTTTGACGTTATAATACATATTTTCCTTAAAGAAACAAAAGAGTTTTACAATATAGAGAGTATGTGGACGGACGTTAAACAAACTCATTATGACGACGTTAATTAAGAATATATAAACATATACTAAAACTAAGATGGCAACACAGAAAGACAATAAAAACACAGTTGGCAATAATAAAGGTAATAAACGATATTTTAATATTTATTGGTTGTATGTTATAATATTGGGAATTATTATCTATTTATCTTTTGGAAAAAACAATAATAATAAATCAGATGTTACAAAAGAAGTAACATGGGAGAAACTTCAAAAGGTAATCTACAACAAAGACTACCAAGAAATACGAGTTGTTAATAGAAAATTTGCAGAAGTAGTTATAAAGTCCGATGCTTTGCGTTTGGATAAAGATTCTATGTACAACGATTTGTATAAAGATGATGGAGGAGTTTGGAGTAATAACAACACTTCTTTGGATAAACTAAACGCTTTTTATACTTATAAATTTGTAGATTTTGAAGACTTTAGAGAACAGTTAAACACTATACAAAACCAATGGAATGCTAAAGATACCACCGGTAAAGACCTTTCAGAAATAGAAAAACAAAAAATCATAGCAGCCAATCGTATAAACACTATAGCAGATGAACGTAGTACTTTTTGGAATGATAATATGGGATTTATTATTTCCACAGTTGGTTTAGTGCTTATTTGGATATTGTTTTTCAGACTTATGGGTTCAAGAGTCGGAGGCAGTGGTTTTGGTAGTGGAATCTTTTCTGTAGGAAAGAGTAGGGCCAAACTGTACGACAAAGACAAAAATACTAAGGTTACTTTTGCAGATGTAGCCGGCTTGGCTGAAGCAAAGGTAGAGGTAATGGAGATAGTAGATTTTCTAAAAAATCCTAACAAATATACAAAACTTGGAGGCAAGATACCAAAAGGAGCTTTGCTTGTTGGTCCTCCAGGAACAGGAAAAACATTGTTGGCAAAGGCTGTTGCAGGTGAAGCAAAAGTACCATTCTTCTCTATGAGTGGAAGCGATTTTACAGAAATGTTTGTCGGAGTAGGGGCAAGTAGAGTAAGAGATTTATTCCAAAATGCAAAGAGTAAATCACCTTGTATTATATTTATAGATGAGATAGACGCAATAGGAAGAGCCAGAGGAAAGAATATTGTTAGTGGTGCAAACGATGAAAGAGAGAATACTCTAAATCAATTACTAACAGAAATGGACGGCTTTGGTTCAAATGCAGGAGTTATCATTTTGGCTGCAACAAATAGAGCCGAGATATTAGACCCTGCACTTATGAGGGCAGGACGTTTTGATAGACAGATATATGTAGAACTTCCAGAGGTAAAAGAAAGAGAAGAGATTTTCAAAGTTCATATGAAAAATCTGAAGTTCAACAGTGAAGAGGTAAGTATAGAATTCCTTGCAAAGCAAACACCAGGTTTCTCTGGTGCAGATATAGCAAATATTTGTAATGAAGCGGCTCTGATAGCTGCAAGACACGGAAAAGAAGTTATAGGCAAACAAGATTTCTTAGATGCTATAGACCGTATAGTCGGAGGTTTGGAAAAGAAGAGTAAGATAATATCTCCAAACGAGAAAAGACGTATTGCCTACCACGAAGCAGGGCATGCATCTATCTCTTGGTTAAGACAGTATGCTAATCCTTTATTAAAAGTAACCATAGTACCAAGAGGCAAAGCTTTAGGTGCTGCATGGTATATTCCAGAAGAAAGACAGATAACCACCAAAGAACAAATGATGGACGAGTTAATGGCGTTGTTGGGAGGTAGAGCGTCAGAACAGGTTGTCTTTGGTGAGATTTCCACAGGTGCATTAAACGATTTGGAACGTGCAACAAAGATGGCTACTGCTATGGTTTCATATTACGGTTTGGATAAAGAGATAGGCAACCTAAGTTATTATGATTCATCTGGTCAAAGTGAATATTCTTTCCAAAAACCTTTCTCTGAAAAAACAGCAGAGTTGATAGACGAAAGAGTACATACTATGATAGAAGATACATACAAAAAGGCTTGCGAACTATTATCTGAAAACAGAGAAAAGTTAGACCAATTGGCTCAGATACTTATTGACAAGGAAGTTATATTTAGAGAAGATGTAGAAAAGATATATGGCAAACGTCCTTGGGACGATAATATTGAGGGAATAAAACCAGAATAACATGGCACGAAATTCTGAAAGAGAGAAAATAATGAAGCTTCTTCGCGATGCTCTTGTAGATAGCGATAGACAAATATCCATAGCAGAGAAAGGAGAGGAGATATTCACACCTCCAACCGATGACCCTGTTATAATGTTTGCTGAAAACCTTTCAAGTGAAGGAGGAAAGTATTTCTATTGTGAAAGTGAAGAACAACTGTTTTCAGACCTTAAACATCTTATCTCTTACAGAAAATGGACAAACATAAGTTCTTTTTCCAAGAACTTGCAATCTTTTTTAAGGGCAAAAGGAATAGAAACATCTTTAACAGACGAAAATTCAAAGGTTGCTTTATCATTGTGTCAGGGAATAGTATCTAAAACAGGTAGCATAATAATAACATCTACACAGGGTGCAGGTACACATCTTACAAACTTTCCTCAAATAATGATAATCATAGCCATGACTTCTCAAATTTATGCTTCATACAAACAAGTTTTGGCTTTGCTTTCAGAAACTCCACCAGAATGGGTATTGAGCATACGTTCAGGCAAACTTATTTCAGAGGAAGTAAAAGAGTTTTATTTGTTTCTTGTTGAAGATTAAAGAAAAGGATATTTAAAATTTAGATATTAGATTATGACTACTATAGTTAAAAGAGGAATTACCGGAAGTATTTATGTGTTGAGTGTTATTGCAGCAGTATATTTACCACCTTTGGTTAGTGTATTTTATTTTGGTGTAATAGCTACTTTAGGTCTGTATGAATTTTACAACAACATAGAAAAGACAACAGATATTTTACCCGATAAGATTTTAGGCTACATATTTACAGTATGTTATTATGTTGCAATTTTTCTTCATGCAATAAATAATGAGGTACTTACGATTATGCTTATATATCTTGTAATTTTATTTTTTCTTATGTTTATTCGTAGTCTATACAGAAAAAACGCAAAACCTTTTACCGATATTGCCTATACTTTTTTGGGTATCATATATATAGTTATTCCTTTGTCTTTGGCAGTATTTCTTAGACAGGCTTTTCACCCTATTATTCTTATGTCTATATTTATATTTGTTTGGTGCAATGATACTTTTGCCTATCTTACAGGAATGAAATTTGGAAAGCATAAACTATTTGAAAGAATTTCTCCTAAAAAAACTTGGGAAGGAAGTATAGGTGGTTTTCTTTCTGTTATTATTGCAGCTATAATCATCAGTTATTTGTCTGAAGAAGTTCCTATTGTACATCTTATCATCACTGCAATAATAACTTCTGTTATAGGAACATACGGTGATTTGGTAGAATCTATGTTTAAACGTCAGTTAGGAATAAAAGATAGTGGAAATATACTACCGGGACACGGCGGTATATTGGATAGATTTGATTCTATGTTATTAGCTTTAGTAGCAGTATTCTTTTATTATCTAATTTTTGGTTATAATTTAGCAAGTATTTAATAATAAAATATTGTTATGTATATACACAAGGAAGGACACAAAATATCTATAGGAGCAATATTGTTTGCTTTGGTTCTTACGGTACTGTTTATAGTATTTGTAAAAGAAAAAACTTGGGTTTGGTGGTTAGCAGGTGCTTGCCTATGGGCAACAAGTTTTGTTATAGTTCGTTTCTTTCGTATGCCGAAAAGAGAACTTGTTACCAACCCAAACAAAGTTATCTCTGCTGCAGACGGAACTATAGTTGTAGTAGAAAACGTTTATGAACCAGAAATATTAAAGAAAGAGTGCATTCAAATCTCTACTTTTATGTCGCCAAACAATGTACATGTCAATCGTTATCCTATTTCTGGTAAAGTAATATATACCAAGTATCATAATGGTAAATACCTTATAGCAAACCACCCTAAAAGTTCTACTTTAAACGAAAGAACATCTGTTTGCATAGAACATGAAAGCGGAAAGAAAATACTTATACGTCAGATAGCGGGAGCGTTGGCAAGACGTATTGTCTGCTATGCAAAAGAGGGTGAAACAGTTTCTCAAGGAGAAGAGTTAGGTTTCATAAAGTTCGGTTCCAGAGTAGATTTATTCATTCCTTTAGATTCTGAAATACATATAGAAATAGAGGATAAAGTTAGGGGCGGACAATCTATAATAGCAACACTTTAATATCTTGTAGTGTGAAAACATTCTCTCACAATACAAAAGCAAATCATAAAGAGGTCGTACAATTTGAAAAGCAGAAAGAATTGTATGATATATCTTCGCAAGTCCTTTACGAAGACAACCATATTATAATAATAAACAAGCAAAGTTCTCAAATAGTTCATTCGGATAAAACGGGAGATATATCGTTGGAAGATTTGGTAAAAAAATATTTGAAAGAAAAATATAATAAATCAGGCAACGTTTTCTGTGGAGTGGTACATAGGTTAGACCGTCCCGTTAGCGGTGCTGTCATTTTTGCAAAAACAAGTAAGGCTCTAAGTAGAATGAATGAAATGATAAAAAATCATCAGATACATAAAACTTATTGGGCTATTACTCGCAACCGTCCAAACAAGGAGGAAGATACTCTTAAAAATTTCATAATCCGCAACGAAAAAAACAACAAATCCTATATTACTAAAGATGTAAATAACGGTCTTTATGCTGAACTCTCATATAAAGTTATTGGACAAAGCGACTACTACACTCTTTTAGAGATAAACCTAAAAACAGGAAGACACCACCAAATAAGATTGCAACTTGCTCATATTGGTTGCCCTATAAAAGGAGATTTAAAATACGGTTTCGGAAGAAGTAACAAGATAGCATCTATATCTTTGCACGCTCGCCACCTGTCTTTCATTCACCCTGTTAGCAAAATGCAAATAGAGATTTCAGCACCTGTTCCAAACGATGCTCTATGGCAATATTTTGAAAACAACAATACTTCTCCCATAAACTCTTTATAAAATTATAAAAAAACTACTCTTAAAATTCAAAAAAGAAAACCTTGTAGAAAATTATTGAAAGTCTAAATCATAATCCCCTCTCCCCTACCCTCCCATAATCTTACCTCAACTTTAAGAAAATAAAACTTTGCTTCACTCTCACGAAACTTTGTTTTAATTTTCTATCTCTTTGTTCTAATTTTGTAGAACTTTGTTTTAGAATTCTATCTCTTTGTTTTAGAAAATTAAAACAAAGTTTCGTGAAATTAGAATCAAGTTCTACAAATTTAAAACAAAGAGATAGAACTCCAAAACTTTATTTTATTAAAGAGAAATATAATTTTATTTCCATTTCTTAAAAAATATTCATATCTTTGCAAAATAATAAAAATTTTAAGTAAAATTTAACAATTTTATGCAGAAAAGTTCTACAAATTATACAAAATATAAACATTTTGCTTTTATTTCTTATAGATGGGCAGACGAAAAGTGGGCTAAATGGTTACAAAACAAAATAGAATCTTATAGTCTTCCAACTGCTATTTACAAGAAAAACAAAGATTTACACAGAAAACTAAAACCATGCTTTAGAGATAAGACAGATTTAGGAATTGGTGAACTTACCCCAGAATTGCAAGAAAATTTAAGAAATTCAAAATTTTTGATTGTAATCTGTTCGCCTAATTCTGCAAAATCTACTTGGGTTGGTGCAGAGATAGAATACTTTATTTCATTAGGAAGAAAAGATAGTATAATACCTTTTATCATAGACGGTATACCTTACAACAACGATGAAAAAGATTGTCTTCACCCTGTCATAAAAAAGTATTTTCCTCAGAAAGATGAAGACGGAAAAAGCAGAGAGATATTAGGTGCCAACATAAACGAAGAAGGTAAAGGCAGTAGGTGGATAAAAAAGGAAAAAGCTGCAATAAAAGTTATTGCAAAGATGCACTCTTTGGCTTTTGATGAACTTTGGCAAAGAGAAAAACGAAGAAATAGGCAAAAAATGTTTTATACTTTGTTTATATGTTTTGCCATGGGCTTTTTGATTGGTTATATTTCTGTTAAAAATCAACCTAAAACAGTATCATTTTCTTTAAATGAAACATCTTTTCACAACAAAAACTTACCACCTTTAAAAGATGGACGTATAACGCTTTACCTTGAAAATGAGAAAAAAGATACCATAATAAAATCTCTTAAAGATGAAGCAATATTTCATAATATCCCTGCAAAATTTCTAAGTAAAAAAGTCAGGGTAACTTTCTCTACAACAGAGAATTCGTATAAAGAAAATGATTATCTCTCAACAGAAGAAACTATTGTTTTAAAAGAAAACAATATTATAAACATACAACGTAACGATAGCGTATATGGCTATTTTTATTTGGAACTTGAGGATTTCACAAGCGGAAAACTGCTAAAAAATACAACAGTTTATATAGATGATATGGAGTTTCAGACAAACGAAGATGGTATTCTGAACTGTATTATACCAATAGAAAAACAGAAAACGCTGTACCAACTAAAGAAAGTAGGCTGTTCCATTCCTAACTCCGTACAAGCAACATATAACACCATTGGACAATTCAAACAAATAAAATAAGAGGATGAAAAAATTTGCTTTATACTTTTTAATATCATTAGTAACTATCTCTGTTTCTGCACAGAAACAAACAGGATATGTTCGCACAATTCACAAGAGCAACAAACCTGCAACATATATAAAAGGCGTTTCCATATCCACAAAAGAAAACGCTAACAATATAAAATCCGTTAAGGGAGGGTACTATGAAATACCTGTAAAAACTATTAACAACAAAAAAGGTTATACTATAACTTCTGTAAAACTTGATGGGTATAACCTTGTAGATGAAAAGGATTTGTATAGATTTCAAACCTATACCCTTTCTCCTAAAGATATAATTCTTATATCAAAAGCAGATGAAGAAAAGCAAACTAAATCTTTGATGGAAAAACTTAGAAAAACATTAAAACAAGAGTATGAAAAGAAACAAAAAGAATTGGAGGGAAGATATTCTGAATTAGAGCAGTTGAATACAAGTTATGAGCAACAACTAAAAGACTTACCAGATTTAGTTAAACGACTTGTTTATTTGGACTATAAGACTATAACAGATGAATTAGACGAAAAAATAGCAAACGCATACGAAGAGGGAGATTTTGCAGAAGCAGTAAGACTGATAAATCAAAAGCCAGATTTGAAAACACGTTCTAAAGAAAACTTACGATTACAAAAAGAAGTAGAACAAACAAAACAAACTATTATAAGAGAATGTGATATAAAAATAGAATATTTTAAATCAATATACCAAAATGATAGTGTTCTATATTATATGGAAATAAAATTAGAACAAGAACCTGAAAATATAAATTCATACAAAGAACTTGGTTTTTATTATAGACTATCCGATAATTTTCAAAATTCAGTAGATACATATAAAAAAGCAATAAATATCATCAGAAATAGATATAACACTATAACAAATTTAGAATACGAAAACAATTACGACTTTAAAAATCTCAGAGATTTATATAGACTATTATCAAGAACTTATAGTTCTTTTGAATATTTTGACTCTGCTGAGCATTATCAAAATTTATATTTACAAAGTTCTAAAAAAATTGATATGGAATGGTCTGTATTATCTGAATTATATGCAAATAGGGAAGACCATCGCAACGCTATAAATTATACAAAAAAAATTATTCATGTAACAGAAGATATATTTGGAGAAAGTGATAGTTTACTAATTTTGCAGTATTATAACATAGGTAGATACTATAGACTGCTTTATGAAAAAGAGGGGCGTTGCGAAGATACACTTGTAGAAAGTATTACATATTTAAAAAAGGCTTTAAATACTGCCCGTAACTTTTATAAAACAGAAAACAATAGTGATGTTGCGACAATATATAATGAAGTTGCACAATGTTGGAATGATGTGTATGACACAAACAAAGATGAATATTCTTTTTATCAAGCAAGTTATTTTTACAACACTGCACTCAAAATTTATGAAAATACTATAGGAGTATATAACTCTCAGTATGCAAAAACATTGAATAATATTGGAAACTTATTGATTAGTAGTAATAATTATGAAGAAGCTTTAAAATACTTTTCTTATAGTTTACAGATTAAAGATTCTATAAATTATGATAACAAAATGTCTTTAATACGCAGTTATTATGCAATAGCGTTATGTTTATCAAAATTAGGTCAATATGAACAGGCGATATCTTTCTATGAAAAGATTCTATATATAGGTGATATTATTCTTTCTGAAGAAGAAAAGGATATTTATTCAAATGAAATCAAATTACTAAAGCAAGAATTAGAAGAGCAAGAAAGAAAATAATAATTAAAAAATTTCCTTTTTATTTTTATAGCAGAGAAAATTTCTCTGCTTTTATTGTGTGTATTTTCAGGGAGATGTGGCATTATTACAAAAAAATATATTACTTTTGCGTTGCATAAATTTGTATTATGCTAAGAAAAGAAAGTATAAACCTTTAACAATAATCTTTAAAACTAATTATGAGAAAGAGCATTTTGAGTTTAATGTTTGTATGTTTAGGATTGGTTTTTATATGTTCCAATTCTAACATATTTGCTCAAAAAACATTTATTTTGCAAGATTGGAACAACAAAGTAAAACTTGCACAAGAACATTTCAATCAAAAGAATTATTCCGATGCTTATAGGCTTTATGCGGATTTGTCTGATAGTTACAAAGATATAGCCGTAAAAAAGGTGAGCAAAGAAACATCTATGGAGGCTTCGGAGATATTTTTCAACAAGGCTCTTTGTGCATACTATCTTATGAACAACGATGTAGATATTCTATTCAAGGAATATAAAACACTGTTCCCATACGGAGATAAGTACAACAGAGCAGACTTTTACATAGCCAATTGGTATATGCAGAAAGCAGAGTTTCTAAAGGCTTTGAACACATATCAAAATATGGACACTTTGGCTTTGAGTTCTACAGAAAAAGATGAGTATAATTATAAGTTGGGTTACTGCTATTTTTTGCAGAATATGAACGATAAAGCCAAAATATCTTTCGCAAAAGTGAAAGATAAGGACAGTAAATATTCACCTGTGGCTAAGTATTATTACGGTCATATTCTGTACAGTGAAGGACAGTATAAGTTGGCTTTAAATGAGTTTGAGGCTTTGAAAAAAGACAGAAACTTTTCTAAGGTTGTACCTTATTATATAGCACAGATATACTATTTTGAAGAAGATTATGAAAAACTTTTGGAAATGGCACCGTCTTTAAGTAAGAATTCGGCAAACTCCAAACGTGCTACTGAACTTAATCGTATGATAGCAGATGCATACTACAAGATGAAAAAATATGACGATGCTATACCTTATATACAGAAATCCATAGAATCAAACAACGGTATAAACCGAGAGGATAATTATCTTATGGGATATTGTCTTATGGAAACAGGACGATACACCGAAGCAATACCTTATCTAAAAAATGCTTCAAATGAAAACGACAATATGGCACAAAACTCTCTGTATTCTTTGGGTTACTGTTATTTAGAACAAAAAGACACTGTTTCTGCTTTCACTGCATACAAGGGAGCAAGCGAAATGAATTTTGACAAAGAGATACAAGAAGATGCTTTATTCTCTTACGCAAAACTAAGCATAAGTCTGCCTTCTCCATACAATGAACAACTAATAAAAACTCTAAATGAATACATAAAAAACAATCAAAAGAAGAACAAAAAAGACCAAGAATCGCCAAAAGTCAATGAAGCGAGAATGTGTTTAACTCAGTTGTATGAAAAATCTCATAATTATGCTGCCGCTTTGGAGCAAATGGATAATATGAAAAACAGAAACGCCCAAATGAACAAAATATACGTCAAAACTTGTCTTAATAGAGGTATAGAATTATTTAACAAGGGCGAATATTCTGACTGTATAACAACGTTGAACAAAATAGATAACAACGTAAGTTCTGCAACAGATAACATACTTGCTTCTTCTAAATACATAAAAGCAGAGGCATATTATAGGACAGACTCATATAAACAAAGCATACAGACACTTAACTCTTATTATACCGTACCAAACAGCGACAAAAACGAATATAGAGCAAGTGCAGACTATCTTATGGGTTACAATCTTTTCAAACAGAAAAAATATGCTCAAGCCAAAGATTATTTTGAGAAAACAAAAGCAAGCAATATTTCAGCAAACATAAAAACAGATGCAAGCATTCGTTTGGCAGATTGTCATTATATGCTTAAGAATTATGATGCTGCTGTAAAATCTTATAATGAATTCATTGCAACAGGAAGTTCCAATGCAGACTATGCTACTTATCAAAAAGCGATGGCAAATGGTGCAGCAGGCAATCAAAAAGAGAAAGCCAACACTCTACAAAGTGGAATAAAGAACTATCCAAATAGTACATATATCTCTGCAATGACTTATGAACTTGCAAATACTTATTTGGCTTTAAATGAAAACAACAAGGCTTTAGATATATACAAACAAGTTGTAAATAAATATCCGAACTCTGCATACAGAGTAGATTGTTTGGGAAGAATAGGAATGCTTCAGTATCAAGCAGAACAGTACGATGCTGCATTGAATACATTGGATAAAGTTGTGAAAGAATATCCTAATACTCCACAAGCAAAAGCCGCTCTTTCTACTATAAAAAACATATACATAGACAAAGGAACACCTGATGAATATCTTACATACGCAAACAAAGTAGGAAACGTAAAAGTCAGCAAGAGTGAGCAAGAAGATATGCTTTATCAAAGTGCAGAAAATAAATACATGGAAGAAAAGTACAAAGAAGCTGAACCTAACTTTAAATCCTATTTGGCAAAATTCCCTAACGGCAAATATTCTGAAAAATCCGAATACTATTTGGCTGATTGTCTTATGAGATTACAAGATACTATGCAGGCTGCTTCTTATTATTACAAAGTATCTGAAAGACAAAACGGACAGTATATAGAGAAAGCAACTCTTAATGCAGCGAAAATATACGAAGGAAAGGATAATCAAAAAGCCATAATCCTTTATTCTAAACTTGACAATATTGCTTCCACTGCTACAAATAGAAACAAGGCAAAAGTAGGTCTTATGAATGCTTATTATGAAACAGAAGATTATTCTAAGGCTATAAACACTGCCGAAAGTATATTAAAGATAGAGAACATAGATTCTGAAACAAAAGATAGAACAAACTTTGTTTTGGCAAACTCTTATTTGGAAACAGGTAACACAGAAAAAGGAGAAGAATACTTTAATATTCTTTCCTCTTCCACTAACAATAGATATGCTTCTCAAGCACAATATACTTTGGCTTTGCTTGACTATTCTAAAGGTAATTTAGATAAGAGTGAGAAAACTATAAGGCAGATGGCGAAAAACGGAGCTGATGATTTCTACCTTGCAAAAGCCTTTATACTTTGGTCTGATATATTTGTGCAGAAAGGAAACGACTTCCAAGCAAAACAGACTTTGAAATCCATAATAGAGAACTATGATGGAGATTCTTCTGTTTTGAAAGAAGCAAAAGATAAGTTGGATGCTCTTGAAAACAAACAGATACAAGAGAACGAAAAGAATGAAGAAAAACTACAAGAACAACAAAACTCTGTAGATGAAGTAATAATAGAAGACAATAAATAAGAACTATGAAAACATATAGAAAAATAATAGCTTTATCTTGTTTAACCCTTAGTGTGTTTATGCTAAACGCACAGACACAAGATGAATATAATGAAAACGTTACTGTGAATGTGTCTTTTGACCCCATGGTAAATGACGCTAATAAGATAAACGAGAATCCTACTATCTTTGATACTTCATTTACACAGGTAGATTTCTCTTTTGATAGAATAAAGCGTGGATACAAAACCTCTCTTACTTTTGATACTATAAAAGCTGCAACTGTCAAAGGTGAGCCTACAGCCACACTGTACAACATTCACCTAAAAGGAGGTCTTGGGTTTTCCTATGGTGGTAAAGAGTTGGCAAATGGATTTGTACCTTTGTTGCAAGCATCTTACACTTCCCTAAGAGATAGAAAACTTTTGTATGGTGCAGACTTTTATTCACGTAGTGCTATTGCGGGACAAAAGAATTATGGTCATAATGCTTTCACCAATGATGATATTTCTTTGTGGGGAAAACGTATATTTAATTCCTATAGTGTTTATTCAAAAGCATATTACAACTATTCACGTCATTATCTTTATGGTGAAAAATATACTTTGGAAGACGTGGAAAAGAAATACTACAGAAACTCATTCCACAATTTAGGTTTTGATATAGGCTATGACAAATTGGAGAGAGATAACTCTTTACAGCATAACGCAAAGTTCAACTTCAACTACACCAAAAACAACAAAGGAGCAAGAGAGTTAGACCTTCATTTCTTGTTAGATGCTTATAAGGATTTAAATCTTTTCTCTAATGCAAGCAATGAAATTCTTGGATTGACCTTTGACTATAAACATCATTTTTTCAAATATAATGGAAAATTTGAAATACCTTCTCAGTTTGTAGATTTTATGGGAAACTCTTTCAAAAACAACTATGCTTTATTTAACTTCTCTCCTTACTTTATTTTTGACTACAACAAGTTCCATATCTTCGCATCTTTAGGTATTGTACCTTCTATAGATGGTCATAAATCTATACAAACACTGCCTACTGCAACTATTAGTTTTGAACTTATACAACAACTACTTAGTCTTTACGGAGGTTTAAAATCTGAATCTATAGCACCTACTTTGCACCAAACAAGTTTGGATAACCCATTCATTCTTGCAAACAGCAGACTTGAAGATATGTCCAAAACAAGTTTCTTTGCAAAAGCGTTTCTTAATGTTTCACGTTCTTTTAACCTAAGTTTAGAAGGAGGTCTTTCCTCTCTAAGAAATCAAGGTTTTTATATCAATTACAGTGATTTTCCTTTTGCTACGGGTATTGTTTATGACAATGCAAAAAGATATTATGCTACACTTGAAACAAAAGTAACTATAGGCAACTCTTTTGTAGCGAATATCTCTGCTACTTATCAGAAATTAGATAGAGATGATAACTATGCAGCATGGTATAATCCTGCATTTACACTTCTAAGTAAGTTGTCATACAATTATAAAGATAAACTTAACGTAACCCTTGCCCCTACTTTCAAAACAAAGACTAAAGCACTTGTAAAAAGTTTTGCACCAAATTCTATTGGCAAAGAGAAAGATATAAAAGCAATGGTAGATGTTAATCTTTATGCAACATACCAATATACTGAGAATTGGAGTATATTCCTTAACCTTGAAAACATAGGATTTCAACAGTATATGGCTTTTTATAATTATCCTGTTTATCAATTTACTATCCTTGCAGGTGCAAGTTATAGATTTTAAACAACAACATTTTATTCAAATACAAAGAAACAGTCTTCAGTTGTTAAAACCGAAGACTGTTTCTTACTTTTTAGTTCCTTCAAACAAAACTCTGCTAAAAATTAAAACCTAATTTTCTTCCTAAAGATTTCCAACGTTCATTATCTTTCTTAAAACTATCAAGCATCCTTTCAGTTTCGTCTATAAAATTATCGGTCTTATCCAATAGCTGTTGCATACTAATACGTAAGGCTATACACTCTCTAATAAACAAACGTTCTTCTTCTCTTGCACCTATAAGTTGCATAACTTTGTTTTCGCATTTTTCGGACAAATCCAACCTTATTCCACATTGTTCTATTGCCCTATCCAATGCTTTCTCTCTTTCTGTTAAATCTTGCCAAGACATAAAAATCTATATTTTAATAATTGTAACTTTCTTAGTTTTTAAAAGCACTCCATTACACCAAACTCTAATGGTATATGTTCCAGAATAAATTTCTTCATCATCTACATAATTATGGAAAGGTGGCAGGGTTAATATATCTTTCTCTCCTTTCTCAAAATCTATGTTATAATACTCGCCGTTGTCTATCAAAATTTTTCCGTTGGGAGCTACCAATTGTATACCTATGTAAAAATTACCACCTTTAAAGCAATAATATTCTATTTGTGGTTGTAAATTATGTGACCATGTGTTTGTTTCATTGTTATTATTTACAAGTTTTATATCAGCAGTAACAATGAATGGACAGATTTTAAATAATTCATTATAGTAATAAATGCCATCTGTATCTGAATTTGCAGTATGCTCTTCCTCCATTCTTTCTATCTTTGCTTCTAAATAATAATTCCTATCTTCAATGTTGTCAATATAAATAGTTGAACAAACAAAAAGAATAAAAAACAACAAACATAGACCTATTAACCCTATTTTCTTTTTTGTCTCAGGCTTCATTCTTAGTTTCTTACCACAATTTCCACAAAAACAAGCCTCATCTCTATTTTTTGCTCCACAATTTTTACAATACTTAGTCATACTTTACTGTAATTTTTTTCCTTCAAAATCAAAATAAACTTTTCCATCTCCACGATAACAAACAAAATACTTGTCCGTTTTCTCTATCTTATCCCACTCACAATTTAGTATAGTTTTAAAATCTGATTTTCTAACCATACCATAATAGTGTTGGTTTATAGTTTCAAAAAAGTTCCCGTATTTTATTATCATATCATATTCTGCAGGTATAACCTTTAAATGATTTGTATCCCTAAAATTTAAAAGTCCCATTTTTCTTGTATGTATAAATCTCCTATACATAGAATCAATTGTTGATTTCTCTATATAATCAACATCCTTTAAGGCTGTTTTAATGAGATTTACTTGAGTTTTATATTCGGATTCAATAATACTAATAGAAATACGTTTATCTATATAAACTCCAATAAGTATCACAACGATAATTATTATAGTTCCGTAAAAACCTTTTTTTTTCCAACTTGGTAAATAAAGTGTTTCATAATTTTCCTGTCTTTTTGGATATGTTTGCAGTGCTTCCTCATATCGTTCATACTCTTTTATAGCTCTATCATATGAATAATCTGAAGAATAATTTTCTCTGTCTGGATATTCTTTATACTTCGGTTCTTTGGGTTCGCTCGGTTTACCATTATACCAATACAATCCTACAATAATAGATGCTACAATAAACAATATTTGAAAAACACGTATTTTTATCTCATCTTTCTTTACAGATTTTTCTACATTAAATTGAGATATAGGAATAAGGTCTATATCTTTAAACTTATCTAAAGTAAATGTATTAGAATAGTCTTCTAATGATGTACCACATGTGCCACAAAAACGAGCCTCATCTCTGTTTTCTGCTTTACACTTTTTACAAATCTTAGTCATAGTTCAAGAAAGTTTATTTTTTATTTATTTCATTTCTTTCCCTCTTAAATTAAGGTAAACAACTTTACCGTCTTTATAACACTTATAATATTCAGGATATTTTTCTATTTTATCCCATTCTGCCTTAATCACTATATATTCGTCCACAATAAACCAACTATTTTTTTGATGTACATAGAAAATACCGACTTTACCATCTTTCACAAACCATAGGTGTTTCTTCCCATATCCACCAGGATTTTCGCAATAATCGGGAGTAATTGATTTAAATAGTGATTTTGGAAATGAATACCCTTTATCTTCATAATTTTCATAAGACATCAAGTTCATTTCAGGATGTCTTAAACTATATGGTAATGTAGTATCTAATTCACTACCACAATTACCACAAAAACGAGCCTCGTCTCTATTTTTCGCTCCACAATTTTCACAAATCTTAGTCATAATTTTAATTTATTTATTTCATATTTTTTTCTTGCTTCTATTATATCTGTATATTGGTTATATATTGACAATAAATAATGTATTTCCCTTACTCTTTGATAATGAATATATTTAATTACACATCTTTTTATATAGAGAATCAAAAACAACATTAATATTGGACAAAGTATAGTTAAATGGTGTCTAAAAAACATTAAATAGCAATACTCTTGTTCTGTCTTAAAATCTGTATATGTTACAGATAAAATAATAAAAAAAGAAATTATAGTTATAAAAATCAATGGATTTGTTATATGATATGTTGAAGATGACATTCTTATCTGAGATTCATTTTTATTTATTATCGGATAAGATTCTGGTGCAAATAGCTGAACATCTAATTTGATTTTATTTATTTTATTTTTTGTTCTACTACCATCGGTATTCCATTCTATATCTTTTGTCATTAAGTCATCTTCATGTCTTCTTTTTAGAAATTTTTTATAACATTCGTAAGGAAATTCACTATACTGTGGAGAGGAACAGCCTAATTTAGTTTGACTCTTGAGAACACAATAATAAATAATAAGTTCTTTTTCTTCTGAAGGTTTATCTTCAAAAGAAAAAAGCAAATCTTTGTTAAGTTCTCTTCTATAAAAATTTAGAATATCATTTTTTTTAGTTAACGAAATTGTTTTGTCAAAAACTATATTATCTATTATAGATATTAAAGAATAACCTACCCTTTCTTTTACTTTGTCATAATATTCATATTCTTGTAAAAGAAATAATTCTTCTAATATTAGATTTTTGATATCTTCTCCTTTATTTAACCTATCTATAGTAATTTTGACTATATTTTCTTTTGTCTGTTTTTCTAAACATTTTGTGTCTGGAACTTTTATATCTGAACGATAAAAAATATGTCCAATTACATAGGAAAGTATAAGAGAAACTATCAATAAAAACCACCAAAAAGCATCTGTTAGTTTTATATTTATAGTTTCCTTTGAAAATCCATTAAACAACAATGGAATGATTAGACTAATTATTATAGTGATAATAAATAGAAATCCCGGAATGAGAGCTCCTATTATATCAACCATCCACTCATTTAAAAGTTTTGTTCCATATTTATAATTATCACTCATAACTTTTTTTCATTTTTTTAGTATTGGTAGTAATCACATTGGTCGCAATAATTCTTCTCTGTTTCTGTCAGCTTGTGTCCACAATGAATGCAATATCTATTAGTATTACTCTTCTCTACTATATTGTGAAACTTTGAAGGGGATTGTCTTTCAATTAACGTCCAAAATGGTTCTAATTCATTTATATCTTTTTTCTGTAAGTATAAATCTAAAATAGATAAAAGTTTATTCAAAGATTCATTATTTAATGACTTTATATCATTATAAATTTTAGAATTTTTTAGGTCTGAAAAATCTTTTACTGTAAATAAAAAACTCTCAGTATCCTTAGAATCTAAATGATACGTTTTAGCAAATTCTGGTTTTTCCGAAATAACCAATATTCCTAAGTATATTATCAATTCAGAAAAATAATCTAATTTTTCATTTGAATACTTATTTCTAAAACGAGCAGGGTGTTGGTAGAATGGTAATCCATGCACTATATCTTCATATCCATCTAATGCAGGAGAATAAAAAGAATCATAATCAATAAAATGTATCTTACCTGTATGTTCAACAAGAATATTGCCATGTTGTAAATCCCCATGTGCAATTTTCTTGTTATACATATCTTTGCAAATATTTAAAAAATGTTCTGACAACCGTAACAATGAATTTTTTGAAAAAGAATTGTTGTACACATATTTCAACAAATTATCTCCCGCAATCCATTCAGTTGTCAAAACAGGATGTTTTTCAGTATTGATTACTATACCATATCTATCATAATTATATTTAGATAAATAGTCTACAGAAAATGATTTCAATACATTAGAAATAATATTCCACCTTGAACATAGATTCTCCACATATCCACTTTCTTTATACCAACATCTAAAAGAGTATAATACACCATTTTTTCTATATTTAAACACAACAGCAAAATTTCCAGCCGACAACATAAGTTCACCCATAGATGTTTTTTCAAAACAGTCTTTATTTATGGACTTATCACTTATACACCCAGCTAAAATTGCATTCTCTATATCACCTATACTCATATTTTTAGCTTGTTAATATAATCATCTAACTCTTCATCTGTAGGAACTGTTATATTGGTATGTATCTGAGTAGAAGGTTTTTTATTCAGATTAGTTATTAAATCTTCTATATCATTATCGGTTAAAGTTTTTGTTTTATTATTATTTACTGTATTATCAGAAGTTGGTAATTGCTGTAGTCTTTTTATCACATCTTCCAATGGATCTTTTAAAACTTCTTCCAATGGTTTTAAATCCCCTATCATTTCACTTTTTATAAATTATTAAAGTGTCCACCATTGGTTTTAAATTCTTAAATCTCCTCAATTCATCAAAGATTGGAGTGTCACCTGTTTGTAAATCCTCCTGTGTAAATATCAAACAATCATCTGTAAATCTATTATACAGTGAGGTATCATATTTAAGAGCCTGTAAAGTTAAGTATATTACTAATTCTGAAAAATAATCAGATTTTTCTGATAAATATTCATTAGTAAATCTGGATTTGTGCTGATATGTAGGAAGTCCATGAACAATCTCTTTTTCTCCTTCAAAATCTGGAATATAAATAGAATCATAATCTATCAAACAAAGTTCTCCATTTTGTTTCACTAAAATATTATCATGTTGTAAATCTCCATGCGAAATATGAAACTTATGCAAATCTGCCACCATTTTTGCAAAATTTACTGATAATTCTTCTATTTCTTCTGCATTTTTATGTGTTTCTATGTAAGTTTTTAATGATACTCCATCTACCCAATTTAAAACCAAGATTGGATACAATTCTCCTTTGACTTCTATACCATTTTTATGAAAATTTAAATCTGTGAAATATGGTAAACCTACACTTTTTAAATAATTATCCAAATACTTGAACCTATCTAAAAATCTATCGTCAATCAAATTTGTATTAACATTACTATACCAACAACGTATGGTATATAATTTTCCATCCATTTCATATTTATATGCTCTGCACCACCCACCTGATGATGCTACTATATCGTCTATTCCACAAGGAGATTTTTTATAAAAAGGATGCCCTCCTTGTAAATAATCTACCTTTAAAGAATATGGCATATATTCCATAACGTTGTCGTATTCTGATACACTAGGCCACATTTTGTTTATACTCCTATATTTAATTGTTTATATATATCATTCCATTCATTCTTTATTTCCTCGTATGAATCTATAGTGCCACCTATTTTAGTTTCAAAATCTATGAAATCATCTATATTATCTATAAAACATTCCTTAACATCTTGTTTTGCTATATTATTGATAATAACTAAAGTAGTATCGTCTATATGCAAAGTCTTATCTGCTCTATACCTATTCACAAATTGAGAAAATTTTTTATGGCTATTTATTTTCAAGACCTCTTTTATAATATCTATTTTATCTCTATTTTTCCATATAAATTCCGCCAATGCATCTGTAACAAGAAGTACTCTATCTCCCACTTCTATAGTACTTTGTATTTTTTGCATTTCACCACGAAAAACATTTTCTTTATTACTTATAAGCAAGTCTGGTCTATTACCAAAACCTTTTTTTTCTATGCTTTGTGGATAAATATTCTTGATTGTATAATCTTTGCCTATCACAAATAAGCAAGAATCTCCTATAACATAACATTCTATTTTATTATTTTTCAAAAATTTTACTCCACAAAAAGTTGCATAACCATAACCATAACTACCTCCCGTATAAAATAATTCTTCTGCATAATCTACATAGGGGTCATTTTCCTTTTTACGGTATTCTAACTTATCTAAGACCTTTTGCCTCCAATCTATAGTTATACCTTTGATAGTTTCTGCATCCCAACTTTCTTTTTTCGTAAAATTATTGACTAATAAGTCTGCCCATAGACCTTGATATAAACCTCCCGATGTTGTTCCATCGGATATAGCGATAGATTTTGTGTCTGAATTGACACAAAATCTATCTTGACAAGAAGAAAATAGTTCTCCTTCTTTAGGTAGAATAAAACCTCTTATATCCATAATATTTACTTATTTTTAATTTCTAATGCACCTTCACCACCACGAGAACCAAAATCTATGAAATCTATGAATGAAACCTCATCTGGATTTATTACCAAACCCTTTGCAGCATCTTTCACACCTGTAGACCTTCTTAAATGTGGTTCTGGTATTTTACTTGAAATATCAAACAAGAATCCTTTTCCTATATCCTCTGAACCTAAGGCTTTTTCATCATTTGGATATAATATTTTTTCTCCTTCTCCTATATAAGCGTTGTATAATAACACATTTCCATCATCTGTTTCTATTGCTGTCAAATCTTTTGCACATCTTCTCGTTAAATCAATACTTGAAGAGAATACCTCAACTATATTTTCTTCTGTATAGTCTATTCCTTCAATAGGAAACTGTGGCCAACCATCTGAAATATTTATAACTATTGGTGCAGGATTACTTGGTTGTGCTACTTCTTTCAATACACGTGTTGCTACAGCAAAAGCTTCCGCCATGCAAGTACATCCTTGTTCATCTTTACCTATAGGTTTTGTCCAAATTCTCTGTTTCTTTTTAATTGTTACTAATCCTCCATTCCCATCTGGAACTTTTTGTTCTACCTCCACTACTTCCAATGGATTGTTAAACAAATCTGTTAATAGACCTGCTTTTTCTATTTTAACTTCATTAGAATAACTAATAATAACAATCCTTGTTCTATCCTTTACTTTTCCATCTTGTTGGTTTCTTTTAATAATTTCCTCTATCGTACGATTGATAACAGAGGCTACCATTTCACTTCTTGTTTGACCATTTTCTAATAGTTCATTCATGGAACCTGATTTGTCTACTAAAAAAACTAAGATTCCACAATCTTTACCTCCATTGTTAGAGGAACTCCATTGTTTTGTGTACTTTTCCATTTTTTTTCTTTTTTTGGTTAAACTTTATTTTTTTATGTTACACTTTTTATTGGTTAATACCTTCACCATGACACTTACCACAATACACATATTGAATATTGCCATAATTATCTAATATTGCATTACCGTATTCATCAGAAATATATAAAATTCCCCAACCATTACACATATCACACTTTTTTACATAAGATGAATAGATATATTCTCTTAGTTGATTGAATTTATGTACTCTATTCTGCATTTTGTAAAATCTGTATGCATCCGATTCTGTAACCGATTTATACAACCTCTCTACATCTTTAATCTTAGGTTTGCAGGCAGTACATAAAAATATGGTACTACAAATGAATAAAATCTTTAATAACTTGATGTGTTTTTTCATTATCTTCTTATTATTACTTGTTACTAAATACTTGTTTATAAATTTTTTCTATTCTTTTAAAGAAATTATCTAAATACTTTTCGTCAGCTTCAATTCCTTTTTCTTTAAGGTAATTTATTATTCCCGTTCTTTCTGCTATAATAGCAAATGAGCTTGCAACAAATGTAGCATCCGACAACATATGAAAAATATCTGTTGCACAATTGTAAATTTGAATATCAAACAAATCATCACAGTTATCAATTATTTCTTCTTGCAAACATTGTGATATTTCATCAATAATTCTTTCTTTTTGTTTACTTTCCATTGTTTTATTATTTTATATTTTTGTATTCTTTATCCAACAGGTAATTATAGAACATACAATCTTCTGTATTACCATTGTTATTTCCTTGCATAAAATTTCCATAAGAAGTTCTTAATATATTTTTCTGCATACCTTCTAATATTTCTCTAAATTTATAAAATTTTTCACAGTTCTTTTTTGCTTTAGAACATCCTATTTTATGCAAAGGACAATGAAAATAACCTTTAGTATATGTTTTAACTATACTTTCTGAAAATAATCTAAAAAGACACTCTCTAATCATTGCATCGGAATTGTTTATAGACTTTTCTATTATATGGTCTGTATTTCCTTCCATTATTTCATATTTTTTAATATTTTCAGCAAAAAAGATTGTATAAAAATCTTTAGGTTTTGAGGGAATATGAATTGATGAAATATATCTATGTATGTTAACTCCCATTTTATTAACAATGATAATAGGAGACTGTATATATTTCATAATTTGTTCTAATGGTGGTAATTGGACAAAACTTTTATAATTTTCATCTCTTGCTCTTATTGCTGTCCATTGATAGTGAGGAACAGACTCTCCACCTCTAATTGCTCTCCCAAATAAATATGTTCCCATACTTCTAAATACTACATCATAAGTTGGCCAATTATTTTGTTCTGCACACCAATTGTAAAAAGTCTTGAAAAAATCTTCTCCCTCTTTTTTCTCTGGAATAGATTTAAAATGGTTTATATTCTTCAATATTTTATAAAATCTATGTACAGGTGAAAATGTTTCTATATCATAATCCTTATTCTCTAAAGATGTTCTAATAAAATCAAAACTCGGTATATTCAGTGCTGTTTCCAGTATCAATCTCTCTAAAGAATGTACTATCGCTCCTATAGACTGTCTATAATTGTATGGAATATAGTTCTCACAATATTGCAAATATTTTATATAGTAATCGTCATTCCAATTTGATATTAACATTATTGTACCAACTATTCTATACATATCTTTTAGGAATGTAGTAGATGGAACATCTTCCCTTGTGCATATTTTTCCATTTTTAAATACTATAGGGTAGACTTTTTGTTTATATACTATATCGTGTAACTCATCTACAGATTTACCTTCGCTATTATATGAATAAAAATCCATATAAGATTTTTGATAAGCATAATATTCTAAGAGGTATTGTATAGATATAGATAATTTAGATTGTATTCCTATAGCATTACATAGTTCTTCATCTAAATCTTCTATTTCATATTTATTTACAAATATGAATTTATGAATATTATATATCTTATAATATTCATCTAATAAATTTTTCAGTTCTGTGTTATTGTTTGCTATACTATAATTATATTCTTTATTAGCATCAATAGGATATTTCAAACAATCATAATTTGATAAATATTTTGTAAAAGCAGAAAGATAATCTCTAATCTCTCCTTCTGTAATACAAGCATTCAATAATAAATTCTGTATATAATGATTCAATTCATGATTCATCATTATAGCCTCTTCCTTGCATTCATAATTAAGAATATTATACATATCTATTTTATTACCATCTGCTGGTAGATATGTTTCCATAATATTATCTGTATCTTCTATATAAAACGCATTTTTTATGTATTTCGCCATTTTAGTATTTTTTTGTTATTCAATAATATTTCCTCTTCCCCAACCCGTACATTGAAGATATGTTATCATTTCAAAAAATTCTTCAAATAGTTCTGGTGTCATATTAACTATACAACCTGCACCTTGATTTTCCCAATTTGCAAAAAAATAATCGTCTAAATATTGATAAGTTGCTAAATATCTATTAAAATGATACATCCATTCTTTAGGAGTACTATTTTGCATTTTGCTACTTATATCATACATAAATTTTGACATAAAATCATTTTCTTGTAAATCTTCTTTTATCGGGAAAACGATAGAGGTTCCTTCTCCGAAACAAAGATTAAATATAATTGGTTTTCCTTGTGCAGACAATTCTTTAACTTGTTGTTTAGTTTGTTCTATACTTGAGGATAGTACCTCAACCATATTTTCTTCTGTATAGTCTATTGTTTCAATAGGAAATTGTGGATACCCATCTGTTATATTTACTATTATAGGTGGATACGATTCTGGGGAAACAATCTCTTTCAATATACGTGTTGCTACAGCAAAGGCTTCCGCCATGCAAGTACATCCTTGTTCATCTTTACCTATAGGTTTTGTCCAAATTCTCTGTTTCAGTTTAATTGTTGTTAATCCTACATTACCATCTGGAACTTTTTGTTCTACTTCCTTTACCTCCAACGGGTTTTGATATAATTCTGATAATGTTCCGACAGCCTCTATTTTTACTTCATTAGAATAACTAATAACAACTATTCTTATCCTATCTCTTATCGTTCCATCTTGCTGATTTACCCTAATCATCGTTTCTATCGTACGATTGATAACAGAGGCTACCATTTCACTTCTTGTTTGACCATTTTCTAATAGTTCATTCATGGAACCTGATTTGTCTATCATAAGTATTAGAAGATGCGGATTAAGTCTACCACTTATCGCCCATTTATTTGTATATTTTTCCATACATATATTTATCTAACTAGTGATTTTATAACATCATCAAAATCCATTGCAACTATTCCTGCACTATTACCAACTTTTTCTGAATAAACATTTTCATTGTTTATCCAATTCAGCAATTCGGCGGCACGCATAACTGAGAATGGGTGTGAGGCGTTGGAGATAGAGACGAACTTTGCAAGTTTATTCATCGTGCTATCGTCAAGGTTTTTAAACTCTTCTGCTTGTTGCAAGAATGTACGGTAATCCATATTGTTATACTCTTTGATAGGCAAACCGGACATTTTCATAAAAGCACGCACGGTTGCGTCTTTGTTCTGACAAGTCAAAAGTCCTGCTCTATCGGCTGTAAATTCGCTCATTCTATCCCAATAATATAATGCATATTGTACAGGTGCTGCAACCAAACTTCCACCAGGAATAGCATCTATAACGTAATTGATAACACTTGCCATCATATGATACAACATATGGTTGCTTTTGATATGACCGCACTCGTGGCCGACAATAAACATAATCTCATCGTCATCGCACAAGTCTATAAGACCAGAGTTCAATATAACAATAGGTCTTTCCGCACCCACAGTGCAAGCATTTATATTGTAACCCCAAGTTATATACAAATCGGGAATAAAACCTAAATCTAATATCTTTGAAGCATATTCCAAATATTCGTAAATCTTTGGGTAATTATCCTTAGTTACCTTTAAACCGTTGCCCGTGCTTTGAATGGTGTATAATCTCTCTATCATATGTTTGGAGATAAATCTTCCCAATGCACCCAAACCTGGTGTCTTTTCCAATGTTGCCAAAGCCTTTTGGTCAAAAGGATGTTCGTATTCCTCGTGTCTTAAACCTGTAAGTATTTTCTTGTTTCTTTGCATAATAATTACCCTTATTTTATGTGTTTATTTATTTCTTTTATCTCTGTTAAAAAAATGCAGGTTTGAATAAAAAATCTTATTTTTTCCATTAACAAAAAAAGCAAGCATACAACACCGTTAAAGTGCTATATGCCTGCCTTTCTATGTTAGAAAATCTACAAAATATAAACTTACGTTACTTTTATTATTAGAGGATATTTTACCCCCCCCCATAATATAACTAACTGTAAATCACTATGTAATATAGTTTTATTCATTCTTACATTCTTTTAATTAGTTTTGCAAAGTTAGGTTTAATTTTCCTTAACTGCAAATATTTAAAATAAATTTTTGAAATAAATTATCTAAAAAAATAAGAATATTTTGAGAATAATTAACAATTTTTGCCTCGTAAAACAAAGAGATATAACACAAAAAAGAAGAAAATCCACTGTTTTTTAACAAAAATGCAAGGTATTTTTGTAGTGCTTTTCTATCTCTTTATTCTATTTCCGTAGAACTTTGTTTTAATTTTGTAGAACTTGATTCTAATTTTCTAAAACGAAGTTCTAATTTTCTCTTTCTTTGTTTCGTGAGTGTAGAACAAAGTTCTAATTTTTTAAAACAAAGTTTTAGATTTCTATCTCTTTGTTTTAGAAAATTAAAACAAAGAGATACGAAATTAAAACTTCGTTTCGTGAGAATAAAACTTGATTCTATAAAAATAAAACTTCGTTCTATTAAGGTAAGACGAAGTTTTATTTTTTTATTTTAAAGTTTTGGTAATGTGTTGTTTGAAAATATTTATCAGAAACCAGACCAAGTTTCTCTCCAAAAACGTTTGGTCATTTCGTCCCAACGTAATATAGTTGCACCGAAAAAGTCTGAAGTATAACCATTTAACAAGGTTTCTTTTTTCTCTGTATCTGTTTCTTGAGCATAAAGATTTTCTATAAAAGGAAGTTCTCTCGTTGCCTTATCCATAAAATATTCTCTTGCCTCTTCTATATGTTTGCTAAAACTTCCCCAACGTACAGTAGCCAACCTATTAGCCTTTCTGTAATGCCAAAGAGCCGCATCGTCCCTGTCTGTATGTTGTCCGCATATTTCTAACATTTTAGGCAGTTTAGTATTGCCACAGAATATAGGAAAGCGAGGACTTTCGCCCGGATTGTCCAAACATACCCACGCTATGCCACCTACTTCGTCTGCAAGCCAAGAACGTAACTGAATTACAGTACTATATGCACACCAAGGAACACTTACTGTTCTTATGTTTTGCATCATAGTATCTTTTGCATAGGAGTTGTAAAGTTTTATTTCGTTGCCCTGCATCCAAGGGTTTGCCAATGGAGATACTATACTATCTGGTTCAGATTCTACTATGTTTCCGTCTTTGTCTTTCTTTTTAGGGTTTGGTATCATAAGACGAGAACTTAGGTTTTTGTCCGTTCCTTTGTAGTATGATGCCAAAAGGTTCATAACATCTTGCACACTAACTTTGTTATCTGGTTTTACACTCAAAGGTAATTCCTCTACAGTATCGCATAAGTTCAAAGAAGGTGCTAACTGTGTCATAATATAAAACTCTCTTATGCTGTAGTTCTTCTTTTCTCCGAAATAATTGCCTCCACTATATGCTTTCCAAAAACTAAACTTTTCTTTTCCGTCCCAAAAACCTAACTCTTTTGCCAAAGAATAAACATTTGAGGAAGCCATACAATTGTTTCTGTCATTGGTATCTATGTCGGATATTCTGGAAATATTAGCCGAAACTGCTATATGGTCGTCTGGTATTCTTCTTGCAGCCCAAACGGCTCCTATTTTCTTAGGTCCTGCTCCTAAAATCTCAAAAATCCACACTTCGTTCTTGTCTGCAATGGTCAAACACTCTCCTCCGTCTGCATAACCATAAGTTTGAGCCAACTCTCCCATAAGTCTTATAGCCTGTCTTGCAGTAGTACATCTTTCAAGTGCTATTCTCTGCAACTCTTCTATATAAAACATACCTTTTTTATTTACAAGCGTATCTCTACCAGAAAAAGTTGTTTCACCCATAGCAAGTTGTTTTTCATTCAAACAAGGATAGGCAGAATCCAAATATCTATATGTATGTTTAACTTGAGGTATTTTGCCTTTCAAATACATTTTGGTAGAATCCGAAGGTGTTTGTGTGTGCATTCTTCCTTCGTAAATAGAAGCCATAGCACCGTCTTCATAATCCTTTGGTTGAACCATTTGCATCCAAGTCCTATACCACGAATCGCAAGTGTGAGAAGTCATAACTGAACCGTCAGTACTTGCATTTTTTCCTACCATAATAGAAGTGCAAGACTCTTTGTGTGTAACGCCTTGTCTGTTGTTATTTTCCTGAGAAAACACCTTATCTGTACCCATCACCATTAGGACAACAGCGAATAATATTTTTATAATATTTTGCATAATATCTAATATATTTGTTTTAAAATTTACATTTGCAAAGATACGAATTTTATATATTTTTTCAAAAATGTTTTTCCTATTTTTAAGATATATGTTCTATTTTTCACGCAATACTTACCTTTTTTCATATAAAAAGACAGCAAAATATGATATTTTTAACAGAAATATTTGACTAAAATTCGCTTTTTATCGTTTTTTTGATAAAAAAAGATACCATTTTAATAATTTGTACTACTTTTGCTCCCTGAAATTCTGATGGAGGGTCGTGTCTTCTTCCTTTCCATTGGATAGAATGAACAAAGAAGACGTAATAAAACAATTATTAAAATGAAAACAATTAAAGTATTATTATTAGCAGTTCTTTCATTGGCTGCAACAACAACATTTGCTCAAGAAGGTAAATGGTGGTTTGATGGAAACCTTGGTTTCAATTCTTCAAAATCTGAAACAGGAAGTGTAGAATTAGGAAGTTCAAGTTTTGACATCAACGTTAGCGGAAACTATATGATAGCAGACGAATGGTCTTTAGGTCTTGGTCTTGGCTATAACACAACATCTACTGACTATATAAAAGATTACGCTAACAAATCAAATATGTTTAACATCACACTTCAAGGTTATTATTTCAAACCTTTGATTGGCAACCTTGTTTGGGCTCCAAGAGCATACTTTACCTACGGTATGGGAACTTACACTCACGAAGCTATAACAGGTGATGTAGATGGCGACCTTAGTCTTATGAGATTATGCGTTGAACCTTTGTCTTTCAAATATGTAGCAGGCGAACATTTAGCATTCACTTTTGCTTTCAATGTTGCTGATGTTTATTTCCAAACAACATCTAACGACTACACAGATACAGACAAAACAAACATCAACTTCCAATGCGGTAACATAAAAGATTTAACAATAGGTAATCTTGGATTTAAAGTTGGTTTCGCTTGGACTCTTTAATAGAGTGTAGTACTTAACAAAAAGAGTGGCTATAAAGATATAGCCACTCTTTTTATTTTGTAAAATAGTGGCAATGCTATGTTTTATTAAGGCTATTTAAATCTGACAGTTCCTCTGTTAGACGATATTAACCCAAAGACCCAAATCTATGCAAATGGTTCTATAAAGAAATGTAACTCCTAATTACCTTTCTCTTTAATAGTATAAGTGGATAATTTATCGGTTTGCTAATTTATAGCACTCAACTGGCACAGTTGCCACCACCATTCTTTTTTCTTCCTCTAAAATTATAGAAGTTGAAGATATTTTCACGTCACTATATACACATTCTCGTTTTCCTTGAAATTTTCTACTTGCTCCATTACTTCACGGAACACTTCCGGAGTATAAAGTGGAGGATAGCCATTCTTGACAAGACAAATCTTGATGTCAAATTTTAGTTGGTTACGTACATTCGTATTGTTTAGCCAGTCGGCAAAAGATGATTTAGCATCTACAATCTCTTTAATCTTACGTGCAAGAGTCTTGCATTTCTCATTAATGGTCACTCGTTCCACAACTTTGTCTTCGCCATAAACAAAATTGTTTTTATCTTTCAAGTGCATAAGAATATCATAGAATGCCTTCTCTTCAAATGTAAGCCCCAATTTGCGGAAACTCTCACGGTCAGCCCGCATCTCTTTAAGAATAATCAAAGCCTGCTCAGTAGCATTCTTAATAATACTTTCTGTCGTTTCCTCCTGTGTTGCTCCAGCCTCTTGTTCAGATAAAAATTTGCGTCTGTCATGATACTCCTGAATAGTAGCCTCCAGCATTTCTTGGAATTTCTTTGATGCTACCTGATTGGTCTTTCCATATTCAGTGATTTGTCTGCGGATAAGTTTTATTAACAATTCCAATTTAGAAGCCGGCATCTTGATGTCTTCCAACCTTTCTGTAAATTCTGCTCCGAAAATATCCGTTTCTTCCCCTTCTTCAAGAATACTCTCTACCTTATTATACTTCAAGGCTTCCTCTACCATCTTTTCAACATATCGGTTCATTGTGGCAGTATCGGGAGCATCAGTGCCGTTCATCTTATAAATCATGCCGGCAATAGCCATAAAGCATTGTGCCAATGCCGATTCTTTCTCTTCAAGTTCTCCTGACGGTTGGCAAAGATCGTAAGCCTTCCGCATTCTCTTCACATTTTGCAGAAAATAAGTTTTGAAAGAAACCTTATTTGTTTTCTTTCCATCCTTGCTGACTGAGTTAAAATTTTCGTTTGAAGAAAAAATAAATTCCGCTGCTTTTGCTAATAGAGTATATCTTGTTGCAGGATCAGTCTTTGGATTTAGGAATGGTGTTAAATCATAGTTTCTGAACAACGCTTTCAGAATTTCCATGTACTCACGGAAAATAAGAGTAGCTTGTTCAATATCATCTTTTGTCAATGCCACAGAATTATCTCCTCCATACATCTTTCGTGCTTCCAACATCTGATCACGAATGCCGATATAGTCTATAATTAGACCATACTCCTTACCCGGATATTTACGGTTGGTTCGGCTGATTGTTTGTATAAGTGAATGTTTCTGCAAAGGCTTATCGTTATACATATAGGTCAAACTTTCCACATCAAAGCCAGTTATCCACATATCTACAACGATAACAATACGGAAATTAGAATGTTCTTTTTTGAAAGCGGCATCCAAATCATTTGACCGTTGATCATTCTTCACACCTCCGAGATAGTTATACATATCGGCTTCATCATTACTTCCTACACTGGCTACCATTGCAATAGTCGGCATTACTTTCAACTCTTTAAATTCTTCAGGTGAAACATTTACTCCTTCAGGAGTCTTTCGCTCATCAAACCATTCAGGATAATGAGCCTTGAATTTCAACAGTAGTTCGTACGCTATTTTTCTGTTAGAACATACTATCATGGCTTTCTGTACTCTGTCAGGGTCGTTGGCCACTGCAGACACATAGTGGTCATGTATATCAACGGCAAGTTTATCAAGTCGGTCTGATTCTCCCAGAATTATCTCTAACGAACTCATGGCCTTTTTACTCTTGGCTATATCTTCTTTTGTAGAGCCTTCATCAGCACATTCATTATAGTAATTTTCTATCTCTTTTACTTTCTCTTGATTCAATAATACTTTGGCTATACGCGGATGATATTTGATAGGAACAGTTAATTC
>JAFUGA010000038.1 GCA_017469625.1 Bacteroidales bacterium
AAGAACTTTTCAATAAAACTTTGCCCAAAATGAAGTACGATAATCTTCTTTTTTCTCAATATCTTTACACATTCTAATTTTTATGTATATCTTTGCAAAAAATATCTCAACCGCTTACACACTTTTTAAAACAGTATCAACAAAGAAGTTTTGTAATAGGTGTATAAAGAAAAATTCTATTTTGTTGAAACAAAAAAAGAGGACGATTATTCGTCCTCTAAAAAAAGAATAACAAAAATCTCTAAAGTTTATCTTATTCGGGCAAGTTTTCTATTTTGTTTATTTTTGCAATGAAAGTTTTGTTGATTTTATCATATTACTCAGATGAGTTTTCTATTTCGGTTATAGATTTTGTGAAATATTATTTCTATTTGCTATTCTATAAATCCTAATCTTTCTTTTTGATTTTAAATACAATAAAACTTAACTCCTCTTTCACTATCTTACAAGGGTAAGTGTTCCACTTTGGTCATAAACTCTTGTATTGCCTTCTCTACGGTAAGTCAATCGCCAAACATACGTTCCATTCTCGCAATACTTTCCTTTATACATACCGTCCCAACCAAATATCTGAACAGGGTCTTGACCTATGGCTTCAAAACTATATTGCTTTTCTTCGTAAGAATAAACCTTTGTACCCCAACGATTATATATCTCAAACTTAACATCTTCAAGCGTGTTGTTAGTCATAAAGAAAAATCTATCGTTGCTACCGTCCCCATTTGGAGTAAAAGCATTTGGCATCCAAACAGCAAACAATTCTATAGGCACTCTTATAGATGTAGAGTCGGTACAACCCAATTCGTTTGCAGTAAGAAGGAATATAGAAACACTATCTGAATTTAAATCATGGAATTCATAATTTACAGTACGTGCATCTGAAACGCCTCCGTCAGAGAAAGTCCAATGAGAAGTAGCTCCATAAGGTGAAACATCGGATACTGACAATACAGGCTCATCTGTATCTACGTAAGGTGGAGTAACAGATATAGTTGCTATAGGATAAGGTATAACGGTAACAGTTGTAGAAACCTGAGCAGAACAACCTCCTATAGAATAACCGTCCATTGTATATGTTGTAGTCTGCATAGGTGTTACAGTTACAGGGTCTGTAGAACGTACATTTTCTTGCAAAGAAGCGTCTATAGGTGAAGCAGTGAAAGAATAATCTTCTACATGCTGTCCTGCACCTGTAAGTATTACTTCATCGCCTGGACAAACCTTGCTAATGCTTGCAGAAACTGTAGGCATAGTCAAATAAATATGAATGCTATCATAATTAACACAACCAGCAGAAGTTTTTGCTATAAGGAAGACTGTTGTATCTCTTGTTGGAGTGAATTGAAGTACAGGATTGGTTTGAGGATTGGTTATAACAGGGTGTCCTGCTGGGTCTATGAAAGTCCATTGCAAAGCCACAGTGTTTCCTGTAGCATCTTCAACAGAAATATTTGCATTCTGACCTATACACAACAGAGTATCACCTGTAAGAGTTAAATCTGGAAAGGCTTGAACATTTACAGTATAATAACCAAAACGAGAGAAACCATTTTGAGAGTCTTCTACCTTACAAACTACCTGAGTAGTTTCTGTAACATCTGTCATAACGAAATTAGTTCCTGTATGTACAGGAGCAGATGCTGTATCGTCTATGCTATACCACCATTTATAAACATAATTGGCTGCTGCTTCAGAAGTATTGTTTGGAGATGAAGCATAAATAGTGTCTTTTGCACCATAACAAATAGTTTCTGTACCTGTAAGACGCAAACTTGGACGTTCTGCTACAAAGACTTCTATATCCTTATGACGTGTGCAGTATGTAAGGTTGTCTTCATCGCCTTGTACAGATTGTGCATATCTTTTTGCGGTATATGTTCCCGGTGTGTATATATGATAAACTGTATCTACACTTCCTGTATTGTCAAGTACTACTCTGGTATTTGCACTCAAAGGAACGTCTGGGTCAACGGTCCATATACCTGCATCACTCTTTACAAAGTCTGCATGGTCGTTATCTCCGAATTCTATGGATTGCCATATTAAAGGGAAAGATTCTGAACGAGGCATAACCTGAGAAAATTTGAAACCTATCTCATCTTCTTCGCTTTCTATAGGAACAGGTATATATGTAGCCGATTCCATATTTGGACGCATATCATCTACTTTTGTTCTTATGTATGCAACACAGTTTGGACGTGTAGTTTGAGTACGTGGCGATGTAAGTTTGACAGCAAAATACTGAGTAGTCTGTCCGTTCATCATATCTTCGGTAATACGAAACTCTTGTTCATTTCCAAGTATTGTTGCATTGGAATAGGCTGTTGCCATTGCACTTTGTGTAGATGTGTTTGCATCTACTTTGAACCATTCATAGTTATCAAATCCATCTGGTGCTACAGCAGAAGTAATAATGTTGCCTTCATCTGCACAACCTGCTACAGTAATAGTAGGTTCTTTTGCACTTGCTACTACATAACCTAAAGCCCCGTGAGCAGTATAACAACAATCTCCCAAACGAATACGAATGGTAACACGCTCTCCTTCATACTGTCCAAGGTTTATTGCTATCTGTTGCCATTCACACCAAACCCAAGAAGAACTCCAGCCAGCAGTAGAAGAGAACCAAGTTTGATTATCTACCAAACTATTGTCTCCAACCTGTTCAAACATTGCGCAATCATCAACAAGTTCAGAAAGGTTTTCATTGGTATTATTTAAAAGTACAACATCTATTTGAAAGGTTGGGTTTCGATAACCTGTATGTCCGGGTGCTTCTAAGACCATAGCGTAGTTGAAAGTCAAAAGAGAGTTTGAGTCTGCTACGTCAAGGGTATATTTTAATTCAGAACAAGTAGTATTTCCTAAGTGATTGTTTATTTGAGATGATTTTAGATAACCTTCTGGGATTTTATGCAAAGGGTGAGAAGTAGTTCTGGTATCTGTTTCTGAAAGATTGCTATTTATAACGAACAAAGGAAAACCGTCTGCTGTAGCAGTAGCAGGGTCGTTATAAGCATTGTTCCAAACATAAGTAGGATTTGTTGTATTACAACTACTATTGAAAATACCACTTCTTGCTTTCCAACCATTATATCCTCCACTAAAGTTAAGATTGTAACCGCTGTAAACAGACTGTGCTTGTATATCTGCACAGAAAATAAATAACATAGTAACAATAACTGCTTTCAGTCCTGCACTTAAAAGTTTGCTGAATGCAGAACGAAAAACTGAAACCGAATTGTAATATATTTCTTTCATATAACTATATTTTTTCTTGTCTAAAAGACGTTCTTTTGTTTCAAAACGTTGCAAATTTATCAACTTTTTTTGTTATAAGCAAATTTTTTTCTTCCTATACCAACTCTACTACTGTTATTCCTTCCCCTCCAAACTCAATCTTTTCTGGGTAAAAGGCTTTTACTTCTGGTAGGGTTTTAAGATAATCTCTTATCATAACCTTTAGTATTCCGTCCCCTTTACCGTGAAGAATTTTTATCTGATTTTCACCCAATAGTCTTGCAGTATCCAACAGTTGTTCTACCTTTTTTATGGCTTGTTCTGTTCTTTCGCCGCGCAAATCCAAATTTGGAGAAAATGTTGCACGTATATTGTTTATCCTGTCCATAATAGGATTGAATGTAAAGGAGTTTTTCTGTTTGTTGTTTTGCTGTTTAAGATAGGATTGTTTATCTATTTTCTTTACATTATCTATATGGGTACGTATAGTCATTATTCCGTTTATAAGTTCCAAAGTATTTCGGTTTATTTTCTTAACCTCCATAACTGTTTCTTCTTCTCCCATTATGACTAAATCGCCTTCTTTTATAGGAGTGTTAAGTAGTTTTAAGTTTGTCTTTTTTATCGTTTGAGTTATAGGAGTTTCCTCTTTTGTTTCTTTAATATCCTGTTGTATTTTCTCTATCTTTTGTTTTACTTCTTGTTTTACCTGTTTTACTTTTTCTTTTTCTGCTTTGGATTGTTTTACTTGCTCTATAGCATGCTCTATTTGGCGGTTTGCATCTGAAAGAATTTCTTTCGCTTGATTGCGTGCTGAGTTCAGAATATTTCGTTTCTCTTGTTGCAGTTCTGCTTCCAAAGATTTGTATTTCTGAACTGTTTCGTACAACATATCATCATAATCTTTCATACGTTTGTTTTCCTTTGCCAATGCAAGTTTTTCCACTTCTATTTGTTGCAATTGCTGTTCAAAACGTATGTTATTTTCACCCGTTTTCTTCTTTGCGTTTTCTATTATCTGTTTATTCAACCCTGTTTTCTCTGCTATCTCAAAAGCAAAACTACTTCCCGGTGTGCCAATAGAAAGAGTAAATAAAGGTTTCATATTTTCGGTATCAAACAACATAGCAGCATTGACAATAGAATGATGATTGAGTGCCAAATGTTTCAAATTTGAATAGTGCGTTGTAACTACACCCCACGCTTTTATCTCGTTCAGATACTCCAAAATACTTTCTGCTATGGCTCCTCCAAGCAATGGGTCTGTGCCTGTGCCACATTCATCTATTAGAAACAGAGAATCTTTGTCTGCATTATCGCAAAGATTTTTCATATTCAAAAGATGAGAAGAGTAAGTACTTAAATCGTTTTCTATACTTTGGTCATCGCCTATGGAAATAAAGATTTGGTTGAATAGTCCTGCTTGTGAAGTTTCTTTTACAGGAATAAGCAAACCACACTGTAGCATATACTGAAGCAAAGCCACCGTTTTCAGACAAACAGATTTGCCTCCAGCATTAGGACCTGAAATAATAAGAATACGTTTTTCAGAATTTAGTTCTATTCTTAAAGGAACTATTTCTTTGTTTTTAAGTTTTAATGCTGTTTCTAATATAGGGTGGCGAGCGTCATACCAATTTAGAGTTAATGTACTCTGCAAATCGGGTTTGCCTGCCTTTATTCTAATAGCATACAATCCTTTTGCCCTAATAAAATCTATAAGTACAAGAAAATTATATGCAGACAATAAATCATCTATATTTTCTCTTATTTTCTCTGAAAAAGCAAGCAAAATACGGTGTATTTCTCTCTCTTCTTCTATGTAAAGTTCTTTTATGTCAAAGTTTATTTCTACTATCTCATCTGGTTCTATATAAAAAGTCTGACCAGATTGTGAAGTATCGTGAAGAATACCTTTTAAATACTTTTTATAGGAAGATTTTACAGGAATAACTAAACGGTCGTTTCTTACAGTAATATCGTCTTCTGTATTCGTCCAACCCTCAGATTTTGTCTTGGAAAGAATGGATTGTATTCTCCTATTCATTTCCTTTTGTTTTGATAGTTGTTTTTGTCTTATTTCTCTTAGTGTAGGAGAACAAGAATCTTTTATTTCGCCATCAGTATCTATTATAAACGAACACTCGTTAAGTATTTCCTCGTTCAGATTTACTTTCTCTGCTTCTTTGTTTAGTACAGGATAAAGTCCCTTTTCATCTGAGTGAAAGAAAGATAATATTTCTTTAATAGTAGATAATGAAAGCAATAGGTCTTTCATATCCGTTTGGGATATGCAGGAATCTTTTACCCTAAGGGTAGAAAGAACCGCTGTCATATCAATATAGTTCTCCGAAGGAAAAGATTTTATTCCCAAAAGTATATTTTTCATTTCGGAGGACTGCTCCAAAAGATATTTTACTTGATTGTAATCGCAAAGAAACTTTATCTCCTCTGCCAAAGTTTTGGCTCCGCTACTCTGACACAAAGATGCTATCTCTCTTTTTATTTCTTGTATTTCTATGGATTTTTCTATGTTCATTCTCAATCTATCTCCTTAGTCAAGGCTTTTATGAATTTCCATTTGGAAAAAAATTCTTTGGCTATTATTCTCAAAAAAGTATAAACAGGTATAGCCAATACCATTCCTAATATACCACCTACTTTACCTGCCATAATGATTACAAGAAATATTTCCAAAGGGTGGGCTTTTACACTCTTGGAATAAATAAAAGGTTGTAAAAGAAAATCATCTACCAACTTCACTATAGCAAAGATAACTACAAACTGTAGGACTATAGGTAAAATATTTGCTTCAGGGTTTTGTGCTAAAAAATCTGTCAAAAGTATCATAAGACCTATACCACCTCCTACTACAACACCTATATAAGGCAAGATAACAAAGGCTCCGCACATAAAGGCTATAAGTATAGGATTGTTGAAACCTACTATATAGAAACCTAAAGACAAAAGCAAAATCATAATAATTATTTCACAGAAAACTCCCACAAAATACCGAGAAATTAGACGACGAGAGTTGGTTATAATATTATGAACTTCGTTTAGGTATTTGTCTGGTGTAATGTTGTCTATAAAACGTGTTACTATATGCGAATCTTTTAGAAAAAAGAAAGTTATAAATACAGTTATAAGTACTCCCATAAGCAAAGATGAGGTAAAGGATAAAAGAGATAGGACGACTTTTTGCAAGTTGAAACCATTGAAAAGAGAAGTTATCTCTTTGGAAATATAAGTCTGTATGTTGGTATCTGCTGGCAAAAGAGAGTATTTTACAGCGAAATTATTTATTTGAGATATAGGTTTTGCATAATAATTACCTATGTTTGTCATATCTATATTTGCAAAACTATTTGCTTGAGAAACTATAAGAGGAACAAGCAGATAAAAAGCCAAAGAGATAGCAAATAATTCTATTATAAGAGTTAGTGCCGCTGCTATACCAGAAGAAAGATGTACTTTTTTTATTCTCACAGAGGAAAAGAAAATCATAAGTGGTCTTCCTATCAAAGAAAGTACAAGGGCTATGAAAAGGCAAGCAAATATAAACCTAAAATACCATATTGCATAAAGTACCAACAGTATTGCCAAGATGGAGAAGCCCCATTTCAATGCTTTTGATACACTATATTTTTCTTCATTTATCATAAAAAAAGAGTTAAAAATATGTATTTTAACATAAAAAAAATTATTCGTTATCTTGTTTGTTCCATTCTGCACTTGATGTTGCAGTTTCAAATAAAACAATTTTGCACAACTCTACATTATTTGGCAGAAATTCCTCTATTTTTTTCTTAAAAAACACTACAAGATTCTCACATGTTGGTTGAAAATTAACAATCTGCACATTAGAATCCAAATCCTTTACTTTATCTATAAAAGGACTGCTTTTTTCTATGACAAAACTATGGTCAAAAATATCTAAAATCTCTCTTTTTACTATTTTTTTTAAATCTGTAAAATCCATAACCATACCATAGGACGAAGAGTTACTGTCTTTGTTCTGTTCACCTATAAGAGTAACAAACAGTTTGTAACTATGTCCGTGTATGTTCTTGCATGCTCCATTGTAGTTATTAAGACAATGGCTCATCTCAAAGTGAAATTCCTTTGTTATCCTTATTTTCATAATGTGCAAAAGTACAAAAAATAATCTATTCTACAATAGTTTTTTCTATTTGCAAACATAGTTTTTATTACTAATGAATTTATTTACCCCGAAACACAAGCCTATAAACCAAATAAAAAGAAGAAAAAAAATACTTCTTTGTTTCACTCTCACGAAACTTCGTTTTAGAATTCTATCTCTTTGTTTTAATTTCGTAGAACTTTGTTTTAGAATTCTATCTCTTTGTTTTAATTTCATAAAATCTTGTTTCACGCTCACTACACTTCGTTTCGTTCGTGTGTAACTTCGTTTTAGAAAATTAAAACTTTGTTTCGCTATAACAAAACAAAGTTTTATCTCTTTGAAAAATTATTCTGCTACAAAAGTTCCTACAGGTATATCTTCTCTTTGCAAGAAAAGTAGTTGAGGGTTAAAGGTTTGTAATAGTTTTTTGTTTTCACTGTTATAGCCTATAGCATAATTTATTTCCGAAGGGTGAAAATATAGTTTGTTTATTTGTTTGTAGTCTTGTTCTGAAAAGTTTTCAAGTAATGTATCTTTCCATAATTGTGTCAAAACCAACTCTTTGAATGATACATGAAAAGGTCCTGCAAGCAATCCCTCACCACTCATCAAATCTTTTGAAGGATGCAAACCCACACGCAAAACATTAACATTGTTTTTTTTGAATATCTTGTACGCTTCTTTTGCCCAAAGGACACCTTGTTGCAAAGTAAGAGGTTGATATTTACCTTCTTTGTAAAGTTGTGCAAGTTTTGTATGAGCAATAACAAGGGTAGGGTAGATACGAGTAGAAATGGCTTTCATAGAAACAATTTTTTCTGCCGAAAGTTTTGTTTTTTCTATAGTATCCAAAGGTAGCCCCACCATCATTTGCAGACCTAAATTGAAATTATATGAGTTTATAAGTTCAGAGGCTTTTTTTACATCGGCACAGGTATGACCTCTTTCCGAAAAAGCAAGAACTTCATCGTCCAAACTCTGAGCCCCAAGTTCTATATCCTTAACATTGTAGGTTTTAAGTCTATCAAGTGTTGGTATATCTATGTAGTCTGGGCGTGTAGAAAGACGTATGGATTGTATTTTACCGTCTTGTATATATGGTTGCACAACTTCTAAGTACTGTATTTGCATCTGTTCGGGCAAACAAGTAAAACTACCACCAAAAAAGGCAACCTGTATTTCTGCCTTTTTATCTATAAGGGGCAAATCATCAGATATTGCCCCTATTGTTTGCAAATATGTATCTATTGTTTGTTTAACCTCATACGGAGTTGGCACTTTCATTTCCCCACTTATATGTCTTTGGTTGCAATAAATACAACAATGAGGACAAGCCAACTGTGGCGTAAATATAGGTATATTATAGTGTTTCAAGACAAGGTTTCCTTTATTCACCTACTAAAGATTTCAAACGTTTGTTTGCTTGTTTTCTTCTCTCTCTTTTTTGACGTTTCTTCTTGTCTTTATCTCTCAAATCTTCGTCAAAATATCCATAACCGTATGTACTATAACCGTATTTGCTATAGTAACCATAGCCGTATGAATTTCTACTGTAGGTCGTGTAACCATATTTTTGTATATGCGATTGTATTCCGTTGAAGATTATTCCTACAGGAACATCGCTTCTCTCTTTAAGTTCTTGCAATGATGTTTTGAAAATACTTATAGATGTTATACCACTACGAACTATGTACAATACTATATCAACGTCTTTTGCCAAAGTCTGAGCATCTGCTATAATATTGACAGGTGGAGTATCAAGTATGATACAGTCATATCTCTTTCTCAACTCTGTTAATAATTCTCTGTTTTTATCAGAATCTACTATTTCAGATGGGTTTGGTGGTACTTGACCTACACAAACAACATCTAAGTTTTCAAATTCTGTATGTTGTATTATCTCATCTACATCGTTTCTTCCTATATAATAAGTAGTAATACCAACATCATCTCTTAAACCTAAGGATTTGTGCAAACGTGGTTTGCGTAAGTCGTATTCCATAAGCAAAGTTTTTTGTCCAGAGATAGAGAACACAGAGGCCACGTTCATAGAGGTAAGTGTCTTTCCTTCGTTAGGCATAGACGAAGTTACAAGTATAAGTCTGCCACCTGCATTTTCGGATTTCACTCCGTTTGCTTCGTCTTTTTTATCCAACTCATATTTAAGATTTGTTCTTATGGCTCTATATGCTTCCGTTATCTGAGAACGTGGTTTGCTGAACACCATCATAGGATTGTAACCCTTAGGGAAACTTGGGATATATCCTAAAATAGTATCGTCTGTTACTTCTTTTATATCGTCTTTTGAGTCAAGTGTATCTTTAAACAAATATTTCGCTACTATATAAATAACGGGTACAAGCAGACCTACTATAAAGGCTATGATTAAGTTTTTAACTGTTTTTGGATATACTTTTTTTGCACTAATAGCTTTATCTATTACTCTGTGGTCTGGCAATGCTGCATTTTTAGCAATTTCAGCCTCTGCTCTTTTTTGATAAAGGAAAGAATAGATTTCATCATTGAATTTGAATTGACGCTGAATGTTTACCATATTTCTTTCGGTAGATGGTAGAAGATTTATAGCGTTTTGCAAATCATTTTGTTGACGTTGCAGTTCTTTCTGAGATATACGAGAAACTGTTTGTAAGTTTCTTAAACTTTCTGCCAACTGTTTTCTGATAGCATGTATTTTCAACTCCAATTCTTTTACTCTTGGGTTCTTGTCTGAACCTTTGCTCAAAGAAGTTTTATGTTGTATGATAATATCTGAAAGTTCACTCACAAGTTTTATAAGCACAGGGTCTTCTACACCCATAACAGCTGGAGAAGCAATACCCTCATCTATTCCTGCAGAGTTTATATATTTCTCAAGGTAATCGTAATATTGTTGTTTTGTATATGCTTCGGCTCTTCTCTGTTGTAATTCGTTAGTTTTTTGATATAGGTATTGTCCATCGTTGGTAAGGTTTAGAGTGTTGTTACTTGATTGGAAGATTTCTTTCATAGATTCTGCTTTGTTCAGAGAGTCGCCTATGGAAGAAAGTTGTTGATTTACGAAGTCTATAGTTGTAACGTTTAGGTAGTTCTTTTCTGTAAATGATTGGTCTATGTACATTTTGCAAAGCATATTTACAAAGTCCATAGACATCTGAGGATTTTCGTGAATGAAACTCAACTTTATTATAGAAGAACCATCATCTGTTCTTGTAATATTTACGTGGTTGTAAGCATAAGCCATTTGCTCAAAATTATTCATATTGAAAGCATAATCTATATAAGCAAATTTTGGACTCCACTTTTCTTTTTTCAGAAGTACTTTAAAACGCATACCGTCTTTTTTATACCATTCGTCATAGTTGATTACAGTGTTGCGTTTCTCTATATTTACTGTTCTATCCAATGCTTCGTTGTTCATATAGTCATACATAGGAACATTTTGTTTTTCATTGTAGGAAATAGAACACTGTTTTTCATTTAAAAGTCTTACTCCCACTCTTACGTTTGTAGGTTGTGGAGTATTCAAATCAACCATTATCTCAAAAGGACAATCTTTGTAAATATCTACATCTCTAATATTCAGTTTTTGATAATAAGAACAGTAAAGATTCATATTTCTTAGAGTGGCCTTTGTTATGGAATAAGACTGCAAGATGTTTATTGCGTTTTGGAAATCTTTTTCAGAATTTGACCACATCAAACCATTCTCTATATCCAAGTTGTTTAACACATCGTTGTTTGTCTTTATAAGCATAGTAGTTGTTGCTTCATACTTTGGAACAGAATATTTGTTGATAAGAATGGCTATAATCAAAGTAATTATTAGAGTTATAACAAAAATATACCATTTTTCTAATATCTTATACCAAATCTCTGATATATTCAAAGATTTTTCTTTCTTTCCTAATTGTTCTTCCAAGTATTGTTCTTTTTGATATTCTTTTTTCATAAGTCGTTATTTTTTTAGTGCAACAATTATAGCTATAACAGATGCTAAAGATGAAACTACAGAAAGTGCATAAGAAATAGTAGAAAGAGGGTGGTTGATAGTAGTTAAGGCTTTTGTCTTTTTGTTTGGTTGAACATAGACAATATCTCCTGGTCTTAGGTAGTATTTTTTATCTCTCATAACAGAGGTTTTTCTTATGTCCAAAGTATAGACTATATCTTCAGTATTAGTTTTTCGTATTATTCTTACTTTTGACCTATCTCCATCATAGGTTAAATCTCCTGCTGAAATAAGAGCATCGTATATATCTACAGCAGGTTGATAAAAAGTATAGATACCTGGTTTATTTACTTCACCTGTTACTCTTATTCTGAATGTAACCATTTTACATATAACTGTAACGTTGCTTGTGTATTCTTCGGCTTTTTTCTGTATTAAATCTTTCGCTTGTTCTACAGTCAAATCTGCAACTTTTACTTCTCCTATTGTGGGAATGGATATATTACCGTCTGCATTTATTTCATAGGCTGAAAGATATACATTGGATTCTGCTTGAGAATAGTAATTTGAAGTAGAGTTTGTGCTACCGAAAAGTTTAGCAGCCTCGTCATCTACTGTAGAATAAATCTGTACATACAACATATCATGCTCCTGTAGTAAGTAATCTGGGGAGTCATTTGTTTGTCCGTTTGGATATTCATAAACCTGCATTGGAGGAGTTTTAAGTTTATCCGTCTGGAAGTATATCAAATTTTTCTGTTTAGTACAAGATGTAAATAATCCTAATAGTAAAGCAATAAAAGTTATCTTTATTGCGTAATTTTTCTTCATCATATTGCGTTAATTGTTTTCTTTATAACCTGCAAAGTTAATAATATTATTCTTTCTATCAAAATATTTTATAGTTTTTTACCAAAAAGTGTTGCAGATGTGCAGTCATCTATCCTTACTTTTATATAATCTCCTTTAGTATTATTGTCCTTGTCAAAGATTACTACTTTGTTCTGTGAAGTTCTGCCATATAGTTTTCTAGCATCTCTTTTACTTTCACCCTCTACAAGTACTTCAAAGACTTTTCCTATATCTCTTTTATTGCTTTGCAAAGATAGTTCTCTCTGTACTTCTATTATCTCTTCCAAACGGCGAACTTTTTCTTTTTCATCTATATTGTCTTTGTATTTTTTTGAAGCCAGTGTTCCCGGACGGTCGGAATATTTGAACATATATGCAGAATCGTATCCTACTTTCTTCATTATATCTATGGTTTGTTTGTGGTCCTGCTCTGTTTCTCCACAAAAACCTGCTATAACATCTGTACTCAATGCACAATCTGGTATCTTCGTCCTTATCATTTCTATCTTTTTCATATAGTCTTCAACAGTGTATTTTCTGTTCATTGTTTTCAACATATTGTTACTACCAGACTGTACAGGAAGATGAATATATTTGCAGATGTTATCATATTTGGCTATAGTATCTACAAGTTCTTCTGAAATATCTTTTGGGTGTGAAGTAGCAAAACGTACTCTAAGCAATGGATTTATTTGTGCTACCATAGCCATAAGTTGTGCAAAGTTAGTAGTTTGTTCTCCCTCTTTATAGAAATAAGAATTCACATTCTGACCTAAAAGAGTTATATCTCTATATCCTTCTGAAAATAGTTTCTCTGCTTGTTCTACAACACTTTTAGGAGAACGGCTTCTTTCTCTTCCTCGTGTATATGGCACAACACAATAAGAACAGAAGTTTTCACAACCTCTCATTATGGAGATAAATGCACTTATACCATCGGTATTTATTTCCACAGGGACTATATCTTCGTATGTTTCTTCTTTGGAAAGTTCTACATCTACACTTGGCTCTGTGGTGTTTATCAAATCGTGTATTCTTCTATATGAATCTGGTCCTGCTACTATATCTACTTTATCCTCTTTTATAAGACTTTCTTTCAACCTTTCGGCCATACAACCCAATATACCTATCTTTAAAAGTGGATTTCTCTTTTTTAGAGATTTCAAATCATGTACTCTATTGTGTATTCTCTTTTCTGCATTATCTCTTACAGCACAAGTATTTATAAGTATAACATCTGCTTCTCTTTCATCGTTTGTCAAACGAAATCCATTGTCTTGCAAAATCTTTCCTACTATACCGCTATCTGCTTGGTTCATTTGGCAACCATAAGTTTCTATAAGAACATTTTTCATAGTCTTGTTTTCAAAAAATAAATAAAAATCAATCTTTTATGTTTAAAATCTCTTCTACTGCTTGTTTAACACCTACAGAGGCTTTTTCTTGTATAAAACGTATGCCTGCTATATTAGTGTTTGGTTGTTTTGGGTCTATCAAATATTTTCTACAATCTTTCTTACAATAGTTCATTAAGCCAGCAGCAGGATACACATTCAAAGAAGTACCTATTATAATCATTATATCTGCTTTTTCACACGCTTTTATAGCAGGCTCTATCATAGGAACAGCCTCTCCAAACCAAACTATAAAAGGTCGTAATGTTTTTCCGTGTGTATCTACATCAGAAGGAAGAATATCTTTGTAGCCTATATCATAAATTTCTTGTTTATTGTAACGAGAACATGCTTTTGTCAGTTCTCCATGTAGATGAATAATATTTTTACTTCCTGCTCTTTCATGCAAATCATCTACATTTTGAGTAACGATAGTAACATTAAAATCCTTTTCTAAACGAGTTAATTGTTTATGACCTTCATTTGGAACAACTGTTTTTAATTGTCTTCTTCTTTCGTTATAGAATCTATTTACCAATTGTTCATCTTTATCAAACGAATCGTAATTAGCAACATCTTCTATGCGATAATTCTCCCATAAACCATTGCTATCTCTAAACGTACTTATACCACTCTCTGCTGAAATCCCCGCCCCCGTCAATACAACTATGTTTTTCATAAAATAAAAGGTATTAAAATTCAGTAATAAAATATCAAACTACACTATTCTGTATCTATCTGATTTTACTAAATGAATGCTATTGTAATCTTCTTCTTTATCAAAAGAGAATTGCCACATATAATAAATATTCTCTCCATTTATAATTCTTTTTTCAAAAAATACAGAAATCACATTCTTATTTGTATTTATTTTCCATTGTCTATACGGATAATACAATTGCCTTATAATAGTATTATCTGCTTTTTTATTTTTCGCCTCTACCAAAACTATTTTATCCTTTCCTTCAAAACCAGCATCTACCTCTGTTTGTACACTATCAACTTCCAACATATTATCTCCTACTTTAAAGGAAAATTTGGGAGTATATTTTCTTCCTCTTATAGTAAGAACTAAAGAATCATCTCCAATAAATGTTCTTATCAAAGAATTAGCATAAGCAAAGTCCAAATGTTGCATTTCTGAATCTCCAACGAAAGAACTTTCCAATACAAAATCAAGTTTCTTCTCGTATGTTTTAATAGGGGAACCTATATCAGGTATATTTACATAACCTTCTCCCTTTGCTATGTAATATACACCATTATATTTAGGTAAAATAAACAAATTGTTATCTACAAATATCTTTGGACGGTCTTCTCTGGTATCTTGTTTACAAAGAATTCGTACCTCTCTTTCACTTGTTTTATCAAACTCTTTGCAAGACTTTTTTATCTGTTCTGCAGTTAGTTCAAATGCAGATTTAGAAAAATCGTGCTGAATTATATTATAATCATTAAATATTTTAGTCCAAGATTTATTATTTGCCATAATCTAAACGTATTTTTGTTTCGGAGTTATTTATCATTATTTCATATATTTTTCCTCTCTTGCTTGCATTTGAGTTTATCATACGAGAAGCCATAACTCTATGAATATGATACATAGAATATAAGTCATCAAAAAAACTATCCTTTTTATCTATCGTATTTACATCTGAATTACTCAATATAAAATAGCCTCCTTTTTTAGAAATGTTATCACAAAATTCAGATAATCGTATTTGATCTTTGTCTGTAAAATTTTCTTTAGAATATGCTGTAAATGAAGATGTCTTATTTATTGGTTTATATGGAGGATCAAGATAATAAAAAGTATTTTTGCCTGCATAATTCAAAGTCTGTGAAAAATCTCCTTGTAAAATTTCTACTTTCTTTAATAACTCGTGGCACTTAAGTATATTTTCCTCATCGCAAATGGTAGGTTTTTTATATTTACCATAGGGAACATTAAATTTTCCAGCGTTATTTACTCTGTATAATCCATTGAAACAAGTTTTATTTAAAAAGATAAACAATGCAGAATTTAGTATTATATCTTCCTGTTTTGAATTAAATAATTCTCGTTGTAATAAAAAATATTCTTTTCTATCTATTTCTGACTTATAGATATACTCTTTCTCTATCTGCTTTAAAATAGAAATTAGTTCTTTTGGATTTTCCTTTATAGTCTTATAGGTATTTATTAAATCTAAATTTATATCATTGATTATTGCGTGGTGAATATTAGGAAATTGTTGCAAAATCCAGAACAATACTGCACCTCCTCCAACAAAAGATTCTACATAAGTAATATTTTTAGAGGAATACAAAAAATGTGGTAATAGTGCTTCTATCTCAGATAATAACTGAGTTTTTCCTCCTACCCATTTCACAAAAGGTCGTGCCAATGTATTATTCTTCAAAATCATTTTGTTTCATCTTGTTTTGTTTTCATTATACTTGCAGATAAGAGTTTATATATCTGTTGTTCAGAAGTTGATAATTTGTCTAAGTGTTGTTGCATGATTTTTTCCTCGTGTCTAAATGCAGGACCTGTTTGACAAAACTTAGGGTCTTTTTCTTTAATAGCAGTAACTGTTCTATCTATCAAAGGAAACAAAATATCAAGCGAAAGATTATCTTTTTCTAATATGGTTTGTGCTATATGGAATAGATGATTAGGAAAATTATTTACAAAAACAGCAGCAAGATGAATAGTTTTTCTTTGTTCATCTGTTAGAGTATGATGAATAGAAGAAAGTTTTAATGCAAGGTCTTCAAGTTCCTGTTTTGCTTCTTCTGTATTTGCCCAAGTACAAAGAGGAACTGTGTTAAAATCTACAGACATTCCTTTTTTCAGACTTTGCAATGGGTAGAAAGAACCATAAACTTCTGCTATAGGTTTTAAAATAGAAGTTTCTACATAACCACTTGTATGGACAAGGATTTGATTATGATTTAATTCTGTAAGAATACACTGTTTTATATTCAACACAACAGATTCTAAAACATCGTCTTTTACCGCCAAAATAACCAAATCTGAAAGAAAATCTTCTTTATGAAAAGGTAGGTGTGAAGAAACCATCTTCACACTCAACCCTTTTTCTTTCATAATTTGGTAATAATGAGTGGCTACATTGCCTTGTCCTACTATAGTTATGGTTTGTATCTGCATAAGAAAAATTTACAAGTTTATTCTCTCGGTTGCAATCTTTATTCTTGCAATAATTTCTTTTTTACCTAAGACTTTCATTATATCAAGCATATTTGGACCTTTGGTATCTCCTACAACAGCCAAACGAATACTGTTCATTATTTGTCCCATATTCAATTCATTTGTTTGTATGTAGTTCATAAGAAACTCTTCTGCCTTTTCTGCCCAAGTAGAACCGTCTTCTATATTTTCAAGATGAGAAATTATTTCCATCATTCTTGCACTTGTACCTTCTTTCCAACGTTTTTTCAACGCTTTTTCTGCATACTCTGTTGGGGCTACAAAGAAATAATCGCTATTTTCCCACAACTCTTTTGCAAAAGAACATCTTTCTTTTACCAAATCTACAATAGTTTCCACGAAATCAATTTCTAATTTTGTAGAATCAAGTTTCAGTTCAGCAGAATTTGATTTTAAGAATTCAAAATAAAGTTTTGCTAAATCTTTTGTATCAACTTTTTGTAGATATTGATGATTGAACCATTTGGTTTTTTCCATGTCAAATTTGGCTCCGTGTTTAGAAATTCTTTCTATTGAAAATCTATTTACTAACTCTTCAAGAGAAAATATTTCTTGTTCGCTACCATCATTCCAACCCAAAAGAGCAAGCATATTAACTACTGCTTCAGGCAAATATCCGCTTTCTCTATAACCAGAAGATATTTCTTTAGTCTTAGGGTCGTGCCATTCCAATGGAAAAACAGGAAAACCTAATCTATCTCCATCTCGTTTTGAAAGTTTGCCTTTTCCATCTGGTTTCAAAATAAGAGGTAAGTGTGCAAACATAGGCATATCCCATTCAAATGCTTTGTAAAGCATAACGTGTAAAGGAGTGCTTGGCAACCATTCTTCTCCACGTATAACGTGTGTAATCTTCATCAAATGGTCATCTACTATGTTTGCAAGATGATATGTAGGCATTCCATCGCTTTTATACAATACTTTATCATCAAGCAAAGAAGAGTTCATAGTTATGTGTCCTCTTATCATATCATCAAACTCTATCATTTCGTCTTCTGGGAAAAGAAATCTTATAACATAAGGTTCTCCTTCTGCTATCATTCTTTCTACTTCTTCTTTACTTAAAGATAGTGAGTTTTTTAGTCCTTTTCTTGTTTTACAGTCATATTGAAAAGTTTGTTTATTTGCTTCTGCCTCTGAACGCTTTTGTGCAAGTTCTTCTGCTGAATCAAAAGCATAATAAGCCTTTCCTTTATTTACAAGTTCCATAGCAAAATCCTTGTAAATAGATTTGCGTTCGCTCTGTTTGTATGGACCATAATCTCCTCCTATTCCTACACCTTCATCAAATTTTAAACCTAACCATTTAAATGATTCTATGATATACTCTTCTGCTCCTTCTACAAAACGAGTCTGGTCTGTGTCTTCTATTCTTAAAAGAAAATCTCCGTTATTTTTTTTCGCAAAAAGATAATTGAAAAGTGCAGTTCTCACTCCTCCTATATGCAAAGGTCCTGTAGGACTTGGTGCAAATCTTACTCTAACTCTATTATTCATACTATTAAATTATTATTTATTACTTTCAGATTGCAAAAATACAAAATATTACAAACACATATTGCAATTTTGTTTCAATTTTCTAAAACTTTATTTCGTTTTCGTAAAACTTTGTTTTAGAATTCTCTTTCTTTGTTTCGGTGTTATGAAACACTATTTAGTTACGAAAAATATTGAAAATATAGGAAAAGAGGCCTATAAACTTAGTGAAGAATTTAAAGCAAACCATAAGGAAATACTATGGAAGAAGATAATCTTGTTACGTGAAAATACAAACATCACACCAAAAAGATTATATAGGATTGCTACAGAAGATAAAAACCTTTAAAACTGCAAGTGGAAAATCTTTTAAATGATGTTTTTTAACAACTATTCAAATTATTTTTATACCTTTGCATTTGGAATATATCTTTTAAGACAATAGAATGAAAAATACATATAGAAATATTTTAAATAAATTTTTAACTACCTCATTATTAGGTAAATATATGGGGGGGGTTATACTTCTTACTTAAGGAAAAGAATGTAAAGAAAGAGAACTATAGTATAAACACATAACCACAAAGATAAAGGGTGGGCTAGTCTATGGACTTGTCTGCCCTTTTGTTTTGTTTGATAGAAAATTATAAAAAATTATTTTTAATAAAAACAAAGGAACTAAGGAATCCTTTCTCTGAAAAGAGATAAAACAGAAAAAAAGATGATTGAAAATTTCAATTGTAATCCCACTGCTGACATAGAAGCAAGACTTATTAAGTGGGAAAAAGAGAAAAAGGAAAGTGTCTACGGTGCAACCGAGGACGCTGTGGCAAGAGTATTCGGCGACAAAATTCATTTCTTGGACGACAGCGATATTATGATTAAAGCTGCCGTGCTGAATGATTTCTACTCTACTAACATTAGAGACGTTTATGGTGTTATGAAACACTACAAAGAAGTAAAGAATCTTGGCGAACGTTATATGAAAAAACTAATAAGTATATTGGTCTTATTTATTTCTATAGTTGTAAGTAGTAATGTTTTTGCATACGATTTTGAAGCAAATGGAATTTATTATAATATCACATCTTCTACTGATAACACTGTTGCGGTAACATATCGTTCATTTTATCCTTCTGATAAATATTCTGGTTCTGTGGTTATACCATCTAATGTAATGAATAATGGAGTAAACTATGATGTTACTTCTATTGGGAATAGAGCTTTTCATGTTTGTTCCTCTTTAACCTCTGTAACTATTCCCAATAGTGTTACTTCTATTGGTAATTATGCTTTTACTAATTGTTCTTCTTTAACCTCTGTAACTATTCCCAATAGTGTTACTTCTATTGGTTATAGTGCTTTTACTAATTGCTCCTCTTTAACCTCTATAACTATTCCTAATAGCGTTACTTCTATTGAAAGTGGTTTTTTTTCTGGTTGTTCTTCTTTAACTAATATAGATGTTAATTCTGAGAACAATTATTATAGCAGTGTTGATGGAGTATTGTATAATAAAGAAGAAACAACACTAATAAGATGTCCAGAAGGTAAAGTTGGTACAGTCTCTATTCCTAATAGTGTTACTTCTATTGAAAGAAGTGCTTTTAATGATTGCTCTTCTTTAACCTCTGTAATCATTCCTAATAGTGTTACTTCTATTGGAAATTATGTTTTTAATGATTGCACTTCTTTAACCTCTGTAATCATTCCTAATAGTGTTACTTATATTGGATATAGTGCTTTTGATGGTTGCACTTTTTTAACTGATATAAACGTTAATTCTGTAAATAACTATTATAGTAGTGTAGATGGAGTATTGTATAATAAAGAACAAACAACACTAATAAGATGTCCAGAAGGTAAAGCTGGTATAGTCAGTATTCCTAATAGCGTTACTTCTATTGATAACTGGGCTTTTGAACATTGTTCTTCTTTAACCTCTGTAACCATTCCTAATAGTGTTACCTCTATTGGTAATCATACCTTTTATGATTGTTCTGCTTTTACCTCTGTAATAATAGGTAATAGTGTTACTTATATTGGAGGTAGTGTTTTTTCTGGTTGCACTTCTTTAGATACTATTATTTGTTTAGCAAATATACCTGCCGATGTGGAAGAAAGTACATTTAATAACAATCAGAGCAATATGACTCTTATTGTTCCTTGTGGCAAAAGTGTGGTATATCAAGCATCTCCTGTATGGAAATGGTTCGGTAATATAGTTGAAAATTGTGAACAAGCAGGTATAGATGATGTTGCAGAAAATATTACTGTTTCTCTGTATCCAAATCCTACAAATGAAAACGCAACACTAAACATAAAAGGTTTGAATGAACAGGCAGATATTATAGTAACAAATCAGCAGGGACAAATCATTTCAACTACTACACTTGCAAAAGGCAATGAAGATTTAGAGATAGAAACATCTAATCTTCCAAGTGGTATTTATTACATAAGAATTCAAACAGATAAGTTTGTAAAAACTCAAAAGTTAATAAAAAAGTAAAAAACAATTCTATAATAAAAAGGTTGAGAATGAAATATTCTCAACCTTTTTATTATTTTTTATAGATACATATTATTCATCTATTTTTCCATTCCAACCATCTGAAGCAGATGTATGTTCGTGTAAGACTGTCCATTTACCATCTAATTTTTCCAAATAGTCGTTTTGTCTCATCATAAAAGGAGGATTTTGGCTACCGTCTTTATTTACGGTATCCCATTTTTGAACAGAACATACCAAAGCAGAGTTTCCGTTTATTCTTGTACGCATATCAAGGATTTCTACCTTACAACTACTAAGGTTTCCAAATGCTTCGTCAAAGACTTTCTTTGCTTTGTCCTTGCCTATGCAAGCATAAGGAGCAGCATCAAACCATATAGTCTCGTTGTTCCAATCTTTTGTGGATTGTTCTCCTGAAAAAGAAGATGCAATATTGCGTATAATCTCTTCTATTATTTGTTTATCGTTCATATTCTTTGATTTTAAATGTTAATTATCCTGCAAAGTATTACTTTTTTTCAAACTCCTAAAACAATATCTGCATCTATATTGAGTTTTTTACTTATCTCTCTTGCAATCTTTAAAGTTGGCTCGCTTTTACCCGATAAATACTCGCTAACTACACGCAAAAGTTGAGATAAATTTTACCACCTCCATATATTTTCACCACTTTTCTACATTATAATGCTATAAATATAAAACAGAGAAAAGTACTATTTTCTTCTCTCTTTTTAATGGTAGAATATGGTTTAGCACAAGTTAGATTAGAAGATTTTTTTCTAAAAACCTTTAAACACTGTTTTAATATTTTTTAATATTTTTGCAAATCAATAATTTATTAAATAATAAAAATACAACGAAAATGAAAAAGAGAAGTCTATTTCTTGCAATAGTTTGGATAAGTTCTGCACTTATCTTTTTATCTTGTTCAAAAGACAAATCAAAAGCAGAAAACTCTGCAAACAAAACGCAATCTACAGAATCTACAACAGAGAATGATGGTAGCGAGAACTTTGTAAATTTAGCTGAAGCAGTGCCAGACGTTATTTTGGAGATACGTTATTACTCTACATATAATTTTGTGGGCAAGAGAATAGAGGGATATTTGGAACCAACGGCACTTTTAACCAAACAAGCAGCAAAAACCTTGAAAGAAGTGAGCGATGAAGTAAAGCAGATGGGTTATCGTTTAAAGATATATGACGCTTATCGTCCTCAAAAGGCAGTAGATGATTTTGTAAGATGGTCTAAAGATGATAATGACACAATAATGAAGCCTTATTTCTACCCTTATCTGAATAAAAACGTGTTATTTAAACAGGAATATATAATGGAGAAAAGCGGACATTCAAGAGGTTCTACTGTGGATTTAACTTTGTTTGATATGACAACAGAAAAAGAGTTGGATATGGGAGGAACGTTCGACTTTTTCGGTATAGAATCTCACCCGGATTACAAACAGAAGATTACTAACGAGCAGTATAACAACAGAATGATACTAAGGAACGTTATGATTAAACATGGTTTCAAACCCATATCGTCTGAATGGTGGCATTTCACACTTAAAGACGAACCTTTCCCAGATACATACTTTAATTTTGATGTAAAAAAGTTGTAAAAACTCCTCTCTTAAACAGTAAAAGTTAAAACTTTAGCCTCTTTCTATAAAGTATATGACTACAACGGAGTTAAAAGAAGTGCTTTCTAAACCCTTGCACGCTGAAGATATAAAACATTTGAGCCAAACGGCGAATATAGAAGATATTTTCTCATTTATGTTTGACAAAGACAAAAGGACTTCTGACAATGCTTCATGGGTGATGACTCATTTACCAAAATCAGCGAACAAGTTTTTGGATAGCAAGCGAGATATATTGATTGACACGGTTTTATCCTCAAAAGAGAGTAGTCAAACGAGATTATTTCTAAATCTTTTAGAACGTTTGAAGTTCCAAGAAGATAACCTTAGAACAGATTTTTTAGATTTCTGTTTAAAAAATTGCGTTTCACCTTTGCAACCAGCAGGAATACAATCCCTTTGTTTGAAATTGGCCTACAAACAGTGCATTTTGTTTGAAGAACTTTTAAAAGAGTTAAAATCTACTCTACAACTTATTCACCCACAAGAACTTTCCTCTGGTGCAAGGTGTCAATACAACAAAATATTACACCAAATAAATACTAAAGTTTTTGGATTGTAATCCAAAAAATAAGGTATAATTTTTGGATTATAATCCAAAAAGTTATACTTTTGCAAAATCTAAAATATAGAATTATGGATATACAACGCACAATTCAACCCTTAATAGAATCAAAATTATTTAAAGGAAAAGTTATTTTGATTATAGGTGCCAGACAGGTAGGAAAAAGTACTCTATTGAAACAGATAACACGACAAAGAAACGAATCTGTTTTGTTTTTGGAGTGCGATGACCCTGTTATTCGTCAAACACTTACCGATATTAACCTTTCAGAGATAAGGGATATAATAGGACAGAACAAAATAATAGTTATAGACGAGGCACAGTTGATTCCTAACATAGGACGTTCCATAAAACTGATTGTGGATAATGTAAAGGATATACAGATTATAGTTTCTGGTTCTTCTGCTTTTGAACTACATAACAAACTCAATGAACCACTTACAGGACGTAAGTTTGAATATAGATTATACCCTATTTCAACAGAGGAGGTTGTAAATTTCAGTGGGTTGTTGTCTGTAAAACAGAATTTGGAACAAAGACTTATTTTCGGTTCTTACCCTGATATTATAATGAATAAAGACGATGTAAAAGATTTGTTAATGAACATAACTGAAAGTTATCTTTATAAAGATGTATTAACTATTGATAACTTACGAAAACCTGTACTTATCAACAAGTTACTTACTGCTCTTGCTCTGCAATTAGGTAGCGAAATATCGTATAATGAACTTGCAAAAACTATAGGGTCAGATAGTAAAACAGTAGAAAAATATATAGATTTATTAGAAAAATGTTATGTAATTTTTCGTCTTAGTGCGTTTAGCAGAAACTTACGTAGTGAGTTAAAGAAAAGCAAGAAAGTTTATTTTTATGATAATGGCATAAGGAATACAATATTAAGGAATTATGCTCCTTTGGAATTGCGTAATGATGTAGGAGCATTGTGGGAAAATTTCTTTATTTCCGAACGAATAAAGTATAATCATTATCACAACAACTATGCAAACTACTATTTTTGGCGAACAACACAGCAACAGGAGATAGACTTTGTTGAAGAATATGATGGAAAGTTCAATCTTTTTGAAATGAAATGGAATCCAAAGAAAGCAAAGGTAACAATACCTAAGATTTTCAAAGAAACGTACGAAATAAGAGAGTTTAACGTTGTTACTCCACAGAATTACTTAGAATTTGTAAGATAATAAGATTTGAAATCATAGAAAATAAGGGAAACACTTATAAATCTAATATTTAACATAGTTGTCTTAGCATTAAATTTCATTATATTACTTACAACGAAATAAATATTATTGTTTATTAGTTTGGTATTATCAAAAACTTCAATAAGTGAATATCCATAATTCTGCTGAAGAATGTGGAATTTTAGAACAGTTTTGGGTTGAGAGGATATTCTAAAACTTCGTTTTAAATGGAAAAAGTGGCATTTTAGGATAATAAAATTAGATTTTAGAAAGGTGAATAAGTATTTTAGAACACTATAAGTTTAATTTACAATTGTAAAATTTTGTTTCAAATACTTAGTTTTTCACTTTACTATCATAACTCTTCGCTCTAATTTTCTCTTTCTTTGTTTTAGAATTCTAAAACTTGATTCTAATTTTCTAAAACTTTGTTTTAATTTTCTATCTCTTTGTTTTAGATTTCTAAAACTTGATTCTATTTTCACGAAACGAAGTTTTAGAAAATTAAAACGAAGTTCTATTTCTTGCTTTTATAGGATTTAAATTATTGTGTTATTGTATGATAGGAGAAAATCAATATTCTTTGATTTTTACTTTTGTAATTGTGTTACCCTTTACATTTGTAATTTTTCCGTAAGGTTCTTTTTTATCAAGGAATACATAAAAGAATTTATTATTTAACCCCTGTTCATCTATTAACCTAAATTTTATTTCGTTCCTTTTCTTATTCATTTCACCATCTTCTAATATTGTGAAATTTTTTCCATCTTTATCTATAGCATAACCATTAAACACCATTACAGAATCGTATCTCATAGAAACTTTATAAGGAATAAAATAAAAAATTTCTCCATTCTTTCGTTCGGCTTCATACAGTTTGTTTTCAAAACGCTGGATAGGTTCTCTATTTATAGTTTTATTCACAAGAATTTTATAACCTAAATCATTGAGATACTGTTTTATACTATCAATAGGCAAAGATACTTCCGTTCCTCCTATTTCCAACAAATCATTTTTAAACAACAAAGGGGCAACATCAAAATATATATCATTTTCTGTAAAATAATAGTAATTCAAAATATATTTCTTTCCTCTGCTCAGCATAATATCACAAAATGTAACACTATCTGGGTAATTTTCTTTATAATAATTGGTATCTCCCATAAATTCAGGTCCCAACTGTTTACAGATTTCACCATATACAAATTCAATAAAACTATCAAGTTTTGAAGAATCTATAAAATCTTTGCATAAATAAATATCTCCTGTTTGCGGATTAAAATTGTAGTAGTTATTTACATAGTTGCCTGTATAAGGATTCTGTGTTTCCAGTAAATCAAAAGACCAACAAAGTTCATCATTGCGATGTTCGTGGTAAAAAATATCCGTTCTCATTCCAAAATGATAATCCCCATCATAAAAACATACTTTATCAAAAAGAGTACTATCATTGTTCAAATAAATATTGTGAAGTTCATTAAGTTGAATATAAGTATTGATTTTTGTTTCTACAGTCTTGTTTTCACACTGTGCTATAGGAATTTCTATACCGTCTTTTTCTATACCATCTTTAGTTATTGTGTGTACTTTTATATGGTTAATATTCTGACTATTAACCAATACAAAAGTAAATAAAAACAAAGCAAAAAGAATGCTCGTTTTCGTATTTTCAAGGTTTATATTTCTAAAAAAAGACTTCATTTACCACTTTCTAATTTTCTACAAAGATACAAAAAAATCATGGAATAATCAAAACAATATATTTAGATTTTATAATACAATTTAACAACTATTTAATTATTCTATTTTAAAAAATCAATTATCCATTTTCAAAATATAATTTGTACTTCTACCAGAAGAAGTCCCTTTTTTGAGAATATCTTTTTGTATCAAATCATTTATATCTCTTAGGGCTGTATCTTGCGAACATTTGTTTATCTTTGCCCATTTGGAAGAATTAAGTACTCCAAAAAAATCATCAAGCAAAAGGTTTATTACTTTTATCTGTCTTTCGTTGAAAACCTTGTTTCTATTCCTTTCCCAGAAACTTGTTTTCTCTACTATCTTTTTTACAAACTCTTTTCCATTGTTTATTGCTGTAGCCAAACATCTAAGAAACCACTCAAGCCAACGAGTTATATCCAAACTACCTTTTTGTGTCTTTTCTAAAATATCGTAATAGGTTTTTCTCTCCTTTAAAATCTCTGCCGACATACTGTAAAATCTATACGGCAAGCCATCTGCTCGAGCAAGAAAAACATCTGTTATTATTCTGGCTATACGTCCATTGCCATCATCAAAAGGATGTATGGAAACGAACCAAAGATGCAGTATTGCCGCTTTCAAAACATCATCTACCATATCCTCTTTATTCGCCCACGAAAACAAATCTTCCATCATTGATTGCAAACTTTCCGAAGACGGTGCTTGGTAGTGAATTTTCTCTTTGCCCATTGCTCCCGAAACAACTTGCATAGGTTCTACAGATTGTCTATATTGAGCAACGTTTATAGGATAGCCATCGCTTACACCCATAGGAAACAAAGCCTTATGCCAAGCAAAAAGTTTATCTTGCGAAAGTTCCTCTTTGCAGTTCTGCACAGCGTCCATAAAAACATTAACTACACCCTCTATATAATGGTTTCTGTTTGCGTTGTTTATCTCTATACCTAAACGTCTTGCAACAGAAGAACGTACATCTTCACTATTCAAAATAACACCTTCTATTTCTGCTGTTTTTATTATTTCTAAAGTTTCACTATCTAAAGCAGCCGAAACTATGGTATCAGAGTTGAAACCTATGATTTTGGCAATACCATTCATCTCTCCTTGCAATGATTTAACATTTCCAAGAAGCAGATTTATCTTTTGAGTATCCCAAACAAAGTTTGGCCAATTCTCTTGTTGCCATATCCATATCTTTCTCATAATGTTTGCAAAGATAGTTATTTTTACAGTAATAAAAGAATTTTGCGGAGAAAATCTACTCTAATCTCCGCAAAATCTGCGGTGAATACATTACCTTTTCTCCGCAAAAAAGAAGAAATAATGTTCTTTAGATAAATAACATCTGTAGATTTATTGTAAATCTGTTGTTATTTTTTTCATTGTTTAAATGGTAGTAATTTATTGGTTTCTTGCTGTGTTGTTCAGGTAGGACAAATAAACTATTTTATTTTTCACAAGTTTAAAAACATTAAAAACTAATAATTTACAAAAATTGTTTCTTTGAAGGTACACTTTTATAAAAAAGAGGTATTTTGTTTGCTTTTCAAAACATTATTTTTTGTAAAAATATTCTAAAAATACGTTATAATTATAGAAAAAGAAGCTTTTTCTTGTCAATTTTACGCAAAAATTATTTATTTTTATTTTATTGAAAATCAGAGATAAGATTTATTATAATAAAATTTTATTGCGTTTTTTTTACACAATATTTTGGTAGTATAAATATTTGTTATAATTTTGCGTCATAATAACACCAATAAAAAATAAAAATATATACAAAAATGGAAAAGACAAAAGTTTTCAATGTCATAATACTTGACAAAAGCGGTTCTATGGATTATTTGCGTGAATACGCAGTAAACGGAGTAAATGAAACAATTTCCGGTATGAAAGTTTCACAAGACAAATATAAAGATACACAAGAGCATTATATACTTCTGAATGCTTTTTGTGGTCATGGTATAAGTTGCATATACAACAACATAAAAGTAAATGATGCAAAGAAAATATCAATGAACGATTATAACCCTTGCTGCAATACTCCGTTATTTGATGCTATGGGTATTACTCTTACAAAATTAGAAAAGAAGATAGACCATCTAAAAGACCACATGGTTTTTGTAACTATTATAACAGATGGAATGGAAAACTCTTCACATGAATTTGATAGCAAACAAATAAAAGAACTTGTAAGTAGGTTGAAAGAAAAAGGTTGGAATTTTACTTATATGGGAACAAATCAAGATGTTGATGCTATTGCAGATAGTTTGAATATATCAAATCGTGTTGCTTTTTCTTACGATGGTGATGGTTTAAACCATGCTTATAATGAGATGAAATCACAAATGAACGATGAATATATGATTAGGGAAGAGTTAAGAATGATGGAACGAAACGAAAATAGAAGTTACTCTAACGCTGAAAGAAGAGCCCTTTTTGAAAGAAGACGAATGGAAGAACAACAAAAAAGAAGAAATAAAGAAAATGAAGATAATAGTTTTTCTACTGTTGAGGAAACAGATTCTTCATTAGAAGTAAAACAAGAAGAAAGAGTAAATGGTGAAAACGGAGAGAATAACAAGAACGAAAAGAAAAAGAACTTTTTAAGAAGATTATTTAAATAAAAAATTAGATAATGATACAAATATGCCTTAATTTTGCAACTGTATTTTAAAATGGATTATTAAAATAATGGAACAAAAAAGTTATACCTACAAATACCCCCACCCTGCAGTTACTGCCGACAATGTTATCTTTGCTTTTGATGGTAAGGATTTGAATATACTTTTGATAAAAAGGAAGATAGAACCTTACAAAGATTGTTGGGCTTTTCCTGGTGGTTTTATGAATATAGATGAAACTATAGAAGAGTGTGCAAAAAGAGAATTGCAGGAAGAAACAAATTTCAAGGTAGAAAGAATGGAGCAAATGATGTGCTTTTCTTCTGTACATAGGGACCCAAGAGAAAGAGTAATAACTATAGCTTTTTTTGCTTTGGTAAAAATGCAGGAAGTAAAAGCAGGCGATGATGCTTTAGAGGCAAAATGGTTTAAGTTAAAAGATGTACCTTCGTTGGCTTTTGACCATGATTATATACTTCGAATTGCTCTAACTAAACTGAAAGAAAGAGTACATTTTGAGCCAATATGTTTTGAACTATTGGACAAAGAATTTACTATGACTGAACTTCAAAGACTTTATGAGGCTATTCTTGGAGTCCATTTTGACAGAAGAAACTTTTTTAGAAAGATGCAAACTTGGGGAATACTTGACAGAGTAGAAGATGATAATAGCAAAAATGAAGAAAATGAAGATTTTTCTTTGGATTTCTCAGAAAATACTACTCATAACAAGAAACTTGAAAGAATGAAAAAGATAAGGAATATGCTTAAACAAGGTCCTAACTCAACTGCTTCTATACAAATGAATGATAATTCTCTTATCTTAGAAAAAAAAGAAGTTTTTTTGTCTGACAATACCTTGATAGATGATATTAAAGAAGAAAAACATCGTCCTTCTCGCATACCATATAAATATACATTCAACATAGAACGTTATGAAAACAAAAAACAAGACGGCTTTAAAATAGAATTCTAAAAAGATAGTTTGTAAATTTTGTATATTTATTTAATAAATCTCTCCGTTTTATAATTATAACATAATAAAAACGGAGAGATTTATATTATTCACCTATTTTTTTCAAAATATCTTTTGCAGGTTGGCAATTTTGTTTTGCTGCTTTTTTCCACCAATAAACTGCTTGTTTGTAATCTTGTGTTACCCCCTGACCTCTATAATAACATATTCCTAAAGTATATTGCGATTCTGCAAGGCCTTGTTCTGCTGCTTTTTTCCACCAATAAACTGCCTGTTTATAATTTTTCATTACTACTTCTCCATAATAATACCATATTCCTAAATTATGTTGTGCCTCTCCGTATCCTTGTTCAGCCGCTTTTGTAAACCAATAAACTGCTTGTTTGTAACCTTGTGTTACACCTTGACCTTTATAATAACAAAGTCCTAAATTAAACTGCGACTGTGCATTTCCTTGTTCTGCTGCTTTTGTATACCAATAGACTGCTAGTTTATAATCTTGTGTTACACCTTGACCTTTATCGTAACAGATTCCTAAAATACACTGTGCTTCTGCAAAGCCTTGTTCTGCTGCTTTTGTAAACCAATAAACTGCTTGTTTGTAATCTTGTGTTACACCTTGACCTTTATGATAACAAAGTCCTAAACTACACTGTGCCTTTGCATCCCCTTGTTCTGCTACCTCTGTAAACCAATAAACTGCCTTTTTATAATCCAATTTTACACCCATACCATAATAATAAAATACTCCTAAATTATATTGTGCATCTGCAAGACCTTGTTCTGCTGCCTTTGTATACCAATAAACTGCTTGTTTATAATTTTGTGTTACATAATAACGTAATCCTAAATCATATTGTGCATCTGCATTTCCATTCTTGGCTTCTGTTTGCAAAGTATTTTTATTTTGTGTAAATATTCCTTTTGCACAAGCAAACAGTCTATCTAAAACAACTAATATTTTCTTCATTGTATTTTTTTGTATTTAATTTTTATCAACTATTAAAAAATAAAACACAGACAAGTTATTATACTTATCTGCGTTTATATTACTATTATAATATATAATTTTACTATTATCACATATTCCCCCCCCCCATATAGTTATTTAATAATGAGGTGGTTAAAAGATTATTTATATGTAATATTTGTTTAATCATATATTAAAATTCTGTATTTATTTTATAATTACTTCTTAAATCCAATATGGTTTTTATCTGTAATGTTTCTTTTTCTACACTGTATAATATTCTTCCTAAATTATTAACAGGGAATGAACGATATTTATTGTTTTCTTTTATACCCATTTCTGGGAACTTACTCAACAAAAGAATAGTATCATTGTACTTCTGTAAAATATCCTCTGCTACTATTTTACCGAAATTCTCTGAACAATAAACAAATATATCTGTCAATCGCTCTACTGCCTTTTGTGAAAACTCAATCCTTAGCATATCTTTTTATAGCATACTTAAAGATTGCTTGTGCTTCGTCCCATGAGTAAGTCTGTTCGTTTGCAAACTGCATTTCCACTTCTTTCAATTCTTTATTAAAGTCTTCTTGTGTTTGCGGTCCAAACTTGGGCATAGACTTTAAAATATCATTCTTTTCTAATTCCAATGTTTCCATATTGTTTTTCTATTCTTTTTGCAAAAGTACAAAATATTTTTTAACTTGTAAATAATCAACAATTATTTATCCTCATAGTGTCCGTATGATGAGATAACTATAACTACTATTCCTTCTTCTCTTATCTCATAAATCAAACGATGTTTATCTGTTATGCGTCTTGACCATTGGTTTTTGCAATTGCCTTTCAACTGTTCAGGTTTTCCTGTTCCTGTTTTGGGGTGCTGTTGAAGTTCATCAAGCAATTTGATGACTTTTTGAAATGATTTAGGTTCAGATTTCTTTAATTTAGCCAAACCTTTTTTTGCATTATCTGTAAAATCAACGTAATACATAACTACAGAGTATTAAGAAAGTCGTGTAATTCTTCTTTGGAAGATACTCTTGTATAACAACCTTGCTCATAATCTTCCATAGTTTTGTCTATCATATCAAAAAATTCTTCTTTTGTCATAATAGTGTCGTCCTCAACAGTTTTTTCTTTTGATTTCTTTTTAATATAAGAACGCAAATCCTTTAAAATTTCAGGATTTTTAATATTTAGAATGCTTCTTATAATATCATTCTGTTGTCTTTCTATAGTTAAAGTTGCCATAATCTTAAATATTTTCTGCAAAGATATAAAAAGATTTTCATAAAAAAAGGTTGAGAACGAAATATTCTCAACCTTATTTATTATAGAATTGTTTTTTATTTTTTGATTAACTTTTCTGTTTTTACAAAATTATCTGTTTGAATTCTTATGTAATAAATACCACTTGAAAGATTAGATGTTTCTATTTCTAAATCTTCATTGCCTTTTGTAAGAGTAGTAGTTGAAATAATTTGTCCCTGTTGATTTGTTACTACAATATCTGCCCGTTCATTTAAACCTTTTATGTTTAGTGTTGTGTTTTTATCTGTAGTATTTGGATACAGAGAAACAGTAGTATTTTCTGCAACATCATCTATACCTACTTGTTCACAATTTTCAAAAATATTACCAAACCATTTCCACACAGGAGATGCTTGATACACAACACTTTTGCCACAAGGAACAATTAAAGTCATATTGCTTTGGTTATTACCAAATGTATTTTCTTCCACATCAGCAGGTATATTTCCTAAACAAATAATGGTATCTAAAGAAGTGCAATCTGAAAAAGTCCATTTTCCAATAGAGGTAACACTATTAGGAATAGTTACTGAGGTTAAAGAAGAACAATCTGAAAAAGCACCATTACCAATAGAAGTAACACTATTACCTATAGTTACAGAGGTTAAAGAAGAACAACCCAAAAAAGCAGACTCTCTAATAGAAGTAACACTATTTGGAATAGTTACAGAGGTTAAAGAGGAGCAACCAGAAAAAGCAGACTCTCTAATAGAAGTAACACTGTTAGGAATAGTTATAGAGGCTAAAGAAGAACAACTTGAAAAAGTATAACTTTCAATAGTAGTAACACTATTAGGAATAGTTATAGAGGTTAAAGAGGAGCAACCAGAAAAAGCAGACTCTCTAATAGAAGTAACACTGTTAGGAATAGTTATAGAGGCTAAAGAAGAACAACTTGAAAAAGTATAACTTTCAATAGTAGTAACAC
>JAFUGA010000020.1 GCA_017469625.1 Bacteroidales bacterium
AACTTTTCCTTGTTGGTAAAGAATAGGATTACTTGAAGTAACAACGGTATAATCCCAATCATCTTCTTTTGCCAAAGGGTGAGCAGTATTGTAAGACCAAACAAATATACCTTTACCATAAGGTAAATCGTGTTTTGCAAGTAGATAATTAGAACCCCAATTGTTTTGTTCATAGTCCCAATCTACAACTGCCATATCGTTGTTATCTTGTGTGTTGCTTAGGAAATTAACTTTTCTGTCCATAGTAAGAGTGTCTATCCACCCCATACCCATATCTTCTATTTTAGTTATACCCAAAGCAACCCAATTTTGTAGATAAAGACTCTTCTTTAGTTTTACTATCTTATCTCCCAACTGTCCACCTTTATCATAAATACCTCCACCGTTTGTAACATCTATTACAATAGGGTTTGCATCTGTTCCTGCAGCAGTGAGTTTATAATAATCTGGAAGACTTGAAAGGTCTTTAGATTTAGCGGAATTTATACTGCTTTCAAGTGCAGATTTATAAGAGTTTTGTAGAGTAGTGTTATAAGCAGTCCAACCTGGATAAAAATATTCAAATTTTTCAGGAGAACCCGTTACTCCATATTCTTCAGGATTAGTAGTTGGTTTTTGTTTTGTAAAACGAGGATTATTCCAATCAGCAGTTTTAGAAGTATAAGAAGAATTTTTTGCATATTTATAATAAGTTTTAGTACTACCTTCTTCTACAAGAAAATAGAATTGAGTCTTTCTTTGTTCTTCATCAGTCATACTACCACTTGCCAAGTGGAATTGTCCATCTTTATAATAATATTTGTTTATATTTGTACCAGAAAATGCAGTAGAAACAGAAATAGCGTTTGCTGTATAAGTATTTGAAAATTCTCCGTGATTAGCATATGAAGAAGCACAAAATTCTTCTATTTGTGTAGAAGTATAAGATGTTGTTTTTATATCATTTATGGATTGTTCTATCTTTGTAACATTAGGTAAAACAAGATTATCTGTTACATCTCTACTACCATCAAGTTCTGCTTTAAGACGAGCAAGAGTGTTTGCATCTACATAATTTGTAGGGTCAAAAGAAATACCATAGTTAATAAAACAAAAATCTGGTATTCTATTTCCAGCCAAAGCATTTATAATATCCACAAAACTACTACCTGTCATAGTAGCGGCTTCTTCTTTTGTTATAACAATGTTTGTTCCTTGGTCTTCTTCACTTTTTCTAGTTCCTGTTATGGGACCAACTCTGCTTGGGTCATCTGCTGTAATATCGTTATTAGATGAAGTACAATTATTAATTTTATCTATACCATCTGCAGAAGAACCTGCTATACCACCTGCTCTTGTTTTTCCTGTTATTTTATTATTTGCAGAAGTACAACCTGATATTGCTCCTCTGGAAGTACTACTTCCAGTAGTGGTAGTAAGTGTGGAACCTATACCTCCTGCAATATTTCCAACAATAGTGGAGTTTGAAATACTACAATTTGTTATTGTTGCATAACCTATAACAGCAGCCAAACCACCAGAATAAGAATTGTCAGGGGAAGAGATATAAGCGTTATTTACATTTAGATTTTTTATTACGGCAGGTTGTGTTTCGCTGTTATTTACATATCCAAACAAACCACTTGAAGAAGATTGTGTAATAATTTCTATATTAGAAATAGTATGATTATCTCCATCAAAACTACCTTTAAATGGTACAGAAATCTTGGTCTCAGAGTATTTAGTTGTACCTTTTATATATGTCGCATAATATCCTATAGGAGACATAAGAGAAGATAATGCAAGAGTTGTTGCATCGTAATATTCGTATTTAAAAGTAGTGGTATAAGACACATGATAAGTTATTATATCATCCTTATAACTATAATCTGCAGGATAACTATCTCTACTTCTATCAACAGTAGTAGAACTACTACTTATGGTTACATTACCACCATTATCACCATATACTGCTTCGCATGTATAAGGAAAATCTGTACCTGTGGCTTGTAAGATATATTGTTGTACAAGTACTTCTTGAGTATAAGTATCATCTCCACTACGTGTTACTGTTTTAGTACAAATAATAAAAGGACCTGAAACTAAAGCCCCCATATCTATATCTGCAGTTAGTATATATGAAGCATTATAATAATATAGGTCAGAGCCACCAGCAGTTTCTTTATAAGTACTTTTTTGATTGACGGCTTTAGAAAAATTTATTAAATCTTCAGCAGATGAAATTTGAAAAGGGTTCGCTTCTGTTCCATCACCACCACTGAAATTACCAAAATCTCCTGAGTAATATGCTTTAAATTGTTTTTCTGAGTTTGTTGAAGAGGAAGGAATATAGAAAGTATTGTGTTCTAATTCTTTGTTGTTAAGATTGTAACTGTTTGATGTTGTGTTATTTAAAATTGACGGGGGGGGGTAGTTATTTTATCAACAGAAACTTCGCCCGTCGAGGTTTGAGAGGAAGACTGCTGAATATTTGAAAATATAGTGTTGTTTTTTTGAGGAATAGGTTGACTATGTAACGTGCCTATAGCAAATAGACAACATAGCAGTATCCCTACTGCATTAAATGTTATTTTTTCCATACTATCCAATAATTTTTATATTTAATTCCAAGTTGCAAAAATAATTAAATTTTGTTAAGTACAACAAAAAATTAACTAAAAAAAGTTTAAAAGGTGCAAAACTTTCCTTTCTTTTAGTGTTTTAGAACAAAGAGAAAATATAGAGAAAACAAGGTAAAAGTACTGCTTTTTTTGTAGTTAAAGAAAATTACTGTAAATTTGCAAAACAAAAATAGAGAAAAAATAAACATAAATACATTTAAACAATTATGGAGATTCATCATATAAGTCCAGAACTTCTTACCCTTGAAAGAGTAAGTGAAATAATGGAAAAGAAGATGCACTTGGAACTTTCTGAGGAAAGCAAAAAACGTATTCAAAAGTGCAGAGAATACCTTGACAAAAAAATGGAAAATCAAAAAGAACCTATCTACGGAGTTACTACAGGATTTGGTTCTTTGTGCAATATTTCCATAAGTAAAGAACAGTTGAGCCAACTACAAAAAAACCTTGTAATGTCCCATGCTTGTGGTTGTGGAGAGGAAGTACCACACGAAGTAGTTAAACTTATGCTTCTGAACAAGATTCAGTCGCTTTCGTATGGTCATTCTGGCACTCAGTTGGTAACTGTTCAACGTTTGGTAGATTTCTTTAACAATGATATTTACCCTGTAGTTTATCAACAAGGTTCTTTAGGAGCAAGTGGAGATTTAGCACCATTAGCCAATATGTGCTTGCCTCTTTTAGGATTGGGTGAAGTAGATTACAATGGTAAGAGAATAAGTGGTGAAGAACTAAACAAGCAAATGAATTGGCAACCTATAGAACTTCAGAGTAAGGAAGGCTTGGCTCTATTGAATGGAACACAGTTTATGGGTGCTTTTGCTATGTATTCTATCATCAAAGCAAAACGTTTATCCAAACTTGCCGACCTTATAATGACTGTTTCTTTGGAAGCATTTGATGGAAGAATAGAACCATTCTATGACAATGTTCATTTGGTTAGAGCTCATGCAGGACAACTTATAACAGCAAGACGAATACGTTCTTTGTTAGAGGGTAGTGAGATAATCAAACGCCACAAACAACACGTGCAAGACCCATATTCATTCCGTTGTGTTCCACAGATACACGGAGCATGTAAAGATGCGATAAACCACGTTGCAGATATTATTACTACAGAAATAAACTCTGCTACCGACAATCCTACAGTCTTCCCTGATGAAGATATGGTTATAAGTGCTGGAAACTTCCACGGAGAACCTTTGGCTATCAATTTGGATTTCCTTGCTATAGCAGTAAGTGAATTGAGTAGCGTTTCAGAAAGAAGAACTTATCAACTTATAGGTGCAAAACGTAACTTGCCATCTTTCCTTGTTGCAAAACCGGGAGTAAATAGCGGATTTATGATACCACAATATGCTGCTGCATCTATAGTTAATCAAAACAAAATGTTATGTATGCCAAACTCTGTAGATACTATAGATAGTAGCCAAGGACAAGAAGATCATGTAAGTTTCGGTTCAAATGCTGCTACAAAAACTTTCCGTGTTGTAAATAATACTGAAAGAGTTTTGGCTATAGAGTTGTTCAACGCAGCACAAGCATTAGATTTCAGAAAACAAGAGACAGGATTGAAATCTTCTCCTATAATAGAAGAGTTCGTTAAAGAGTACAGAAAGAACGTTCATTTTATAGAAAACGATGAAGTAATGTACACTTTAATACAAAAATCTGTAAAATTCTTACAAGATTATAAAATAAACTTCTAATAAACCTTTAACACAAGCACGGCAGGGTTTTTCTATACAAAACCCTGCCGTGCTTTTATTTTGATAGTACAAAAAAATGTTTTCTAAAACTTCGTTTTAATTTTCTATCTTTTTGTTTTGTAAAATTAAAATAAAGTTTTGGAGAAATAAAACTTGGAAATATGGGGTGAATTGTTAAAAAAGAAGTGGTTTTTTCTTAAATTTAGTGTTCTAAATTGCCACTTTTTCATTTAAAGCCTTTCTTTTATCCCTCTCTTTCTTTGTTTCGTAATAGGAAAACCTTTGATTTTTATAGCAAATTTTTATAAACTGTTCTATTTTTCTTACTATAATTTTGTAAAACTTTGTTTCGTTGTTGTAGAACTTTGTTCTATTTTTACGAAACAAAGTTTTAGAATTCTCTTTCTTTGTTTTAGAAATCTATCTCTTCGTTTTAGAAAATTAGAACTTGATTCTACAAAATTAAAACTTCGTTTTGTTATGCTTTGCTTATATATAAGGAGAAGTTAAACAAAGAGGTGTTTCTTTTTTTGTAGAGAATGGAATAATAAACACCTAAAAGCGCAAGTGAAAGCAGTGCAGAAACACCATCGTTCCAGCCAAAGAAATAGTGTCCTAAAAGACAAAGGCCTACAACGATAAGTAGCGGATAAGCAAAAGCAAGCATAAGGGCTTTGAACAGAGAACTTTGAGGAGTATTTACAAGTACTTTTTCCCCAACAGAAAAGTTTGAGGCGTTGTTTTGTACTATATCCAACGTCTTTCCTCTATCTGAAGTTTTTTCACATAAGGTCATAGCAGCACAACCCGAACACTCTTCTTTTTGTTCTATAACTACACTTATGGTATTATCTTTTATACTTATGATTCTTGCTTCAGAAGTATTGCATTCTTCGTTTCTTTTTGTATCCATGATGAAATAAGATTTTTTATATTCTCTTAAAAGATCTACTTTCTATATATCCTTCTCTACGGTCTGTAGTCATTATCTTGGTCCAACGAGAAGACTCATCGTTTATTATACGCACTTTTTGTCCTTTGTATAGGGTCATAATATCTTTACTACTTGAGGATTGGGAACTTTTCATCTTTATTCCCTGAGTGAAGATGATAGCGTATGAAGTATCGTTTTGTATGTTTTGTCTTAGCATTCCAAATCCCATAGAGGATAAAGACAAGATAAGAGAGAAAAGAAAAACATAAAAATATAAAACTTTCTTTTCTGTAAATCTGTACATAAAAAACGCTATACAAAAAACTACAAACAGACAAACAAACAACACTGCCCAAGTAGTAAGAGAAAGAGTTTTGGAAATGTTTTTCAGTATCCTAATAGGAAGAAACTCTGCCATAACGTAACTATCGCCCATAAGACGAGAACGTACTATGTTTATGTTTAGTTGTATATCTTTGTCGGTAGGGGATAGTTTTAGGGCTTTTTCATAATATAGCACACTGTTTGCATAATCCGAAAGTCTGAAATAACAAGCACCCATACCACTATAAGCACTTGCAGACGGTGTAATCTTGCTTGCCTGTTGGTAAAGGACTAAAGCGGAGTCGTAATTGTGGATATTGTATTGATGGTTGGCTTTTTCCAAGTTCTGACAATAAACACTACCCGACAATAGCAACAATACCAAACCCACCATTAAGTTTTTCTTTGTCTTTTTTGAAGTTTTCATTTCTTCTTCCATAGAGGTTATAACGTTTATGGTATCATCGTAAAGTTTTTTATCTGCATTGGCTCCCTTATCTTGTGAAAACCTTATGTATTCGCAACGGTTGAAAACATCTTCCATACTATCTACAGTCGTTTGTGAAATATTTTCTTGCAGAAGTTTTTCTTTGCAAGCCTTTAGACTAAATTCTGCCTTGTTTATCTTAAATCTATCCAAAAGATAGTTCCACAAAGAAACAGAGATTTCGTTTTCAAACTCTTCGTATTTAGAAGCATTAAGCAGTTTTTTTGCTTTTCTCAATCTACGTACTGCAACACGTGTAGCACGTCTTTTCTTTGTATTTACAACATCTGCTATAGAGTTGAGGTATCTACTGTATAAAAGTATGGAAACTACAAGCAAAACAATCAATATTAAAGGAAGACAATATACAAAAACCTTATCAAAAATATGCTTCTCTTTTCCTTTTTCGTAAAGAAAACTTGGATTTTTTATATCCATATTTCTGTATTTGGCTCTTTGGTCCAACTGTTTTGCATATTCAGAATTTGCGTTGCCTTTTTCTACTTGTATCTCAAAACCTTCGCAAGATATGGTTTTATACTCTCTTTCTTTTGTGTCAAAATAAGATAAAGAAACATCTGGTATAGTAAAACGACCCTCAACAGATGGTATAACAAGGTATTTGAAAGTTCTGCTACCACTAAGACCAGAAGAAGACTTCTGAATATTGTCTGTAATCTCGGCGTCCGATACTATGAACTCGTCTGGTAAGTGTAGTGGAAGAGAGTTTATAAGTGTTAGGTTTCCATTACCTGAAAGGGTATAGGTAAGGTAAAAAGCATCAAAATTCTTTATTTTTTCTGTAGTACTTTTGCAAGATAGTTCAAAATTGCCTACTGCTCCACTCCAATCGTTTGGAAGAGGTTTTGGCAATTCATTTACTGTTATACTTATAGGGTTTGTTTTTATTTTCTTATCTACTCTTTGGTAGTTGGTAGTCATACGAGAGAAAAATGGGTCTGAAAGAAATCTATCAAAGAAAGGGTCTCCTGTGGTGAATTGTTGGCGAGAGTGTGTAGCAATGTGGGCTACTATATTTACGTCTAAACCTTGTATATTCAGAACTCCTGTTTTCTGTGGATAGACTATTACTTTTCTAAGTATGGCTACTTGATATTTTTGTCCATTATGTTCTTCTATAGTTAGGGTAGGGGATTCCTGTTTGTCCAACTCTTCTATCCAAAAACCGTTGGTAGATGGTATCTTTGCTATGCTGTATTCTGAAACAGGTACTAAAGTATATAGTTTGTAGGAAATGACAACTTCTTCTCCCAAAACTACATTGGTTTTATTTGGAATAGCCCTTATGAACAGTGCAGAGTTATCTATATTTACAGAAGTTTGTTGTGGAGTAGATGAGGTTTGATTATGGGTTTGTGGAGTTTGACGTTGATAGTATTGGTTGCTGTTATAGTTCCTTGAAGTGCCTCCATTGTCTGAGATTTTCACACTTACAGGTTGAGAGTTATAGACTTTATCTCCTACTTTTACCTGTGCAGGAGATATAGTTACTGTTCCCTTTTTGGAAGCCTGCACAACGATAGAGAAAGTATAGTTTTGAGAATGGGTTATTTTGCCGTTGATGTTGGAAGTATAGGAAGAAGAACTTGTATAAGGACCTGCTACTATTCTTCCACCAGAAACAGTAGGTGGGACGAAGTTTGACGGTCTTTCACTTCCACTAACAGAATAATTTACTCTAAAACCCTCGTTGGTATATGCACTGCTTGGAGCCTGAACTGAAAGTTGTGCATATACAGAAGAGCAAAACAATACTGCAAGAAAAAATATTACTTTTATGTATCTACTTTTCATCTTTTTCTACCAATCTTTTTCGTTTCTTTTGTTTTGTGTTTGTGCTTCTACTTTTTTTGTACGTTCCAAAGTTCTTTTTTCGTTTATCTTCATAGCCTCTAACATCTGTTGGTTTTGTTGTTGGTTTTGGCTTTGACTTTGATTGTCGTTTTTCATCAGCCAAAGACAAAGGGCAAGATTGTATTTTGCATTAGTATCTTTAGGGTTTAGAAGTAAGGATTGTTGATAATCCATAGCAGCCTGCTGAAGATATTTACCCGAAAGGCTATCTTGTGGGTTTTGTTGTGAGAGAGCAAACTCCGAATTGCCTTTATTGTAAAACGCATTAGCATAGTTAAGACTGTCTTGCAAGGTTTTGCCTAAGGGTTGTGAGAGATATTTTTCATAACTCTCTATAGCAGCTTTGTAGTTGCTATCCGAAGACATATAGAAACTGTTTCCACGATTGAAAATAGCAGGAGTAAAAGTAGAATCATTTGCTATAGCAGACTCGTACTTTTCAGTGGCTTTTGCAAACTCTTTTTTGTTGTAACTACTATTGCCCTCACGTGTATATTGTCTTTTTCTATCGCAAGAAGAAAAAAGACTTATAACACAAAACGAAATGATAAATATTCTAAACAATTGTTTCTTTGACTTATTCATAGTGCTATTCTTTTGAAAAAAATAATTTGCGGTTAATAACTCTGTTTTTTGCATTGTATATAAAGAAATCCAAAACCAATAGCAAGAAACCCACTATAGCAAACCAATAAAAGATAGTCTTGTAATCTCTATACGCTATGGCAGTGTATTCTTTTTTGTCCATCTTGTTTATAGATTTCATTATAGAACCTAAACCCAAAGACTCGTTGCCAGCATGCACATATATACCTTTTCCCTCTGAGGCTATCTTTTTTAGTGCTGGTTCGTTGAGTTTAGTTATTACGATGTTACCCTCATTATCTCGTTTTAAATCTGTGTTTCCATTTCTATCAACTATAGGAATATTTGTTCCCTGTGGGCTACCTATTCCTATACAGTTTATAGTTATTCCCTCTTTTACTATATCTTTTACTGTGTTTTCTGCTTCGGGTTGGTTGTCTTCTCCGTCTGAGATAAGAATAATAGTTTTTGACCTATCGTTTTTTTCTTTTCCAAAACTAACACCAGCAGTCTGCAAGGCTTGTTGTATATCTGTACCTTGATAGTCTATAAGTTTGGTATCTATTATCTCAGTAAACATTTTGGCAGTAGCATAGTCAGAAGTTAAAGGCAAGAAAGTATAACTGCTACCTGCAAAAAGGACTATACCTATTCTATCATCTTGCATCTGACTTATAAGTTGATTGATGGCAAGTTTGGCTCTCTCTAATCTATTTGGTGAAAGGTCTTGTGCAAGCATAGAATTGGAAATATCAAGGCAGATAACTACATCTACACCTTTCTTTTCTTGTTTGTCCATACTTGATGCTACTTTTGGATTTGCAGCAGCAAGGATTATGAATGACAGACCAAGACAGATAAGAATAAATTTCAATCTCTGCTTTCCAAAACTTAGTAGTGGTACAACTTCGTTTTGAAGTTTGAAATCTATAGCACTGTTTAGTTTTTTCTTTTTTCTGTTTTGCAGAATGATGAAAAGTATTATACCTACAGGTATAAGCAAAAGAAAGAATAATATGTTAGGATTTTCAAATTTAAACATTGTCTAACCTTATTTGTTTTATATTTGCGTTCGCTTTTTTTTAATTTATTTCTTTACTTATAAAAATTTTAGTGTTGTCAAAAAAATAGAACGAAGAAAATTTTTTAATATTTTGTTTTGAAAACACCATATCTTAGTATACACTCCAAAATTATTAAAAACAAAACCCAAAGGCACAATTTGTCGCCTGTGTCATTGTTTTGTTGATAAGAGGATACGTTTATTATGGATTTTTCCAAAGAATCTATCTCTTTAAAAATCTCTTCCAAAGAAGATTTTTTGGTACTACGGAAATATTGTCCTCCTGTTTGAGAAGCAATAGTTTTTAATAAACCCTCATCTATCTCAGCATCTATTTGTCCTTTTTGTATTCCAAAAGGTGTTCTGTAAGAAAAAGGAGCCTTACCTTTAGAACCTATACCCACAGTATAAACTCTTATTCCAAACTGTTTAGCAAGGCTTGCTGCATTTATAGGGTCTATTTGCCCGCTATTATTTACTCCGTCTGTAATAAGAATGATAACTTTGCTTTTGGCTTTGCTTTCTTTTATCCTATTGATAGAAACAGCCAAACCATCACCTATAGCAGTGCCGTCTTGCAAATCTCCACACTCTGTTTTGGAAAGAAGTTGTATAAGCACGTTATGGTCTATGGTAGGTGGGCATTGAGTAAAGGCTTCACCCGAAAAGACAACCAAACCTATCTCATCTTTATCTCTGTTTAGGATAAAATCTTTTGCAACTGCTTTTGCACTCTCTAATCTATTTGGAGAAAAATCTTCTGCCAACATAGACGGAGAAACGTCCATAGCAATGATAATATCTATTCCTAATATATCTTTGTTGTGTTTGGAAAAGGAGAATTGAGGTCTTGCAATAGCCACAATCAAAAGAGCAATAGCCGTAATCCTTAACCAATCGGGTAACAACCTAAGACGTATCTTCCATGTTTTAGGAAGAGATTGTATTTGATTGACATCGGAGTATTTTATATGAGCATATCTCTTTTTATCTTTCCTTAGAACAAAGAATACCAAAAAAGGTATTATTATAAGGAATAACAGAATATATGGATAAGAAAACTCTAATGAATTCATACGTTTTCCTCCTTTCCTGTTTGTTCAGTGGGAACTGCAACTCTTTTTGTAGAGTTTACAAAATCAAAACTCTCTTGCATAACACTCATATTTTCTGTAATAGATGGTATATGCTTTGCAAATTTTACAAGGTCTGAAACGTTGAAAATATGTTTTACTTTGTCCATATCTTCTTGTGAAACTTGTACTTGTTGCAGAGAATCTAAGATTTGATTGGTAGTCATTTCAAAAGCATTTATTCCAAACCTCCTTAGGATATATTTCCATACAATATCGGTGAGAGTTATGTAGTGTTGTTTGGTAAGATTTCTTTCTATGTAGTGTTCCTCTTTTAGAGCGTTTAGAGATTTTATGGCTTCTATATCTTCAGGTATAGAATTGTCAAAAATAGGTGTAGGTTGTGGAGTAGATTTTCTTTGTTGTCTTATTCTTTTTACAATAAAGATAGTCGCTACAACGGTGATAGCCAAAACTATAACACCAATAATAAAAGGCAAAACTTCTTTGAAAGTTATAGGTGTTTTGATTATATCTTTCAAAGGTTTTGTTTCTATGTTTATAGTATCTATAACAGGGACATTTACCTTTATAATAGGGGAGTTTATTATACAAATAGCAGAATCCAAACCTTGTTTATAAACATAATATGTAGGTAGTTGAGTATTTCCATCAATGAAAGAAGATAGTGTTATTTGGTAATGTATCTGTCCTTTGCTTGTATCTGTTTTTTGAGATATGAACCTAAGAGTATCAGAAAAGGCATAGTCGGTGGAAACTGTGTTATCTTTGTCGTTTGGCAAGGAAAAAGAATACTCTATTCTATCTCCAATCATATATTCTGCCTTATCCGTTTTGCCATTTATGATTTTCTGAGAAAAACATAAACCAACAAACCCATATAACGATAAAACTAAAAAAAGAAACTTCTTCATTATAATCTCTCCCTTTTTGCAAATAATTTTATAAGTGCCTTTGTGTAATCATCTGTTGTGAGCAAGGAAACATAATCCATTCCAAGTTTTTTAAATAGATTTTCTTGTTTTTCCTTCTGCTGTATCCTGTAGTTATAAAACCACTCCCTTGTTTTCTTATCAGATGTATCTATCCAGAAACTTTTGTTGCTTTCAGCATCATTCATAAGTACGAGTCCAAGGTTTGGTAGATTTGTTTCCATTTCATCATTTACGATTATAGAGCAAAGGTCGTGTTTTTTAGAAAAAATAGTTAGACCTTTGTCAAATTCACCAAAACCATCTGTAATAAGGAAACAAGTACACCTTTTTTTTATTACACTATTTACGTACTCAAAAGGTTCATGGAAAGAGGTCTTTCCCTCTGTCTTTCTATAGGCAAGCAGTTCTCTTATTATTCTTAAACAATGCGAACTACCTTTTTTTGGGGGTATAAACAGTTCTGTTTTATCTGAGAAAAGAATTGCTCCGACTTTATCGTTATTTGAACTTGCCGAAAAAGCGATAGTGGCTGCTATCTCTGTGATTATCTCCTTTTTTAGTTCGTTTTTGCTACCGAAAGCAGTAGAACCACTAATATCTATCATCAACATAATAGTCAGTTCTCTTTCTTCTTCAAAAATTTTCACAAAAGGACGGTTGAATCTTGCAGAAACGTTCCAATCTATACTTCGTACTTCATCTCCATAAGCATATTCTCGTACCTCAGAAAAAGTCATACCTCTTCCTTTAAAGGCACTACGATACTGCCCAGAGAAGACATCTCTTGACAAACCTTTGGCTTTTATCTCTATCTTATGAACTTTTTTTAATAAGTCTGTATCCATATTATTAAGGAACATCAACACGGTTGATTATTTCATTAACTATATCTATGCTTGTAATGTTTTCTGCCTCTGCTTCGTAAGTAAGGCCTATTCTGTGGCGTAAAACATCTGGTGCTATAGCAATAATATCCTCTGGTATAACATATCCTCTTCTGTTTATGAAAGCATACGCCCTTGAAGCCAAAGCAAGACATATACTTGCACGAGGAGAACCTCCGAAAGCAATGAAAGGTTTTATCTTTTCCAATTTATACTGTTCTGGATAACGAGAAGCAAATACTATATCTGTTACATAGTTCTCTATTTTTTGGTCTATATAAACTTGTTTTACAACTTCTCTTGCTCGTATTATGTTTTCCTTACTTGCAACGCTTGTAATAGAAGGTATAGTCATAGCAAGTTTTTGACGAAGTATTTGTCTTTCTTCCTCAATGTTTGGATAAGTAACAACTACTTTTAACATAAAACGGTCAAGTTGTGCTTCTGGTAAAGGATAAGTTCCTTCTTGTTCTATAGGGTTTTGTGTTGCAAGCACAAGGAAAGGTTTTTCCAATTCGTAAGTAGTATCTCCTATAGTAACTTGTCTTTCCTGCATAGCCTCTAAAAGAGCAGACTGTACTTTTGCAGGAGCACGGTTTATTTCATCTGCAAGAACAAAGTTTGAAAAGATAGGTCCTTTTTTTACAAAGAAATCAGAATTTTGTGGATTGTAAATCATAGTGCCTATAACGTCTGCAGGTAACAAATCTGGTGTGAATTGAATTCTTGAAAAATATGCATCTATACTTTTTGCAAGAGAAGATATTGCCAAAGTTTTTGCAAGTCCGGGTACACCTTCTAATAATATATGACCATCTGCAAGCAATCCTATCAGCAATCTATCCAACATTTCTTTTTGTCCTATGATGGATTTGCCAACTTCATTCTTTATTGTTTGAATAAATGCACTTTCTTGTTCAATCTGTTTGTTTAATTCTGTTATATCCATATTTAAAAATTATTTCTCAATTGATAAAAACGCTTTATTCTTAAAATTATTGTAAAAAATGAAAATAAATATAATTTCTTAGAATTCAACAGAATTTCAGACACCTTTTTGGTATAATCTTTGTTAAGAGAGATTTTTTTTAGGTAAAATTTTTGTATATGATTTTTTTTTTCTACCTTTGCCACCTCAAAATGCGTACTTTACGCTGGAGGTTTTAATAAATTAGAAATAGAAAATAATAAAGAATAAACTAATTATGAAAAACAGAAAATTACTTTTAAGTCTATTGTTCTTTGCCGTTATGGGACTAATGGCAGGTATGACAATAGCTAATCCTTCTCTATATTTAGAAGAAGAGGAACCGGTAACAGGTTGGAAAACCGTAGGACCAAGCAACGTAACAGGTCGTGTTCGTGTAGCGATGTTTGATAAATATAACTACGGTGTTGTTTATGCTGGAACAGTAGGAGGACTGTACATTAGTGTTAATAATGGTAAGAATTGGGAAGAATTACCACTAAGTAACACAGTAGAAAACGTTACTGCTTTGGCACAAGACGAAAACGGTATTGTATATGTAGGAACAGGTGAAGGATATTACAGTGTAGGCCTTCACAATGAAGACCCTTCTGGAAGAAGCAACGCTATTTCAGGAAGAATAGGTTCAGGTATATACAAAATAGGTAGTTCTTCTTATACTAAAGAATGGGCTGCAAATCTTTCTACAGACGAAGAAAAATACGCATGGGCAAAAGAAAATATTACATTTGCACATATGAATTCTACTACAGTAGAAAACCGTTATGATTCTTTCAGTGAATGGGCTTACATCAACACTATGGCTTTTGCAAACGGTTATCTTTATGTAGGAACAAAGAATGGAGGTCTTAAAGTTTCACAAAATGGAGAAGACAGTTTCACTGAAATACCTATGGAAGGTACTTCTTCATTAAACATCTTTGATATAGTAGTTAATGCTAACGGACGAGTAGCCGTTTCTTACAATAATGCAGGAGGCTCTATAGCAGTAAGTAATCCAGGTTCTCCATTGGAATTTACTAAAATATTGAATGCAGATGAAACTACAGAAATAAATGCAGATGATGCTTATCTTGGTAGAATAAGACTATCTTTTGGGCACAACAATCCAGATTATCTTTATGCTTTCATAGCAAGTCAGTATGTTTCATATTCACAAGATAACGAATACACATATGCAGATATGAACGGATTAACAGTAGGGGTTTATCGTACAAGAAGTATAGATGAAGTAGAATGGAAAAAAATAAATCCGGGAAATTTTGGAAGTAGTAGCCAGTTAAACTATGCTATGTCTATAGCAGTAAAAGACGATAACGAAGAAGAAACAGTTTATACAGGTGGTTCTTACTTGCAACAAGGACAAGATTTGAATGCCAATGATGTTTTTGTATGGTCTGCTTTGGCTTCCCCAACTGTATCTGATACATCTGGTTTGACTTATGATTACAGAAATTATCAATTTCTTCCTTCAAATATTCATACTATTGCATTTATGCCAAATCCTAAGGATATATACGATTCTATATATATGTTGATAACAACAGATGCTGGTATTTATATGTATAAGTACGATACCATGGAAAGAAGAGTAAAATGGATGCCTTCAAACGGTATAAACAACTTGCAGACTTATAAAGTATCTGCTACACCATCTGGAGCAGTGCTTGCAGCATCTCAAGACAATGCTATAGTATATATTCCTTCTATTTCCGATACAAGAGAAAGTAGAGGTATGAAAATATGGTCTATAAATAGTCCTGGATATGTTGTCGCAACTCAATTGGATATTGCAGCAAATTCTCGTTCTGGTAGTGCTGTAGAAGCTTCTGCTATTTATAGAACACTGCCTACTACAAAGGTAAGAAAACCTATAATGGTTGCTCGTCCGTACACAACATTTGCAAGAACTTATGGTTACAGTGGAGATTTTTCTTCAATAGATGACCAAACATGGACTTACGGCGGAGGAAACGAAGCAAGACAAGAGTTGTTAAATGGTTTTGTTTTGACAGACAGAACTCACGCACAATTCCTTACTCCTACAGATTTTTGGGAAACATTTGACGCAAACACAACTAATACATTGGATAGCGTACAACTAAAACTTTCAAACTATACATATATCAGACACAACGGAGAAGATATTAGAACTATAGCAGGACAACCTATAAGCATAGGCGACTCTATCATAGTGCCAAGTGATAATCTTGAATATCCTTTCTGGTATGTATTCTCTGAAGTAGATAGAGATGTAGACAACTATCCTACAGGCGATGTTTTATTCAGCCGTTGGAATGAAAACGAAGACTCTATTATAAACATACCTCAAAAGGTTCAATCAAAAATGTTGTTGGCTTCAGAAGCAGGTGTGTTTGTTTGTGGAAAAATACTTGACTATACAAGAACATTCAGTGTAGGTATTACTGACCCTACAGCATTGAAAAAGAACCTTACTTGGGCTCGTATCTATTCTACTAACAACTTTACAACTAACTACAACAGAAGAGTACGTACAGTAGCATTATCTGCAGACGGAGCAAGTGCATTTATTTCTGTAGATTTCTACACAAACTATTCTCAATACGATTCTACACTTCTTATAAGAATAGACGGTTTGAATGATGTAGATATTAACAACGGTTTGAACCGTGCAGAAGGTGGTTATAATGGTTCAGTAACAGAAGCAGGCGATTTTACACAAGTAGTTTTAGGAAAGTATAATCGTCAAATATCTTCTATAGTATCAAACCCTAACAATGCTAATCAAATAGTGGTAACATTTGATGGTTATTCTACTACAGCAGATAATATCCTTTACTCTGCAAATGCTATGGAGTCTGCTCCATCCTTTACAGCTTTATCTTCACCAGATGAAGAAAATGGAAAATATGCTCCCGTATATACTGCTTTGTTTGAAGCAACAGAAGGCAACACACTATTTGTAGGAACCGACAAAGGTATATACAAAACTACAAACTATGCTTCTTCTTCAAATACATGGACAAAAGAAGATATAGGTGCAGAGATAGCAGTATATGATTTATGGCAACAAACTAAAAACTTGCCTGCTATAAACCTTACAACATTCTCTTCTACTACTTCAGAAGATACACGTTTTGAAGCAACAGCAAATGCAGGCGTTATCTATGCTGCTACATACGGTAAAGGTATACTTGTAAATAGTGACTACAAACAAGAAAATCCTGATGAAGTAAATGTAGGTATAAACGAGGTTAAGGGAGTAGATGTTTCTGCAACACTTTCTCTTTATCCAAACCCTGCAACTACAGAAACAGTTGTTTCTTATACTTTGGCAAGTGCTTCTAATGTAGTAATGAATATGTACGACATCAACGGAAGATTGTTATCTGTAAAAGACAACGGAAGACAATCTAAAGGTGCACACGCTCAACTAATAGATGTATCAAATATGAGTAAGGGAGTATATGTAATACAAGTGGTAACAGATACTGAAACTCGTACTTCAAAATTGATAATCCACTAAGATATTTTTCGTTTTTTCATAATGGAAAAGGGCGACCTATATTTTGCGGTTGCCCTTTTTTTATACAAAAATATGTTTGACAAATACTAAACTTAAATATTTTCAGTTATTATAGTGTAACAAAAAATATATAGGATTTTGAAAAAGATAATTATAATATTTTCGGCACTTGTTTTTTCTTTTACAGCCATAGCACAGTCTGAGGCGGGACAAGAATCGTATGCAGTACTCAACCTTTACAATTCCGCACAGATGACAGCACGTGGTATGAATTTTATTCCTCGTTTTCTCAAGGATTCACCATCTGCACTTTCAAACCCTGCTACCTTAGACAGTTCTTTGTGTGGTATGTTCTCTTTGACATATACCGATATATTTGCAGGCTCTTATCAAGGGGCGTTGGCTTATTCTCATTCTTTCAAAAAATTGGGTAACTTAGGCTTTGGTCTGCAATATATAGACTATGGCTCTTTCTCTCGTACGCTTGCCAATGGGGACGATGCAGGAGAATTTTCTGCTAATGACTTTATGCTGAACATTGCTTGGGGTATGGAGATAGAGAAAGATATATATTTCGGTGTCAATTTCAAACCCCTGTTTTCTTCCTATGAATCCTATTCTTCTTTTTCTGTAGCATTTGATGTTTCTGCTATGTGGGCTTCTCCAAGCAAATATTGGCAGGCAGGATTTATTATAAAAAATATAGGTCGTCAGATAAAATCTTTTGCTAATCAAAGAGATACACTTCCTTTAGATATTCAGATAGGCGTTTCTAAACAACTAAAACATGCACCTCTTACTTTCTACATAGTAGCGGACAATCTACAAAAATGGGATATAAGAGAAAACGATGCGCTTAATCCTCGTACTACAGTAGAGATAGACGGTACGGTGAAAGAAGAGAAAAAGTTTTCTGCTTTTATGGATAAGACCTTTCGTCATCTGAAGTTTGCTTGCGATTTGAAAGCAAACAGGTTTATAGACCTTTCTTTGGGTTATTCGTATAGGCAACACAAAGAAATGGCAGTAGATGATGCTTTTTCTATGGCAGGTTTTTCTTATGGTATAACAGTTCATTACAAAAAATTTACTTTCAATTATGCTCGTAATGAATACCATAACTATGGCTCACCAAACTATATTACCTTGTCTTATACTTTTGATTATGCAAAGAAAAACCAATCTACACTTTAATTTTTTCTAAGGACAGAATAGTATAAATAATATATAACAAATATAAAAAATGAAAACAATGATGAAAAAAAGCATTCTTTCTTTTCTTCTTTCTCTTGTGGTAGTTTTTTGTGTTACTACACTTAAAGCACAGAAAGAAACGAGTATTTACGATTTCAAACTTGTAAGTCTTGAGGGGGACACCATAGATTTCTCTACTTACAAAGACAAAGTCTTGCTTATAGTGAATACCGCCAGCAAATGCGGACTTACTCCTCAGTATGAGGGATTGGAACTTTTGTATAGAGAGTACAAAGACAAAGGTTTGGAAATTTTGGGTTTTCCTTGCAACCAATTCCTTGAACAAGAACCGGGTACAGCAGCAGAAATCCGTCAAACTTGCTTGGCAAACTATGGGGTAACTTTTCAGATGTTTGAAAAGATAGATGTAAATGGAAAAAACGAATCTCCACTTTACACTTTTTTAAAGAAAAAAGCCCCATTCAAATCTTATCCAAACGAAGAGTTTGGCAAACAGTTAGACGCTATACATAAACAACTTGGCAACGGTTTTGAACAAGGCGACAATATTCGTTGGAATTTTTCTAAGTTCCTCGTTTCCAAAGACGGTAAAACTATAAAACGCTTTGAACCTATGGTAGCACCGGACGACTTACGCGAAGAAATAGAAAATCTTTTAAAATAAAAAACTTAGTATTTCTTACTTGCACGGGAACGAAACTTTCTTTTCGTTCTCGTGTAGTTTTTTATAAGACAATAATAACTTTAATTGTTTTTATTACCTCAAAAATTTAAAAACTAAAACTTTGTTTTAATTTTCTATCTCTTTGTTTCGTAAACGTAGAACTTTGTTTTAGAATTCTAACTCTTTGTTTTAATTTCATAGAACTTGATTCTAATTTTACGAAACTTCGTTTTAATTTTCTATCTCTTCGTTTTAGAAAATTAAAATAAAATTTTATAAAACCATAAAAATATTGAAAAATATGCTGGTTTATAAAGAAATTACTTAAACGTTAAATTATTTTCTTAGAAAACAAGATTTTTTAAAATATTAACACTTTATTTAACAATAAATCCACGTAAAACAAAAAAAAGAACAAACTTTTTTCTTGCCAAATGTTAAAAAATGCAAAAATAAAATCTTCTTATAAAAATTTCTTTTTTTTTGCCCAAAAAACAAATCCCTTACTCTATTTCTCCGTCCTTTTATATCCCCTTACTTCAATAAAACACTAAATAATTTGTTAATTGTGAAAAATGTAGTAATTTTGCAGGTGAAGAAAAAAGATACAATTCAGATGAGGTTTTGGAATAAGATAAAAGGAGAGCATACTGTATGGGAAATACTTATACCTACATTTATTTGGGCTATAGTATCTCTATAGCATCGTTTCCAGATTTTGCCTTACATTTTAAAACAGATATATTTTTTATAGAAACAAAATCGGAATACCTTGCCAAATTCCTAATACCTCTTATTGTATTTGTTTTTGCCTTTATGACGGATTTTTATATATCATTGCGTAGTTATAAAATAGGAAACAGAAAGAGTTATCTATTAAAAGTTTTAGTGTTTCTTTTAGTTGTAGCCTTTGGTATTTTTCTACTGACAACGATATTTACGAATTTAGTGGTACAGATAGTGTTGTTTTTGTTATTGTGGCTGAACATAGCCTTGATAAAAGCGATAACGTATCTAATACCGGGAAAGAATAAGATAAGTGTAACAAAACCAAAAATTAAATAATATGGTCGCCTTATATATATTGTTAGTTTTGATGTGTATGCTGTATTTCTTTGTACGTCCAAAAAGACAAGTACAAAAGAAATCCTACTATATTGCATACGGTGGAGAGGTTGAACATGTTGATGGTTTAACAAGGAAAATCAATGATTTATCCAATATAGATTTTGACTTTGAAGGGCAAAGTATAGATTTGGATAACTATGAGATTTTTGTTGTTGATGGAGATTCTATGTCAAAATATGGTATAGAAACAGGTAATGGAATTATTGTCAAAAGGATTATTTCAGATAAAAAAGAGATAGAAAAAAATTCTATAGTCATATATCAAATAGATAGTACCAGATATATGAAAGAACACAAAGACGTTGAAAAAATAGTAAATGGTTTCAAAATGCGTTGTCTTTTAGGCTATTCTACTTTGAAAAATACCAATGAAGAGATTTACAATAGCATAAAAGACCTTGATTCAGATTTGGAACAAAAAGAATATAAAGACAAACTGTTTTTCAAACTTGATTCTATAAGAAATATTTTCCCTGAACAAGATATTACTATATCTACAACCTACAAAGACAAACAAGAAAAAGACTACTCTATACATACTTTGCCAGAAATATACGGCAAAGTAGAATATATCATTCCTAAAGATTGTATAAAAATATAGTATATTTACCCTGTAATATATGAATTCAATTTTGGTGAAAGAGGTTTTGAGTGATGATATAAGACTAAGAAATAATGTAAATGTCATTATCAAAATTATAAACAAAGAAGATATTAGTGTTTTAGACTTTGCAGGAGTGAAATTTATTTCTCGTTCGTTTGCAGATGAACTTTATTCTTTTATAGAAAGAAATAACGGTGTGCCTACTATTATAAATCAGTCGGATATAGTAAGCGAAATGTTGTCTGCTGTTGCGAAAACTCATACACAAGGAAGACCAGAACAAACAAAGATAAAGGTTAGTAAAGTTGATTCTAAACAAGAATTGGCAGAGTTTTTAAGTACATTCTAAAAAATAATAACTTTGTTTTGTAAAATTTACAAAAATATCTTTTAGAATTAGAATTTTTTTGTAATTTTGCAAATGAAATCCCACCGTACTTAACACTACGGTCCACCACTGCAAAAAAAAAACAGTGGTTATTTTTTTATTATAAAGAGGAGTGTAAAATTTATAAGCACGTTTTTTTTCTTTTTACTATTATAAATTTATCTTAGAAATTATATTGTTTATTATAAAAAATAAGGGAAAGGAGTGTAAAAAATTGTGAGAGGTATAGAAAAATGGGAAAGAATTGTGGGAGGAAAGAAGAGTTTGTTTGTGGGTCGTAGGGTAGAGAAGGTAAAGTTCTAAGAAAAAATATTTCTTTGAAAAATAAGGAGTTATACAAAAATAAGATAA
>JAFUGA010000021.1 GCA_017469625.1 Bacteroidales bacterium
AGGACTGAAAATCCTTGTGTCACCGGTTCAAATCCTGTCGATGCCACACAAAAGTCAAGAGGTGTGTTTCAATACACACCTCCTTTTATTTATGTAATATCTATTCGTTATCTATATAAGTTTTAGTGTCATCTGCAAAAGATTTTCTAAAACAAAGAGATAGATATTGTTGATTTTGTTTTAATTACATGATAGTTTGTTTGTGTGATAGAATGTTTATATTCTACCGATAATATCTTTGATATTGTTTATTTGGTGTCTATCAAGGTAATCGGATAAATCTGCTATGATTTCAGAAGTTACTTTTGGGTTGATAAAATTAGCCGTTCCTACTTGCACGGCACTTGCTCCCACAAGCATAAACTCTATAACATCGTTAGCATTTTGTATTCCACCCAAACCAATAACAGGTATATTTACATTGTGTGCAACTTGCCAAACACAACGCAATGCTATAGGTTTGATAGCAGGACCAGATAAACCACCTGTAATAGTAGAGAGAATAGGACGTTGTTTTTCTGCATCTACAGCCACAGCCAGTACAGTATTTATCAAAGATAAAGAATCAGCACCTGCTTCTTCTATGCTTTGTGCTATTTCCACTATATTGGTAACGTTTGGAGTAAGTTTTACAATCAGATGTTTTTTATAAATCTTTCTAACTTGCGAAACAACTTCTGCTGCCATAGTCTTGTCTGTTCCAAATCCCATTCCTCCTTTTTTAACATTAGGGCAAGAGATATTCAACTCTATAGCAGGGATTGTTTCCAAATCGTTAATCCTTTCTGCCACTGTGCAGTATTCTTCTATACTTGAACCTGAAACATTGACTATAATATTATGGTTAAGGTCTTTTATCTGAGGGTATATTTTATGACAAAAATAGTCTATGCCTTTGTTTTGCAAACCTACAGCGTTTATCATACCGGCAGGTGTTTCTGCCAAACGTGGATAAGAGTTTCCCTCTCTTCTTTCCCCTGTCGTACCTTTTACTATAATACCTCCTAAAGAAGATACATCAATAAAATCTTTGTATTCATCTCCATATCCAAATGTTCCTGAGGCTGTCATAACAGGATTTTGAAGATGCAAATCGCCTATATTTATTTCTAATCTACTGTCTTTCATAAATCATTTCAAATAAAAATTACCATATCTCTTTAGCATTGAAAACAGGGCCGTCTGTACATACACATACATTATGACCGTCTTTATTTTCATTCACACAACAAAGGCAGGCTCCTATACCACAAGCCATTCTATTCTCAAGAGAAACATAACAAGGTTTGTTATTTTTTTCTGCAAATAAAGCAACAGCTTTCATCATAGGAGTAGGACCACAGGTATATATAATATCAAAATCTGATTGCAAAAGAGTATTAGAAGTTACCAATCCTTTTTCTCCCACGCTTCCGTCTTCTGTAGATATACTCAATTGTCCTAAAGCATTGTATCTATTTGTTAAAAACAACTGTTCATTTGTTCTTGCTCCTATAATAATCTTTGGTTCTATTCCCTTGTCATAAAATTTTTTTGCAAGTAAATATAAAGGTGCAGTACCTACTCCACCTCCTATCAATAGAGGTTTTTGTCCTTTTATTTCAAAACCATTTCCTAAAGGAAAGACGATAGAAAGGCTTTCTCCTTTTTTTATTTTTGAGAGTTTATTTGTTGCCTTGCCTATTTTCTGAACTACAAGATAAAGAATATTTTTTTCATAATCTACATCATGCACACTAATAGGACGGCGAAGTATTCTATCTTGTATATCTTTTACTTCAATATTTACAAACTGTCCTGCTTTTATATCTTTCAGTGATACATTGGAAACAAGTTTTAGTAGAAAACAATAAGGATTTAGTGCAATATTCTCCTCCACTGTAAAATTTTCAAGTTGTTTCATCATACAAATATATAATTAACTTTTATTTTCCTCTTCCTTGTAGTATAATAATAAATGTATAAAGTAAAATCTTTATATCTGTTATCATAGACATATTTTCCAAATAAAGCAAATCGTATTTTAGTCTTTCAACCATTTGGTCTACACTATCAGCATAGCCAAATTTAACTTGTCCCCAGGAAGTCATTCCTGGTTTTATTTTCTGTAGTAGTTTATATTCTGGTGCTTTTTGAATAATTTGGTCTATATAATATTGTCTTTCTGGTCTTGGACCTACCATACTCATATTTCCTATAAAGACATTGAAGAATTGAGGTGTTTCATCTAAACGAACTTTTCTCATAAACCTACCAAATGGTGTTATTCTTGGGTCTTTATCTCCGTTGGATAGCATAGGTTTTCCATCTTTTTCTGCATCTATGTACATAGAACGGAATTTATACATATAAAATGGTTTTCCATGTTTTCCTATACGTTCTTGTTTGTAAAGGATAGGTCCTTTTGAAGAACATTTTACTATTATGGCAGTAATAAGATAGATAGGTATAAGTACAATCATTGCCACTATAGAAACGAATATATCAAACAAACGCTTAAGGGTAAATTCCCAAGGTGCCATGTGTCCTTGCGATATTTTTACTAATGGAACTGAAAAGATGGCTTGCAATTGTATACTTCCTGTTAGAAGGTCTTTTCTATCGGAAGGAATATACATTTCTATATCTGGCTTTTGTATAGAAAGGATAATATCGTATATTCTGTTTTCATCATCTTTTTTTAGGACTATAAAAACATCTTCAATGCTTTTATCCACAATTATTTTCTGTAAATCAGCCAAAGAACCTAAAAAATCTATCTTTGAAGATAAGGTTTCAACAGGATTACTATCCAATGTAATATATCCAACAAACTTAACGCCTGAATTTATTTCTTGATTGACTATTTCGTTGTAGCATTGTACAGCCTTTTCACAGTCGGATACTATAAGAATAGTAGGGTAGTAGATTTCTCCCTTATGAACCTTATGTACAGTAATAGTTGTTAATATAAGACGAGGTATTACTGTAAGAGTAAAATGTAAAAGTAGCAGAATAGAAAAAGAGAAATAATAGTTTTTGTAAGTAGAAACATTATCATCTAATAAGAATGCAAAAAATATAAGTATGACACCTATAGCAGATATAATGAGAGTCTGCACAAAATCCTTTAAACGAGAACGGTGCAATATCTTTTGATAACAACCTTGTGCATAATAAAGCAACAACCAAAAGATAGGAATAAACAATATCCCTTTTATAAGATTGACATCTGCAAAAACTTGATTTATATCTTTAAAATCTGTGTTATCTATAGAGAGTTTGCGAAAAATAAAAAAAGATACCCAAGCCAACATAGCAGACAAAAAGTCTGCTACAACATATTTCGTTATTTGCAGTGTTTTATTTAGCATTAGTCTGGAAAATGAATTAGGTTAAGATTATCTATATGAATGTAACCATTAGGTACATTATTTACATTAAATGGTTGAAAGTATATTTTAAAAGGATTATAACTTAGTTGTCCCCAAACTTTTCCTAAGATTATGTACATTTTTTGCCAACCCTTATCTTCATTGGCTTTTAATCGCATTACACTAACAGTATGATTATTTGTCAAAGAAGACTTACCATAAAGACCTACTTCAAAAGGTATATTAGAGTGATAATCCAATTCTAATATTATACCATTCTTATTAGTACAAATTATACTATCTTTTGTAATAATCTTGTAGTTATCTTCTTTTGAAGTGCTATACATAGCCAAACAATTGTTACCATATTTTACGCTATCATTAGTTATAAGTATGAAATTATTAGGTTGGCTGTTGTTAGTAGAGCCTAATTCAGTGAAGTTTTCAAAATGAGAGAAAGAATCTTCAAATCCATAGTTGAAAGTAAATTTAGCGTAAGTATAGTTGTACATAATATCTTTTTTGTCTATGCGTGTTATTTGCCCAGGAATCAAATCTAAAGTGTCTGTAACAAAAGTATAAAATCTATAATATTCTCTTGTGGCGGCCATACCGTTGTATTTTATTCCAGGTCTGAAATCTATTGCATGACGACCTTTAGCCAGCACAGGTATTGTTACACTATCTCCATTCTTTGGTAAAGCATAGGCTCCTAAAAGTTCGTTATCTACATATATCCACACATCTGAAATATCTGAAGTAAGGAAGTTTTCATCTTGTTCAAATTCATAATTAGGATTGGCTACAAGATTGAAACCAGATACTTTTATATAAGCAGGTACGGTTTGTTCTCCTTCAAAATTATCGCACGAAAAAAGCAAAGCAGAACCTATAATGAACAGACCTATTATTAAGTATTTTTTCATAATAATTATTTTTTTATTCTTTATGTGTCATTATATCAAGTATCATATCATCAGTAGCGTCCATAGCATAACGGCCTATTTTTCCCATGCTTGTTATAGATTTGTCTATATCGTGTTCTGAAATACCGTCTGTTTCATCTACTACTATGTTTTTCATCGCAAGAGTAACAGAATCAAAAGCAGAGTTCAGAGTGGTTGCTATTTTCAAAGCACAACTTGGCTTTGCTCCATCGCAAACCATTCCTGTGATAGTGTTTATCATATTCTTTATAGCAAAGGTTATTTGTTGAAATGTACCATTTGCAAGATATATAATACCACTTGCAACACCCATAGACGCATTTACAGCACCACACAAAGCAGATAAACGACCTATTTTACTCTTTATATAAATAGACATAAGATGAGAAAGAATCAAGGCTCGTGTTATTTTCTCTTGAGAAGCATTGACCTTTACTCCATAATAATATACAGGTAAAGTACAAGTTATTCCTTGGTTTCCACTGCCACTGTTACTGTATATAGGTAGAGTTACACCGTCCATTCTCGCATCAGAAGCAGCACAAGTTCTACCTATTATTTCTTTTCTAATGCTCTTATCCCAATCATTGTAAAGCGTTTTACCTATTTGTAGTCCATAGTTACCTTCTAAACCTACTTCACTGCATTTTTTGTTCAAAGTTACAGTGTCATATATCCACGATAAGTTTTCTATTGGTTCGTTTAATGCGTAATCATAAACTTCTTTTGCAGATAATGTTTTTAGAATATCATCTTTTTCTTCGCAATCATCTGTTTCGTTACACTGTTTGTTTAGTATAACCTCATCATTTGATTGTATATATATAAAATTGGTATGATTGTCGGCTATGATAACTTTAGATGTATTGTTTTTACCTTTACATATACATTCTATATACAGTTTTTTGTCTGTATCTTTTGCTTCTATATCTATCTTGTGAGATGATAACCAAACTTTTGCCTCTTCTACATAAGTTTTACCCTCTTGTAAGACTTCAAGTTTATTTTCACTTTTACCACAAACAACAGATATAGCCACCGCAATAGGAAGTCCTATCATTCCTGTACCAGGAATTCCTACTCCCATAGCGTTTTTTATTATGTTTTTGCTCAAAAGCAATTGTACATCTAAAACTTCTTCGTTTAGAACTTCTTTTGCTTTTGCTACACACAAAGCCACAGCCACAGGTTCTGTACAACCTACTGCCACAACAATGTTTTGTTGCATCAACTTCTTTATTGCATCTTGTCTATTCATGCAAATAAGTTTTTAGTCTTTAAATATCTTCTTAAGCACTTTGCTTCTATATTTATCTGTGTATTGAGATTGGAATTTCTCTATAGACATTTGTTTATTATATCCTTCTGCATAATACACAAGTATAGGTTCCAAATCTGCAGCAGGATAAAATCCCATAACTACAGTAAGAGCAGAAAAATCAGAGTTTCTTATAACCATAGAAGGATAGCCTCCTCCTTGTTGTCCTGCCCACAATAGACGCATAAGTTCGTGAGTTCCATTTCTTTTATTACCTTTTACTGCTTTATAGTCAACACCTTTAAGAGTTATATCTTCTTGTCCTTCGGCGTTAAACTTAACAGGATAGAAATAATAGTTCAAAATACGTGCTATAGTATCGTTGCTAAAAGTCTTTTCATCAAGAACCTTACACCATTTGCACCAATCAGTATAACAATCTATGAACACCAACTTACCTTTCTTTCCATCTTTCTCTCCTTGTGTAGCAGCTGTAACTACATCTGTCCAATTAACTTTTGTTTGTGCTTTACCGTTCAAAGCAAACAAAACGATAAATAATACTAACAATAAACTTATCTTTTTCATATTCTTCTAAATTTAAATTTTTTGCAAATATATGATTTTTTTTATCTCTTCCAAAATTTACGTTGCAAGAATAGTTTTCTACTTGTTAATATTTTTTATTTTTACACCTGTATAATAATGTTCTATTACTTGCCAATACTCATACCCATCTTCACACATCTTTGCTGCACCTTCTTGGGACATACCTACTCCGTGACCATATCCTTTTCCTTTTAGTTTTACGTTAGAACCCCACGGTACAACAGTAAAATAAGTACTCTTTAGTTTAAAATCTTTTCTTATTTGGGTCAAAGGAATGTTGAATATCTTTATTTTTCTACCTTCATCTTGTGAAAAATTCAGCAGTTCTTGTTTGTTATTATAATTTTTTATATCCACACCTTTTTCTTTGAAATAATTCAACCACTCTTTTTCTTTTATTTCTTTTTCCCAAATGTAGTTTGGTTGTCCAATAGAGAAAGAATCTACTACAGATTTCAAATACGAAATATCATTTGTCCAAACATCTTTTGCGTCCATAGTCTGACCACCCGAATTAGAATGGAACAAAGTCTCTATTATATTACCGTTATTATCTACAATAACTTCTCCTGTGCTTTTTGCTGCACCCTCTATTACTTGTTGTTTGTTTGCACGAGAAAAATATACTTGACAATTGACACAATCGCAAAGATTATAACCGTCCTTTTTGTGTTTGTTTATATTTCTCATCATATAGTTTCTGCAACATATAGCCTGAACTTTAAAAAACTCTACATTGTCGCTTGCTCCCCCAGCTTCACTTTGTACAACTCCTGCTATATAATTATCTTGCGAAACAACGTTTATTATCATCAAAGATTTTTTATCCTTGCTTAGAGTTATTTCAAGGTTGTTATCATAACGTCTTGCTTTGTTGTTTGATGGAGAGATTTGGAAAAAGCACTTCAAATCCTCACTAACCAAATTCACAGTGTCATAAGAACCTATTACTTCTTCGTTTATTTTCAGCAAAAGTTTAGAGTTGGAAATAGATACTTTTACTTTATCTTGTTTTTTTATCTTTTGATTATTCACAGAGTAATCTCCAAAAGAAGAAGACAAAGTTACCTCGTTTATATTGCTTTCTGCATACAGTCTAACTCTAACATTTTCAACCGTATCTGCTTTACACGAAAACAGCAAAAACTGACATAAACCTATTAAGACAAAAAAATATTTTCTCATATTGCGTTTTATTTATTTTTTTAAATGTTCTACTATAGATGTTGCTATTTTTTCAGATGCTCCTGCATTGCCAAGTATTTGTCTTAGTTCTACATAATTTTTTTTCATTTTGGTTATATACTCATAATCAAAACAAATACGTTCAAACTCTTCTTCTAAGTTTTTCTTATTCCACATCTTTTGCAAAAGTTCCACTACTGCCAACCTATCCAATATTATATTTACCAAAGATATGTATTTCACACTAAGGAAAGTGTTTGCTATAGCATAAGAAATCTTTGATGCTTTGTAACAAACCACTTGAGGAACATCAAACAAAGCCGTTTCCAAAGTAGCCGTTCCAGAAGTAATAAGTCCAGCGTTTGCAACGTTCAGTATATTATAAGTATCGTTGAATATCAACTTCACTTGCCTATTACCTATATACTTTTTGTAAAACTCTTCGCTGTGCATATTTACACCTGCTATTACAAAGTCAAACTTATCCTTGTATTTGTCATATATAGAAAGTTGTATAGGCAACATAGCCTTTATTTCCTGAGTTCTACTACCTGGCAATATGGCTATTATAGGTTTAGAACCCAAATTGTGTTTCTGAAGAAAAGCCTCTTTGTTCTCACCTTTATTTTTGAAAATAGAAATCTCGTCCAACAAAGGATTGCCATAATAATCCACTTCCATATTGTGCTGGGCATAGAACGGTTTTTCAAAAGGCAGGATTACATACAATTTTTCCAAAACCTTTTTCATGGTTTTTATTCTACCTTTTTTCCATATCCATACTTGCGGAGAGATATAGTAAAATACTTTAAAACCGTGTTTATGTGCAAACTTGGCTATCTTAAGATTAAATCCCGGATAGTCTGTCAATATTATAGCATCTGGTTTGTAATCCAATATATCTTTTTTGCAAAAAGATAGGTTGCCCAATACTGTTTTCAGATGTGTTAAAACCTCAACAAAACCCATAAAAGCAAGGTCTTTTATGTGTCTTACCAAGAATCCACCCTCTTTTTGCATATTATCTCCACCCCAACAGCGAAACTCAGCCTCTTTGTCTTTCTCTTTTATGTATTTCAACAAAAGAGAGGAGTGCATATCGCCCGAAACTTCTCCTGCTATTACATAGTATTTCATAATCTTATTGCCCAATTAAAAGCACCGTCAAATATATTCATTTTATATAACCATATCAATAAACCTGCCAAACATACAACAAGGCTTATTGTAGAACCTTTCATACTACTCTGCAATTCGTTTGTTGCATAGTATCTCAGCAAAAGAATATTCGGTACAACAGAGAAGATAAATATTTTTAGGTTTATCAAAATATCCATCTTAAACAACCACAATACCAAACACAGAACCAACACTGTTAATACGTTTAACAACAACGAAACTACAAGTCCTACAGTTAAAGAATTTGAATAGAATAAACTTTTCATAAGTCAATAAAGTTTGAACTAACCTCCTCTATGTGTTTCCATGCAGTGAAATCTACTTGCATAGGAACTATGGAAGCATAACCCTCTTGTGCTATATTCCAATCTGCATTTGGTGAATCGTCTGTACAATGGTACTCTCCACCAAGCCAGAAAATCGTTTTGCAACCTTCTACCTCGCCTGTTGTGAAATCCTCACTCCAATACCCCTTTGCCTGATGACCTACTTTCACTCCTTTCATTTTTCCTGTAGGAAAATTCACGTTAAGGCAAACTTCCTTTGGTAAACCTTTGCTTATAACTCTTGCGGATATTTTTTCTACCAAATCTTTACAGTCATCTAAACTTGCTTGTTTATCGTTATCACATAGGGAAAAGCCAACACTTGTTACTCCTTCTGAACACCCCTCCATAACAGCCCCCATAGTACCGGAATATATTGTGTTTATACTTAGGTTAGAGCCGTGGTTGATACCTGCAAACAAATAATCGGGTTTTCTATTTAAAACCTTATCAAAAGCCATCTTTACACAATCTACAGGAGTTCCTTCCAAAGAATAAACCTCAAATCCTTCTCGTTTTTCTATACATTCCAAACGCAAAGGTTTTCCTCCTGTTATAGCGTGAGATTTGCCTGACATTTCAACGTTTGGTGCTACTACTACTATGTTGCCAAAAGGTTTTAATATATCTTCTAATAGTTTTATACCTCTTGCGTTATAACCGTCATCATTAGTAATGAATATCAAAGGTTTGTCTGCCATAAAATAAATTATTTTTTAATTTTGAGATAGCAAAGGTAAGAAATTTCTTTGGCATCTCGCCTAAAAAGTCTATTTTTGCAAATAAATTTAAAGATAATGCTAAAAAAATTACTCAAAATACCTGTAGAATTGTTATGGAAGATAGATAATAAATTCATACGATTTCTTTTCGTAGGAGTTCTAAATACTATTGTAGGATATTTATTATTTGTTTTCTTTATTTGGACAGGATTGCCAAGAACTGTGGCTTTGTTTGTTTCCTATGTTCTGGGAGTATGCTGGAACTATAAGACAACAGGGTATATGGTGTTTGAAAATAGGTCAAATTCTCTTATACTAAAATTTTTTGCTGTCTATGCTGTAATGTATGTTGTCAATGCTGTAGAACTTCATCTGCTTGCAAACAGCGGATTGTATCAAATAATAGCGGATTTTGATATGCAAAACTTTGGTATAATAGATAAATTCTCGCTTTCAGAAAGAAAAGTCGGAGATGCTATAGGCCAAGCCATAGTCGTACTTCCAAATGCTATAGTTACCTTTCTGTTAAACAAAACTTTTGTATTTAAAAATAAATAATTTTTTTTCTTATCTTTATCTTGTAAAATTCTATGCTGATAGGAAAAAAATTTCTTATCTTTGCAATGGAATTTGAAACAGTCATTTTTTTATCAAATTCACTAAAAACAAAGTCAATTTTGGTGAAAAAATAATGCAGTTTCATGGTTGATAATTTAAAATGAAATAGTTTATAAAATGAAAAAATATTTGTTTCTTCTTATATGTGTGTGCTTAAGTACTTTTGCGTTTGCACAGTATGATGTTGAGGAGGATTTTTATGAAGAAAACTCTACTCAAATCATAAACTCTTCTATTACATCTTATAGAGAGCCGGGATTGGCTTGGGCTATGTCGTTTTTCGTTCCTGGTATGGGACAACTATATAATGGAGAAAATTTTAAGGGTGTAAGTATCTTTGTTGGAACATTTGCACTTGCATTTACATCTTTTATTTCTTTTATGGTGGCTATTGCAGAAGATGTGGACGATGAAATGGAAGATGAATGCAGAACAGGACTTAATAATTCTACAGACCTAACTGCTCTGACTGTTTCAGGGATTACGTTTATAGGTGCTTTGGCTTTGTGGATATATTCTCAGTACGATGCTTATCATTCTGCCGAAAAGATAAACCAAAAATTAGGTTTTGTAAATATAGATTTAGGAAAAAACTCCACCCTTTCTTTTTCACCTAACGTCTTTCCATCTTTTTCATCATCAAATAATTATAATCTAAACTTAGGAGCAAAACTCTGTCTTTCTTTCTAAAGAAATTTTTTTCTTTTTCCATTTTTTTCTTCCTACAAAACAAAAAGATAATTTCACAAAACGTTGTTTTAATTTTGTAGAACTTTGTTTTAATTTTCTCTTTCTTCGTTTTAGAATTCTATCTCTTTGTTTTAGAAAATTAGAATCAAGTTCTACAAAATTCTTTCTTTGTTTCGTGAGAGTAGAACAAAGTTTTACCAAAATAGGATAGGAAAAATAGAACACTAAGTGAAAAATTACTGTTAAAAAATGGTGTTTTTCTCTTATAAAACGAAGAAAAAGGGTATTTTTTCAGAGTAAAAAAGATAGAAAAAAGAATTTTAGAACACTAAATTATAGATTTTTTAAGAAAAAATAGTTAAAAAGAAAAGTGTTATAAAATCCCACAAAAATAAACTAAAAGTCCAAAAACACACTTTATTTTTTGTGCATTACAAAAAAAGTCTTATCTTTGCACCGTATTTATTAAAGAACAAAATGTTTTTAAAACAAAATAACTGTTTTTCAACAACATACACTATATGGGGGGGGGTACGACTTAAGATTCTACCTATCCCGTACGGAGTGTAATATATACAGACCCTATCAATAACTTATGATATTGATGGGGTTTTTATATTTTTGTAAAGTAGTGTTTAATGTTTTTAGTTCTTTGATTTTTGGGTTTGAAAAAAAATAATACAAATACAGTTTTAATTTATAAATTTAAGTTTTAAGTAAAATGAAAAAAAGTTTCTTATTCATGCTAATGGCAGTGTTAATGTCCATTAGCGGATGGTCGCAAGAGGAGTTCGTTGTAGGCGATGAGAACGCTACAGGTACTACAACCTATGCTCCTACAAATGCGTATTACAATTATTCTATAAGTCAGTCTTTGTATACAGAGTCAGACTTATCGGGCGTTCCAACGGGTACTATTACTGCTATATCTTACAAGACAAGTACAAGCAGTTATACAGCTACTCGTTCGTGGAAAATCTATTTGGCAGAAGTTGAAACTTCTTCCATTTCTTCTTCTAATGTTGTTTCCAATACTGAATTTACAGAAGTGTTCAGTGGAACAGTATCTATTGCTGTCGGAGATTGGACAACTATAGAATTAGATGAACCATTTGTTTACACAGGTTCTGGTAACTTGGTAATAATGGTAAGTGATTTCACAGGTTCTTACATAAGTAACAGACCTACTTATGTTGCTGAAAGCATTACAAATACTTGTATTTATTATGCATCAGACAGCCCTAATTCTCCAACACCATTAACAGCAGTTGCTTTTGGTAGTTCTGCCTACACAAGTTATCGTCCTGTTGTTAAACTAACAGTTTCTTCAGATGGAGATTTCTGTCCTGGTGTTAGAGATTTAACTATTAGCAACCTTACTGCACATTCTACTACTGTTTCTTGGGCAGAGGGAGAAGGTTACACATCTTTTGCTTATGAATACAAAAAACAATCTGAAGATTGGGAAGATGCTGAAACAGGTACTACAAGTTCTAACAGCATAGACCTATCAAACTTAGACGCAAGCACATATTACGATTTCAGAGTTATGGCATCTTGTTCTAATGGTTTGGATGCAAGTTTTAGAACAATCTCTTTTGCTACCTCTTGTGATGGTATAGCAGAATTACCTATTACTTGGGATTTTGAAACTGTAGAATCAGACAACGGACTTCCTATTTGTTGGACAAAAAATGTTACCGGTGCAACTACAGGAGTTTATGCTTCAACTTCATATCCTCACAACGGAACTCATTCCATGTATGTAGGAAGCAATTATTATGCTGTACTTCCTGCTGTAGAATGGGACAATTACAACATCAATGACCTTGAACTTAGGTTTTATATGAGAAGAATGGGTTATTCTACTTCTACTGTAGAAGTAGGTGTTATGACAAACCCTAACGATATTTCTACTTTTGAAACAGTTGCAAGTTTTTCTCTAACACAAGACCCTAACAACACAACATTTGAGGAAAAAATTGCAATGTTTTCTGACTATACAGGTGAGGGAACTTATATTGCTATAAGAACAGTAAACAATTCTACTGCATATTTGGACGATATGACTTTGGAAGAAATTCCTGCTTGTCCTCCTGTACAAAATATAGTGGTTACTGCTCTTAGTGATGAGAGTGCAACTCTTACTTGGACAGGTATCAATGATGATTATCTTGTACGTTATCGTACAGAAAGCGAAACAGAATGGAATACTGACAATGTAGAAACTAATGGAACAAGTGCAACAATATCTAATCTTTCTGGACAAACAACTTATACTATACAAATTGCTCCAGATTGTGAGGATACAGATGAAAACACTTATAGAGGAACATCTATAACTACTCCTTGTTCTCCAAGTACAAATCCTTATACTATAGACTTTGAAACAGCATCTGATACTCTTTGCTGGACAGTTGCTCAAAGAGGTTTTTACGAAGAGTATGATGATTATGACTATTACGAATATTATTATCCAGATTATGGTTCTTATGCTTCTTATTCACATTCTTCTTCTCACTATTGGACTATGGGAGGAGATAACTCTCACCCAACTCTTTTAGTAGCACCAAAAGTAAATGTGGATATAGACAATACACGTTTGCAATTCTGGGTTAGAAAAATGTATTCATATTCTTATTACAACTATGGACCTCTTCAAATAGGTGTAATGACTAATCCAAACGATGCAAATACATTTGTTGCTTTGAGAACTATAGCAGCAACAGATATTACTGCAACATATTCTTTACAAACAATAGATTTCAATGCTTTTGAAGATTATTCAGGTTCTGATTATTACATAGCATTCCGTTATCAAGGAACTTATTCTTATGATTGTGGAGAATATGTTTTAGATGATATTACTATAACAAACATTCCTGCTTGTGTAGAGCCAAGCAACCTTGTTGCAAGTGCCCCTACTGAAAACAGCATAACTCTTTCTTGGAGTTCAAATGCAAGCGACTTTAAAGTTTATTACCGTCCTGCTTCTTCTACAGAAGATTATACATCTGTAGATGCTACTTTAGATGATGGAGAATTTGTTTTAGATGGTTTAAGTACTTCAACAACATATTCTTACTATGTCGCTTCTGTTTGTGGCGATGGTAGTGAAGCAAACTCTCAACCAAGTACATTTGCTACATCTTGCGGAGCTATAGAGGAAATACCTTTCACAGAAAACTTTGAAGCATATAACAATGGCACTTTACCACAATGTTGGGACGTACTAAACCCTTCTACAAATACATATAGCAATACATCTTACCCTTCTGTACAAAGTTCTACTTACAGAGGACATGCTTCTGCTAAAGGTGTAGAATTCCACGTTACTAACACTGTAACACCTGCCTATCTTATTATGCCTGCTTTCCAAGAAGATTTGTCAAATCTTAGTCTTGTATTTTGGACAAGGCCAGAATCAGACAATACTTCTTCTGGAAAACTTGAAATAGGTTATATGACGGATGCTACACAAGAAAGTACTTTTGTTCTTCTTGATTCTGTAAGTACAGCAGATTTGAATGGCGACACTGCTTACCACAAATATAGAGTAAACTTCAACGATATTACATTAGAAGACGCTACTTCTGTTCGTATTGCTTTCCGTCATGTATCAAATGCTTCAAATTATTATTGGTACTTAGATGATATTTCAGTAGAAGAACTACCAGACTGTACAGAACCTTCTCAGTTATCATCAAGCAATATTACTTCTGAAAGTGCAGAACTAACATGGAATGTTTTAGGTTCTCCAACTATTACTCTTTATTACAAAACAAACGATGAAACAGAATATACAGCAGTAGAAAATCCTGATGTAGATGAAAATAATGTTTATCTATTAGAAGAACTGTCTCCAAATACAACTTATCAATGGTATGTTTCTGCCACTTGTGACGGAACTGAATTATCAAGTGAAATAAAAACTTTTACAACTTTGTGTGTTCCTGTTGCAAGTCTTCCTTATGAGATGGACTTTGAAGGATATCCTTCTTCAGGTTATCCTACTCCAGACTGTTGGAACAATGTAATGAGGTACAATAATCAATACCCCTATGTTTATCAATATGCTTCAGATGCTCACGAAGGTTCTGCATATTATAGATTCTACCCTTATTCATATGCAACAAACATTGTAACTCTTCCTTCTTTTGAAGAAAGTATCAATAATTTGCGTATGAGTTTCTGGTTAAGACCTGGTTCTAACACATCTATATATGGTAGAATGGAAATAGGTGTTATGACAGATTTGTCTGATACAAGTTCATTCCAACTTGTAGAAACTATAACTGCAAGTGAATTGGAAAACTATAACTATACAAAATACGATATTGATTTCAATAGTATAGAACCTCAAGACAACACAACTTATTACATTACTTTCCGTTGTTTTGTTGATAATGGTTATGCTTGGTATTTAGATGATGTAAAAGTAGATATTATTCCTGCTTGTGCAGCCCCTTCTTCTTTAGTTTCAGACAATGTTACGTCTTCTTCTGTAAATCTTTCTTGGGCAGCGCCTGAAGATGCAACAACGTTTATAGTTTATTACAAAAAATCAGCAGAGAACGAATACACTGCAGTAGAGGAAACTATTTCTGAAAATTCTTATATCCTTACAGGTTTAGAATCTTCTGCAACTTATCAATGGAAAGTTGCATACATCTGTTCTGAAAACAGTTTAGAAGTTACAAGCGATTCTAAAACATTTACTACAGCTTGTGAGGCTATTACAGAGTTACCTGTTACTTGGGATTTTGAAACAGGTAATGTAGGTGGAACTACTTCTTATCCATTGCCTGCTTGTTGGAATAGAACAAGTTCTAACTACTATCCATATGCGTATAACTCTAATGCACACAGTGGTTCTTATTCTTTATATTTCTATAATTACTATACCAATACTTATGCAACACTTCCATATATAGATACAGAAGCATTGCCTATAGAGGATATACAATTATCATTCTACGCTAAAAAGTCTAGCAATGATTACAATCCGACTCTTGAAGTAGGCGTGATGACTGACCCAAGCAACCTTTCTACATTTACACTTGTACAATCTTTTGATTTGACAATTGCTTATCCAGAAGAGGCATACACTGTTACATTTGCAGGACAAACAGCTCCTTATATTGCTTTCAGAAACAGAATAAATGGTTCTTATGATTATAGTTATATTTATGTAGATGATATAACAATAGATGAGATACCTGCTTGTCTTCCTATTACTAACCTATCTGTTTCAAGTATAGGAGAAACTTCTGCAACAGTTTCTTGGACAGGTCTTTCAGAAGAGGGTTACATTGTAACATATTCAGCTGAAGGTAGTGAAGAAGAGACTTTTACAGTAAATGAAACAAATATTGAACTTACAGATTTAGTTTCTTCTACTCACTATACAGTAACAGTAGTTCCTGTTTGTACAGAAGGTTCAGTACCTGAACGTTCAATCACTTTCCTTACTGCTTGCACAATTGTAGATTACTTCCCATACCTTGAAACATTTAGTGATTCAGATTTTGGTTGCTGGACTTTGCAAGATAGATATTGTTCATCTACAAGTGTTTCATCCACCTGGACCCTTGTTATGAATAATGAATACAATAATATTACCCCTGTAGATGGAACACAGTTTGCATATTTCTCTCCAGCACCACAATATGGTTCTTCTTCTGAATATCTTGTTTCTCCTATTTTTGATATAACTTCTTTGGAAAATCCTGCAATATCTTTTGACTATAAAGTACTTAGTTGGAACACTTATCTTGATAGTCTTGCTCTTTATTATAGATCGAGTGTTTCTGATGAATGGACTTTATTATTTGAAGAACAAGGTCAAAGTACAGAAAATGCTCCGCAATGGAATGCTCAAACAATAAGCCTTCCAAATCCATCTTCTACTTATCAAGTAGCATTCAAAGGAATGTCTCATTGGGGTTACGGTGCAGCAATTGATAATGTTACTGTATTTAATAATAATGGTGAAGAACCAGAACAACCAATAGAACCTACAGTAGTAACAAATGCTGCAACAGGAATTACCCAAACTACAGCAACACTTAACGGGGCTATAACAGAAGTAGGAAACCAAACAATAACCGCAAGAGGATTTGAATGGAAAGCAACAGTAGGTGGCACATATACAACAGTTTCAGCAACAGGAACAACAATGACAGCAAACCTAACAGGATTGACAGCAAATACATCTTACACATATAGAGCCTTTGCAACAACTGCAAATGGTACTCAATATGGTGAAGAAGTAACATTCACAACCCTTGAAGCAGGTGAAGAACCTTGTACTCCTGCAACAGCAACTCTTAATGAAACTGTATGCTATGGTGAAACATTTACATTCAACGGAAATACTTATACAACAACAGGTACATATACAACAACTGTTGCTGGTGTTAATGGAGAATGTGATACAAACTATACAATCAACCTAACAGTTAATGCACAGAACACTGCAACAGAAACAATAACAGTATGCTATGGAGAAACAGCAGAGTTCAACGGTCAAACATTGACTGAGGGTGAAAACATAGTAACTGTTGCTGGTGTTGATGGAGAATGTGATACACTTTACACTGTTACTTTAGTTGTAAGACCTGAAAACAACAACACTGTAGAAGTATCAATCAATCCAGATGAACTTCCTTATCAATTCGGAACACAAGTTTTGGAAACAGAAGGAACATATACTGAGGTATTCACAGACATAAACGGTTGCGATAGTACAGTAACTTTGACTTTGACTGTAAATAGTAGTATCAACGATGTAGAAAACGGAATAAACGTAATGCTTTATCCTAACCCTACAACAGAAGATGCTATGTTAAGAGTTGAGGGAATAAACTCAGATGCTACAATCTATGTAACCGATGTTCAAGGTAGAACAATCAAAGAAACAAAACTTGCACAAGGAGAAAACACTCTAAGAATAGAAACTTCAACCTTCGCAAGTGGAGTATATTACATAAGAATAGTAACCGATACAATCAACCGCACCGAAAAACTTATCAAAAAATAGTTTTTCAA
>JAFUGA010000022.1 GCA_017469625.1 Bacteroidales bacterium
CAAAAACCAATCCTTGTTTGCGATGTTTGGGAGCACGCATATTACCTTGACAAACAGAATGCAAGAACCAAATACATAGAATCATTCTTTGAACTAATCAATTGGAATTTCACCCAACAACAATTTGAAAACTAAATCTAAAGATTTTATTGCATAATAGAAAAAATAAATACCCCCAAGATTTTGTTTCACGGAGAAGCAATTTTAAAACTTCTTTACGAAACGAAGTTTTATTTTCCTATCTCTTTGTTTTAATTTTCTAAAACAAAGTTTCGTGGAAAGAGGTTATATGATTTTATTTTGTATCTTTGCAAAAGTATTTACAATATCTTTTATAAGAGGAGGTTATATGAAAAAAATAGTTTTTCTTTTAATTGTATTCTTTAGTTGCTCAGCTTTTTCTTCTTGCAATGATGATGAAGTAGAGAAAAGAAATACTCAAACAGAAACAAGGAATGAAAACGATAACACATTAAAAACACAAGTTATGACAATAAAGATAGGAAACAGAGAATTTAAAGCACAATTGGAAAACTCAAAAACAGTAGAAGTGTTGTTGAAACTTTTACCCATAGATGTAAATATGCAGGAGTTAAATGGTAATGAAAAATATGTCTATTTGTCTGAAAATTTGCCTACTGCAACCTATAAACCTAATAAGATAAACAAAGGAGATATTATGTTGTATGGGCAAAACTGTTTGGTAATTTTTTACAAAACTTTCTCTACTTCATATTCTTACACGAAAATAGGACACATAGAAGGTACCTCTCTTTTAGAAGAAAGTTTGGGTAAGGGAAGTGTCAAAGTAAGGTTTGAATAAAAAGTTCGGCAACAAATTTTAAAGAAATTTAAACTTCATTTTATTATAATATTTAATAATTGTTTGTATCTTTGCAGTTGAAATGTTATTTCGTCTTGTGCAGAGGGTGAAATATGAGAAGATTTTAACAGAATAATATTTGCAATATGATAAAAGATATAATATTACAGCACATAGAGAAAGTAAAGAATATAAGTGCTACAACAAAAGAAGAGATAGAAAACGCAAGAATAGAGTATTTGGGTAAAAAAGGAGTAATGAATGATTTGTTTGCCAAATTCAAAGAGGTTGCTCCAGAAGAGAGAAAAGAGATAGGAATACTCCTAAATGAATTGAAAAATACTGTTCAAAATAAGATAGATACTCTAAAGGAAACAATAGCAGAACAACAAGAAGCATTGCAACCAAAAGAGGATTTTACAAAACCAGCAAACGCTGTTTCTTTGGGTTCTATTCACCCTTTGACAACTGTTAGAAAAGAGATTATAGACATATTTTCACGTATAGGTTTTACGGTAGCAGAAGGACCAGAAATAGAAGACGATTGGCACGTATTCTCTGCCCTTAATTTCCCTCCAGAACACCCAGCAAGAGATATGCAAGATACTTTCTTTGTTGAGAATGGAAGAGAAGATGGTAATGATGTATTGTTACGTACTCATACTTCTTCTGTTCAGGTGCGTACTATGGAAAGACAACAACCTCCTATTCGTATCATAGCACCTGGAAGGGTGTTTAGAAATGAAGCAATTTCTGCAAGAGCGCATTGTATCTTTCATCAGATAGAGGGACTATATATAGACAAAAACGTTTCTTTTGCAGACCTTAAACAAAGTCTTCTTTACTTTGTGAAAGAGATGTTTGGAACAGATACCAAGATACGTTTACGCCCTTCTTATTTTCCTTTTACTGAACCAAGTGCAGAAATGGATATTTCATGCACTATCTGTAAGGGAGAGGGCTGTAATATATGCAAGCACACAGGCTGGTTGGAAATATTGGGTTGTGGAATGGTAGACCCAAATGTTTTAGAGGCTTCTGGTATAGATAGTAAGGTTTATTCAGGTTTTGCCTTCGGTATGGGAGTAGAAAGAATAGCCATGTTGAAATATGATGTTAAGGATTTGCGTCAATATTTTGAAAATGATATTCGTTTCCTTAACCAATTTGCTGGTGTAATCTAAGTTTCCACAGTGAAGAAATAAGTTTTTATGACTACAATCTCAATAGAAAATATGAAATTTTATGCCTATCATGGTTGCTTTGAAGAAGAGCAGATGATAGGCACAAATTTTTCTGCCGATATTTCTATGTTGTGCAATACAGATTTGGCAGAACAAACCGACAATGTAAAAGATACTGTTGATTATTCGGCTGTCTATCTTGTAATAAAACAAGAAATGGATAAGCCTTCGCACCTTTTGGAACACGTTGCAAGGAGGATAATCAAGGCAGTAAAACACTCATTTCCTCAAATAGAGAAAGTATCTCTTACACTTAGAAAACTAAATCCACCTGTTGGAGGACAGATGGACAGTGTTAGCGTAACTATGGAGGGTTAAAGAGGTTTAAAAACTAAAATTTTCTTTCTTATTTTCCTCTTTCGGCCCAATCGTCCCTGTCTAAATTTCTATAACCTATGGCTTCGGCTATATGTTTTGATTGGATATTTTCTGAAGACTCTAAATCTGCAATAGTCCTTGCTACCTTTAAGATACGATTATATGCTCGTGCCGAAAGTTTTAATCTTTCCATTCCTACACGAAGAAGATTTAAGGAACTATCATCAAGCACTGCATATTTACTAAGCATTTTCTCGTTCATCTGTGCATTACAGTGAATATCTGCATAGTCTTTAAAGCGTTCTTGTTGTATTTTCCTTGCATTTATTACTCTTTCTCTAATAACAGAAGACGGTTCTCCTGTTCTTTTTTCAGAGAGTTCTTTAAACTCTACAGGTATTACCTCAACCTGTATATCTATACGGTCAAGCAAAGGACCAGAAATTTTACTCAAATATCTATTCACTTGTCCTGAAGCACAAGTGCAGGCAACAGTAGGGTGATTGTAATAACCACAAGGACAAGGGTTCATAGCCGCAACAAGCATAAAACTTGCAGGATATTGTGCTGTAAATTTAGTACGAGAAATAGTTATAACCCTTTCTTCCATAGGTTGTCTAAGAACTTCAAGGACGTTTCTTTTAAACTCTGGCAACTCGTCTAAAAACAAAACTCCGTTGTGTGCCAAAGATATTTCACCAGGCTGAGGATAAACACCACCACCTACCAAAGCAGTATCGCTGATAGTATGGTGTGGATTTCTGAAAGGTCTTATAGAAACAATAGATTGGTTTGCAGACATCTTTCCTGCCACTGAATGAATCTTGGTTGTCTCCAAAGATTCTTCTAATGTAAGAGGAGGTAAGATAGACGGCAAACGTTTTGCTAACATAGTCTTTCCACTACCCGGAGGACCAATTAAAAGAATATTATGAGAACCTGCAGCAGCTATTTCCATAGCTCTTTTTATACTTTCTTGTCCTTTAACGTCTGCAAAATCCAAATCATACTTTTCCAATCCTTTTTTGAACTCTTCCTCTACTCTTATTATCGTCCTATCTATGCTACTCGTTCCATTTATAAAATTTATAACCTCTATTATGTTGCTTGCTCCAAGAACTTCAAAATTCTGTACTATTGCTGCTTCTTTAGCATTAGATTTAGGTAGGATAATTCCTTTAAAACCCTCTTTCTTTGCTTGTAAAGTAATAGGCAAAGCACCTTTTATAGGGTTGAGTGTTCCATCTAAAGAAAGTTCTCCCATTATAAGATACTTGTCAAGCTCTTCTGCTTTTATCTGTTCAGATGCTGCAAGTATACCTATGGCTATAGTCAAATCATAAGCAGACCCCTCTTTCCTTGTATCTGCAGGTGCCATATTTATAACAATCTTCTTTCCCGGTATTTTATATCCGTTATGACGCAAAGCAGAAGATATTCTCTCGTGAGATTCTTTTACTGCATTGTCTGGCAAACCTACAAGTATAAAATTTATTCCTTGTTCTACACTTACTTCTACCGTTACTGTGGTAGCTACTATACCTTGTATGGCACTTCCAAAGGTTTTTACAAGCATGGTTTATAATTATTTATTCTGTGAAACTCTCTAAAACATTCTGTGAATTGTCGGGCAGATATTTGTTGAACTTCTCCATAAGTTTGGGATTGGACAAATAAGTCTTCAAAGTTTCTTTATATTGTTTTTCTGTAATGTTGTAATGCGAGAAGATACTTTTCTTGTATTGCGAAAAAATCTGTTCTCTTTCTTCTTTTGAACCAACGTTTTTTGCAGACAAACGCTCCGCTTTTACTATATCTGTAAAGATTTCAGACATAGTTTTCGGAGAGATTTGCACCTGTGGTTCTGTGTTTTTGTTGTTAGAAGAACAAGCGTAAAAGAATATTAGCAACAAAACATAACAATATCTTTTCATAACAATATCTATATTCTATCCAATACTGTCTGAATAAGATTATTCATAGACTGATGATAATCCTTTGCAAATGTTCCCTGTTCTCTGTTTGCAACTACATTACATATAGTAAGGACATTATGACCTAAGTTCTTACCCAAACAATACAGTGCAGAAGTTTCCATTTCATAGTTTGTAACATTGCAATCATTATAAGAGAACAAAGGTAGTTTTTGATTTATAGTCTTATCTCTTAGAGGAAGACGAAGTTCTCTTCCTTGTGGTCCATAGAAACCAGGTGCTGTAATAGTTATTCCTTTTTTTATATCAAAGGCTATTTGTTTTAACAGTCCTTCAGAGGCTTTTACTGCATATGGTACAGGCAAAAGAGCGTTCCAATCCATATAAGTAATAAAGTTGTTCTGTAGTTCTTCTTCCATAGTGTGTTTTTCATCTTCATAAAACCACATCATACCATCTATACCTATTACATATTCAGAACAGATATAAGAATTTATATCCATATCTTTTTGCATGGCTCCTGTAGTTCCAAGTCTTATAAGATTTAGACTTGTATGTGTCTGCTTTATCTCTTTTTTATTTAGGTCTATATTTTTACACGCATCCAATTCTGTAATAACTATATCTAAATTATCTACTCCCATACCTGTAGATATGGCAGTTATTCTTTTACCACAATATTCTCCCGTATGAGCATATATTTCTCTGTTTTGTTTTTCTACTTCTATCTTTGAGAAATACTTACTTATATCTTTTACTCTTTGAGGGTCGCCTACCAAAATAACGTTTTCTGCCAATTCATCTGGGAAAAGTCTTATATGATACAAGCTTCCATCATTTGCAAGAGTAAGTTCCGATGCTTCAAGTTTTGCCATTATTTATTACGGTTTAAAAGTTGGTTTATAAATGTTTTAAGGTTGGATTTGCTTTCCTCGTCTGTGCTTATTTTATTCAAAGAGTTTAGTGCCAAATCTGTATATTGTTCTATCATAGTTTCAACACTTTCTTTTATGTTGTACTTTTCAAATATAGCTTTTACGTCTTGTATCTTCTTTTGTATATCTATTATTTTTTCTGTGTAAAGTTTGTTCAATAAGGCTTTATCTTCATCGTTTGCTTTCTCCATAGCAAGAAGATAAAGTATAGTTTTCTTGTTGTCTGCTATATCTGTGCCTGATACTTTTCCAAAAGAACTCAAATCGCTCCAGCAATCCAATACATCGTCTTGCAGTTGGAAAGCAATACCTGAATACAAGCCAAACTCAGAAAGAGAGTTCATATCCTCTACATCTGCGTCTGCTATTATTGCACCCATTTTCAACGCTCCTGCAAACAAGATACCTGTTTTCAAACTTATCATTGTGATGTATTCTTTTTGACTAACATCATTTCTTTCTTCAAAAGCCATATCCAATGCTTGACCTTCGCATATATTTATCAAAACAGAAGTTAAGGTTTTTGTTAAAGATGGAATCTTATCTTTTTCACACTGCAAAATATATTGATAAGACAGAGCATACATAACATCGCCTGAAAGTATTGCTTTGTTTATACCATATTTTTGATATATCGTTGGCACTCCTCTTCTCAAAGGAGAAGCGTCCATTATATCATCATGGACTAATGTAAAGTTATGCAACAACTCTATAGCCATACAAGCCTTTTCTGCTTTTGCTATATCTGTGTTGAACATATCTGTTGCAATAAGCACCAATAAAGGTCTTAGTCTTTTTCCTTTTTGATGGATTGCATAATCCACAGGTTCATAAAGAGAAAGAGGTTGTTTGGTTTGTTTCTCTTGTTCTATTATCTCATTAACTCTTGCTTGTAAGGTTTCAAATTTATTCATTAGTCCCTATGTTTTTCGTTGTTAAATCACTAAGTATTTTATTTATATTATTGTATCCTATATTTTGGATAAATTCTTCTATATTAGCACCGTAATCTACTTCTTCTTTCTTTTCTAACATTTCTACAATAGACGAAGATAGTATCTGCTGAGAATTGTTCTCTATAATCAAACCTGTTTTCTCATTTACCAATTCTCCCATTCCACCTACATTGGTAGCAATTACAGGTCTTCTAAATCCATAAGCCATCATAAGAATACCACTTTGCGTTGCAGAATGATAAGGCATAACTACATAATCGCAGGCTTTGAAATAAGGTTCTACATCTTCGTTGGCTATGAATTTTTGTTCTATCATTATGCTGTCATTCAAATGCAAAGAGTCTATAATGTTTTGATATTTTGTAAAGTCTTCATAACATTCTCCCACTATCATTAGTTTCGTATCTGGTTTTTGTTCTAATACCTTTGGCATAGCATACAACAGAGCATCAAGTCCTTTGTATTTTCTTATCAAACCAAAAAACAATAAAACATTTTTATTTTTTATTCCTAAGAATTCTCGTGCAGATTGTTTATCATAACGATTCATATTGTAAATATCAAAAACCGAAAGAGTGGTTTCATAAATCTTTGCTTTTGGAAAGTCCTTTGATATTTCGTTGTATATATAATGCGACTCTGCTATGAAACAGTGTGCGTATTTTAAGGTCTGTTTTACAATTATCTTCTCAAAGAAATGGTTTTCGTGTGAGATATAGTTTTCTATAAGAAAGCATATCTTTGTCTGTTTCATAAAATGTTTTATGAGAAAAGACAAACTACCCAAACAAGGTCCGAAGAAAAACATCCACCACACTATAATAACAACGTCTGGTTTTTCTTTCTTTATCTGTTTGTAAGTTTTCCACCAAGAAAAAGGGTTTATGCTATTTAATAGTCTTTGTATATTGTTGTTATGTTCAAAAGGTATGAACTTAGAATTGTCATATTGTGTTTTGCCAGGAAAGAAAACCTTTGGGTAAAGCAATTTGTATGATATAGTATTAGTATCATAACCCAAAGAAGTTATAGTCTTGTGCAAATATGCTTCCACTAAAGGTTGTCCTCCTCTATATGGATAGGCTGGACCTACAATAATTATTTTCTTATTCATAACTTTTTACTCTATTTACAAAAACCTTACTCCTAAACCAAAACCCCAAGGCAATAAGGTTTTCTCCTTGTTGTCTTTGAATATGCTTGTCAAAGAATGATTTACATAAAAATAAAATCCATACCAAGACAAGCCAACCTTTAAATCAAAACGAAAAGGTGCAAAGTTGTTGTATGCACTTCCCCAACTCTCTTCTACCAACAGTTTTTCCTGATTATAATTTCTTTTAAACCCTGTATAATGAGTTCTGAAATTAACCATAGTTTTTACTCCTAAGAAAATATCCAAGTCTTTGTAGAAATTGACTGAAAGATTCAAAGGAATGGTAAAATACCTTGCTACCAATTTGCCATCATTTTCCTGAGAGGAATATTGTATGTTTTGGTGTGGAAACCATTCTACATTATTGGAAAACACAAAAACATCGCTTTCATAACCTATACCTATAGAAAAATCTACTACTTTGCCAAGTTCTATATTGTAAAAAATGGATAAATCCCATCTTTGCCCATTTGCCAATTCCAAAGAATAAACATTTTCTGGGCAATCCATTATTTTACCCGAATTAGACCAAGATAACATTCCGTATGAGAAATCCAAAGAGAATTTATTATTTGATTGAAATTTATACTCCAAAGATTCTTCAAAATCTTCTTGTGCATAAACCACACCAAAACCCATAAGCAGAACGGCTATCAACAATATATTTTTTACACTTTTCATAACACCAAATTATTTTTTCTATATACCCAAAGAAATACCCCAACTCATAGCGTGAGCAGAGAAAGTATCATCACCTTTGAAAGTATCCAATAAACCATATTTGAAATAAAAAGTTACGTGGTACAAAGTAAGACCGACTTGTGCGTCTAACTTGAAAGGATTAAAGTCTTTAAATTCCTTTCTTGCAGTATAATCTGTATCTTCAATAGTCCAAAGATATTTATCTCCTGTATGAGAAGTATTGAAGTTCAAACCACCTATAACACCTCCGTGTACAGAGAATGATTTTGCAAGTTTGTATTTCAACTGCAAAGGAACGGTAATATATCTTGCAACCAATTTTTCCTCTGTCGTAATTCCGGGACTAACAGAATTGACAAAACTTACATCTTTGAATTTAAAAATATTGCTTTCGTAACCTATACCGGTATGAATAGAAAACTGTTTGTTGCGATAAAAGATAACTTTAAGACGTATAGACCATTGAGTTCCACCATCAAAAGTTGTGTTATCGTTCAAAAGAGGACTGCCAAGAGCATCTGTACGTTCTGGTATAGTAAAATCTGTTAAACCAAAATTACCATAACCAAAAGTAAGTCCCATAAGTGTTTTCTTGCCTGTGGCTTTTGCTCTTATAAGACTCCAACCTGGTATCTTTTCTCCAATACCCCATTGGTCTGCTTTCTCTACTACATTCTCAAAAAATTTTTCTTTCTTTTTCTTGTTTGATTGTGCATTGGCTGTAGAAAGTCCTCCTATGACAATAGCAAACAAACATAACAGTGCAACAAGTTTTTTCATAGCAATATATTTTTAAATGATATTCTTTTATACCTAATCTATAAGAGAAAATCCCGTGAATTTCTGCAAACATTCTGGTATTTTTATTCCCTTTAGTGTTTGATAATTTTCCAAAAGTGCAGCCACAATACGAGGCAAAGCCAATGCTGAACCATTAAGTGTATGACAAAGTTGAGTTTTTCCGTTATCGTCTTTGTAACGTACTTTTAGACGGTTGGCTTGGTAGGATTCAAAATTGGAAACAGAAGAAACCTCCAACCATCTTTTTTGTGCAGCAGAATAAACCTCAAAGTCAAAAGTCAAAGCCGAAGTAAAACTAATATCTCCTCCGCAAAGACGCAATATTCTATAAGGAAGACCAAGTTTATCCAACAATCCGCCAACGTGTTTTTTCATTACCTCCAACTGTTCGTAAGAATGCTCTGGAGAGTCTATGCAAACTATTTCCACCTTGTCAAATTGGTGCAAACGGTTTAGTCCTCTTACGTCCTTGCCATAAGAACCTGCTTCTCTACGAAAACATTGTGAGTAAGCACAACGTTTGATAGGAAAATCATTTTTATTAACTATGGTATCTCTAAAAATATTCGTTACAGGAACTTCTGCAGTAGGTATCATATAGTAATTATCCAAAGTTATAACATACATTTGTGCTTCTTTATCAGGCAATTGTCCTGTAGCCAAAGCAGAAGCTTCATTCACCATAAGAGGAGGTTGCACTTCCAAATAGCCATCTTTTTCACCCTCTTCCAAGAAGAAGTTTATCAAAGCACGTTGCAGTTTAGCACCTTTGCCTTTATAGACAGGGAAACCTGCACCTGTTATCTTGTTTCCTAAATCAAAATCTATGATATCGTATTTCTTACACAAATCCCAATGAGGCAAAGCATTTTCCTCTAACTGTGGTATCTCGCCTACCATTTTCACTACTTCGTTGTCTTCTTCTCCCTTGCCCAAAGGTACGCTTATATGAGGAAGATTTGGAATGGTAAGCAAAAGATTTCTTATCTCTGTTTCCAATGCAGAATGTTTTTCCTGCAATTCTTTCTCTTTGGTTTTCAATTCTGTAGTTAGGACTTTCTTTTCTTCGGCTGCTTGTTTGTTGCCTTGTTTAAAAAGCATACCTATTTCTTTGGCAATAGCATTTTGTTGAGATTTGTTATCGTCTAATATCTTTTGTATTTCCCTTCTTTGATTATCCAAGTCTATAACTTTGTCTATAATCTCAGCAGAGTTTTTAAAATTTTTAACTTGTAATCTTTCTATTACAAAGTCCTTGTTTTCACGTATAAAGTTAAGTTGTAGCATATCTATTAAAATCTTTAATTTGTGGCAAAGTTACAATAATTTAGAGAATTTTTATTCCATTTCTTTATAATTTTCAAAAAATACCACTTTTTCATATAAATTTTTAAGTTAATAAAAATAAATAAAAATACTATTTTTTATTCATTTTTCTTAAATTTTTCTTAAAAAATATAGGAAATTATCTCCTATTTTCACCTTTAAATGAACTATTTTCACCTTTAAAACTCTCTAAAATGAATTAAACCTTTGGCAAAATAAAACTTCGTTCTATTTTTCTAAAACTTGATTCTACTCTCACGAAACAAAGAGATAGAAAATTCTTTCTTTGTTTTAGAATTCTCTTTCTTTGTTTTATAACTGTGTAGTATAATAAAAAAAGTGTAAATCTTGTTTAGAGGTTATGAAACAAAGATTTACACTTTTACTATTTTAATGGAAATATTTCTTATTGGATTATCGTAACAACGAGATAATGTTTTGTTCCAACTCTTCTATAACATTGCTTTTTGCAACAATGTTTCCCTGTTTGTCAAACAGCATATAGAAAGGTATATCATTGAAACCATATCTTTGAGTATAAATTTCTCCATGTGAAAACAAGTTATACCAAGCCAAAGTATTGTTACCACTCCATTCTACCCATTTGCTCGGGTTAGGGTCTATGCAAATGCTAACTATTTCTAAACCTTTGTTATGATATTTTGAATAAATAGTCTGCACATTTTTTATTACCTCCAAAGATTTCGGACTTTGAACAGCCCAAAAATGAAGTAAGGTAGTCCTGTCTGCAAAATCTCTTTCACTGAAAGTTTTATTATCAGAATCTATTGCAGAAAAGACCATCTTTTTTGCTACAATATCTCTTCTTACCTTTTCCTTATATATCTCTATAAGAAAATTATGCCATTTGTTTTCAGACTTTTGAGAAGATAGTTCTTCACAAAATTTTAACAAAGGATTGTTTGCATTGTCTATGTTCCTAATCTGTCCTATTATAAGGGTATAAGGAAAGGCGGAATGTGGATAATTTTTTAAGAATTCTTTACATAGCTGCACTTGTTTTTGGCTTATGGTGTTCTCGTTCTCTCTTTTTGCCAACTGCATAAAAGAGTCGTTTATCTGCTGCCAAAACTCAGAAAAATCTTCTGCCTGTTTGCTACCCGAATAGGAAACTCTCAAAGATTCTTTCTTTGCCATGTATTCTTTTATTCCTGTTATAGTAACCTTTATATTCTTTCCCTTTTCCAAAGGCAAAGGAACAGTGAATTGTGTTTCTTGTGATAGAATGGTAAGAGTGCAATCCATAAACTTATCGTTAAAATTTATGGAATCCAAATTTATATTCACCTTTCCATCTTTTATTTCTGCATGTGCAATATCTTGTTGCTGACGCTGATTTATTTGGTCCGGGTCTGCAAAAACTACATACACTTCACCATCTCTTAACTCCGTAACATCTACTTCTAAACTTGTATGACGAGAACAAGAAAAAAGTAGCACAAGGCAAAGAACAGGGAAAATTATCCACCAATATTTCATATTACTATTTTGTTTCTATTTTTTCTCTCACCATTATTTCGTCTATCATTCCATATTCCAAAGCCTCTTGAGAAGTTAACCAATGGTCCCTATCTCCATCTTGTTCTATCTTTTCAATAGGCTGTCCACTATGTTGAGAAATAATTGTGTAAAGTTCTTGTTTTGTTTTTTGTATTTCTTGTACTGCTATTACCATATCTGAAGCCTGTCCTTGCGCTCCTCCCATTGGTTGATGAATCATTACTCTGGAATGTTTCAACGCTGCTCTCTTCTTTGGGGCTCCTGCACACAAAAGAACAGATGCCATACTTGCAGCCAAGCCTGTGCATATTGTAGCCACATCTGGTTTAACCAATTGCATAGTATCGTAAATACCCAATCCGGCTTGTACATATCCACCAGGAGAATTAAGGTATATTTGAATATCTTTATCTCTGTCAGTGTTCTCTAAAAACAATAGTTGTGCCTGAATAATATTGGCAACATCATCATCAATAGCCGTTCCAAGGAAAATAATTCTGTCCATCATAAGTCTTGAAAAAACGTCCATCTGTGCAACGTTCAATTGTCTTTCTTCTATAATGGTAGGGTTGATATATGCACTCTGAACCTTAGAGTAAGTACTTGTCAATCCGTAAAACTTTTTGTATCTATCCAATGTTAAACCATTTAATCCTCTGTGTTTAACAGCGTACAAGTTAAATTCTTTATTGAAATCCATAATCTATTATTTTTTATTTCTTATTTAATACACGTTCTTATTTGTGCAAATTTACAACAATTTTTCAAATTATCTATCTTAACCGATTTATATATAACAATATTAGAGTAAAAAACTACAAACTTCATATAAAAAACACTAATTTTAAAAACAACATATATATCCCTAAAACCTTTTGTCTATACTGTGTTTTTCTATATAAATAGAGGGAAGTTTAAGAAAAAATCTGAAAATTTATTTAAAAATATTTGGTCAGTATATAAAAAGTTTATACCTTTGCAATCTCAAAAAATCAAAAAAAGAGATGGCGTCGTAGCTCAGTTGGTAGAGCAGAGGACTGAA
>JAFUGA010000039.1 GCA_017469625.1 Bacteroidales bacterium
ACCTTTATGGGTTGTCTGTTGAAAGGATTATACCAGATACAATACCCCGATTTTATCCTATTGATAAACCATTCAGTATAAAATGCAGGAATATCTGTGGAACGAGAAGCAGATATTATTATCGGTGATTGACTATTCATATTTATCTATCAATTCTTTACTGAATATATCAGCGATATCTTCAGTAAAAACTCCATTTAAAATTTTAGATTTTAATTCGCCCTTTCCTTCTTTCTTGCAAAGATTAATAAAATGGTCAATATGATCTTTTTTAGATTTAGTTTCCTCTTTTGTATAATCCCAATTTTCTTTTAATCTATCTTTCTGCTCTGATGAAAATTTTTTCATTATATCATCTAAATCATCAAGAAAATGTTTCTTAGAGAATAGATTATTATCATATAGTTCGTCATCTATGTTCTTCTTTAATATTAGAATAAGCTCATTCCTTTTAATGCGTACTTTGTTTTTCAAATCATTTAAATTAAGACACTTATTGCTAATGTTTTTCAACTCTTCAATATATTTTTCTTTAATTTTTTTTCCTGAAGTTTTATATTCATTTATAGACTTAGATACAACATCATGAACTTTGTTATTAGTAGTTACTACAGCAGTACAATCATTACTGGTTATATTGCTTTCTTTTTTATGTATTTGATTATCTAATTCTATAAATTTTCGTCCATCTTCATTGCATTCTATACCCTCTCTTTCCTTTGGTGTAAGAGGAGATTTTTTAGAAGACTTTGCAGTATTCCATACTTTTTCTGCAAAAGTATTACTATTTTCTACTTTTACACTTTGGATTTCTGTTTTTAATATAGTGCTGTCTTTATTATCTTTATCTGAAACGATTTCTTCTTCAAATAATTGTCTATGAAATTCTTTATAAACTTCAGATACATAATTTTTATTTTTTGTGTATAATATGTCTGTAAAATTTCTTTCCATATTTGCAAAACCTTTAAACGCTCCATAGAATGCAAAAGATAGTCTATAATCATACATACCTTTGGATTGACAAAAATGAAGTAATTTTTCCCAATCTTCACCTTTTATTATAAAAGCAGCGAGAGAAGACAATAAGTAATTATTCCAATTAAAATCAAATTCCTTACCTACAAGATGTTTTCTTAAATCATTTAAACTCTTTCTTATAGGACTCTTTTCCCAACTATCAGCGTATATATCCTTTGCACAATAGGTTAAATTTTTAGAAAAATCTATTTTCTCTATATTTATCTTACCCTCATAGTTGCCTGATAGAAATATTCTATTTATCCAAGCAATAAAAACTTTTTTATCCATATCTGTTTGAATAAGTTGAGTATTTATTTCTTTCAAATTTTCATCGGATATTATAACTTCTTTATCAGAAACGGATAGAAATACAGAATTATTTTCTATAATATTATTATCTATATCAAATATTTTCTCCTCAATTAACTTAATCGCCTTGTTTTCTTCTTGATTATCTGTTTCAGAAAGATGTTTAAGTATTTCTGTTTTATTAAGGTCTTGATGTGATATGTATCTATTTATAATTGGATATATGATTTTTAAAAGTTTATCTGCCCACCAATTGCTTAATATACTTGAAATACAATTATATAATTTACTACGCAATGATAATTTGTTAAATAAACTATCTAATTTTTTATTTTGATTGGTATTAGGTTTTCTATCTGAATTAGTTGAGAGTATAGAAACAAAAATATCGTAAATTTCTCTATAGGTAGATAAAGTTTCAACATTTTCTTTAGTTGTTGATAATAAAGTACCTATATAATAACCATATAGAAAACCTTTAAGTCTGTTTATTCTAAAATCCTTTTTTATCTCATCTATATTGATTACTGAAGAATGATTTATTACTTCATAATTCTTTTTAGGTCTTTCTTCTACAAATATTTTCTTCAAATATAGATTTGGTTTTGTTTCAATATTAGAATCTGACAAAGATAAGGCAATGTTTTTATCATTTTCAGAAAAAAATATAAAACGAGTATTCCATGGATTTATATTTATTGTAAAAGTGCATGCATATATACCCTCTTTTATTTTATTAAGTTTCTCAATAAAATTATCATTTACAGCTATTTCTATAGTTAGAGGGTGGTTTTCTCTATCACTTTTCGGTATATCAAAATTTGAAAATTCCTCATATAATATTATGCAATTCTCAATATTATTCTTATTTATAAGTTCAAAACGTTTAGTGCCAAAATTTCTTTCTATGTAAAAAGATTTTGGAGATATACTTTCACTTGAAAGTATGTTATTAAAATTTAATGAACTTGTTGGTATATATAATTTCTTTGTCATTTTATATTTCCTCCACTTCGTCTATTTCAGTTGTTTTATATAATTCTTTTGGTACATTTGATAATGGATAAGGTAATACACCAGAGTACATTACATATAAGTATCTATAAGTTCGTGTCATTGCTACATATAGAGCCTTTTGTTCAGATATTTTTCTATTTTCATCATCTGATAAATGAGTTATACATGGTAAAAACACTGCCTCAAATTGTAATCCTTTTGCACTATGATAGGTCATTACTTTAGGATTTGTTGTATTGAAATTTAATGAATTTACACTGTTTCTCCAATTACTCTTATCTTCCCATTTGGCTTCATGGGATAAATCGTAACTATTTAATATATTACTTGTTTCTTCAACAATTTGATTATGAGGTAATAATATTCCTACATCTGTCAAATTCAAATTCTTTACAATTTTTACTATAGCTTTTATTTGTTCTTCCATATTTGGATATTCTAAAAAGCGAGGAATTTCTCTTTCTCTACTTTTATACACATTTTCTTCCCATGCATCTAAATCTAATCCAATATATTTACTTACTTTTGCAACAGGCAATGGTAACCTATAATTTCTATATAAGTCCCAATCTTTAGGTTCTTTTCCGAAAGGAAATAATCTATTTATATATTTTACAGGTATTGTTGTTTTTAAACCTTCATAAATAGATTGTGCAGTATCACCGAAAAAGAAAAAGTTTCTTTTGGTAGCATGGATAAAATCAAAAATTTCTTCTTTTGTAAAATCTTGTATTTCATCTACAATTATATAATCAGATGAAGGACAATTTTTTCTATTTTTCCAATGCCAATGATAATCAAATTGTTTTTTCAGCCCTAAAAGTTCTCGTCCAGAGTTCATATAACTACACAACGCTTTTGTAAAAACTATTATTTGATAATCATCTCCTTTTTCTTTTTGTATTCGTTGTGCTTTTATCAATGCAAGTACAGACTTTCCACTTCCTGCACACCCTGAAACTACACAAGACTTATCCAATGTAGCCTGTAGTATTTGTATTTGGTCATCATCTAATTCAGATTCCCTTATCATCCAATCTTTTTTTGCCATATATTTTATTGTTTTATTATTCTCCATGCAACCTTGCTCACATCATTTTCCTTTTTTGAATGTGATACAAAAATTGCTTGATTATAATCGGAATTTCTATTTATTATATTATAATTCATAATCGCTCTATCCAATATTTCAACAAGCCATTCTTGTGAGACTGTATTTTTTGTTGTAACGTCTTCTATCAACAGCAACCCATTTTTGTTTATTTTAGAAATAAAAGTATCTATAAAATGTTTATATGGATTTTTGCTTTCAAACTGTTGTTTTGTTACAAATTCACAGATAGCCTTGAACGTCATAATAATATCAAAATTACTGTCAATAACACTTTCCAATACAGACATATCATAAAAATCATCTATCTTTGTAGGTATAATACGAGGTGTTATTGATAATTTAAGATTATTAACTTTCTTAAAGTTTTCTAATACTCTTTCAAAAAGTCTTAGAGAATGATGGTTGCCATCAAATGCAGATATGTTTACATTTCTTATATTTTCAAATTTGTCTACTATTACTGTCAATAATCCTATTATTTCACCACCTGTTCCACATCCAAAATCAAAAACATTTAATTCTTCTTTATCTGAAAAATCAATATCTCTATTGTTAAAAAGTCCATTAAATATATAAATGGCTTCTGCATAGGAACGAGGAAAATAGGTTCCTAAATAATTAAGTATATTTGATTTGTCCCAATCAATAACCGTCATATCTGAATTAACTTTACAATATTTGCCACCTAATTCATTATAAATATAGTTATCTAACCATATCGGTAAAGTTATTTGATTTACACTGCTATTCATTGTATTTTATTTTTTTGAGATTGTAGGGGTATATAACAAACCATTGCACACAAAGACTGATAGAAAGTCTTTTGTATGCAATGGATAATTTGTTGAAGGTAATATTTGTTAAATTACTAAAATCCCCCCCCCCTATAAATATTTAATAAATAAGGGGTTAGATGTGAAATGGACTTATCTAAATATTTTATCTTAACGTCTGAAATCATATTTGCAAAGATATAAAAATAATCATACATACAAAGAATTTTTTTATTACAAAATAGTTTTTTTTCTACTTCTTTGTTTTAATTTCACGAAACAAAGTTTTAGAATTCTATCTCTTTGTTTTATTTTTCTAAAACTTTATTTCGTGAGATTAGAACTTTGTTTTTATTTTCTAAAACAAAGAAGTAGTTTGAAAAAAATACTCCTTTTTATGGCGAAATAGAGAATGATAATTTTTTTTAGAAAAAGGAGAGTGTGAAAATAGGTTTGGGAAGAAGTGTTTTTATACCGAAATAGACGAGTTTATATCTAAAAAAGAAGAATTTAAAAAGTTTTTTATATATAGTAAATTCTTAATAATAAAGAGAATAAAAATATTTTTGAAAAATAATTTAACCCCCCCCCGTATAAAAAATAATTCATACATTTGCAAGAAAAACACCTAAAAATATGAAAAAGAGACTATTATTTTTCTCCTTACTGTTGAGTGTTGCTTTCTCTTATGGTCAGAAAGTTCAATGGGGAGATTTCTACACTTGCGAAGACCATAACAAGACACGTTTTGATTATATGGGAAACATAGATGGCAAGGATTATTACTCCTTTGGTTATTATGTAACAGGAGGTTATCTTGGTAGATTTAATAGAATAGGTTTCTTTTCTTTCACAGATACCAATAATTTTAACGAAAGAAAAGATTTTATTACTTTTCCAAAAAATAGTCTTATAACAACTTGTGTTACAAGTAATGAACCTGCTTTTATCTATGAGGATAAAAATAAGGATAATAGTCAAAACAGAGATATTATTATATCGTATGTAGATAAAAACTCTTTCACACAGCAGAAAACTAAAACTTTGCTTACTTTTGACAAGAAAAATACACATTCCTATTACTCTTCTAAAAACAAAAACTACCATCTATTCGTTGTATATCAGTGGGACAAGAAGAAAAAGAATATAGAGAATATGTCTTTGAATGTTTTTGATAAGGATTTCAATCTTCTTTGGTCTAAAGATTTGAAAAACCAGACTGTAGCAGATATGTGGATAAGAGATATATTGATTACAGACAACGGAGAGGTTTATACACTTTGTTCTTATTATGAAAATGTGAGTGATAAGAAAGATAAATCAGAGAGTTTGTGGATAACCTACTCTTCAAAAGAAGATAACTACCGAAGAATAATAGAATACAATGAAGAGATAGACGAAGCAGGACTTTGTCCTCTTAAAGATGATATGGTGCTTGTGGGATTGATAACTGACAATGAATTTAAAACCTTAACTTTTTCTTTGAGAGAGTCTAAAGTAATTTCAACTTCTTCTTTTACACTAAAGATGAGTAATTCTGAAAAGAAGAAAGCAAAAGACCAAGCAGTGTGGAACATTTCAGATTTTTTGACTTTGGATAATGGAAACGTTGTTTGCATAGTAAAAGATATGTTTTCTGTTTGGGTAGAGCCTGCAAAATCTCCGGGATATTTAGAAAAATTTGATAGGAATTTTTATGTCCTTTGTGTAAATCCTAAACAAAAAGATTTGGTTTATTCACAACTTATTTCTCGTTCAACTAAATATGTGGTGCAATACCGAATACAAAGAACAGATTATGAAAAGCCAATCTTCTATACATATAATAATAATGTATATGCTATATATAACACGGACGGAAAAGACGATGAATTTTCAGGAAAAATACATACAACTCCATATGTAGAATATTTCAATAAACCAAAAGAGATTGTTAGTCGTATATTGAAGATAACCCCGGACGGAAAAGCAGAAAGTGAGAATATTATTACTTATAAAGATGCTAAGGCTATGATTTCTACTACTATGACACACGAAAAAGAAAAGGGAAAGATAATCCTTGGTTCCAGAGGTAAAAAAGATGTTTCTATGGGAATAATAAATATTAACTAAAATAATACAAAGATGAAAAAAATAACAGTTTTATTAGTAGTGGTTTGTGCATTTGTTTCTTCCTTTGCACAACCTACAGGAAAAGGACAAATAGATTGGGGTATTTCTTTTGGTGCAGGACTTAATCTATTAAATTCAAGTGGTTCTGGTTCGGATAAATATTTTATGATGACAGTGTTGCCGGGGGCTTATGTGATGTATGGGTTGAATGATTATTTCGCCGTAAGTCTTAATCCTCAGTATTCGCCTTGGTATCTTAACGATTTTGATTTTAATGGCTTTATGCACTATGTGGATATACCTGCTTTTATAGGTTATCATGGTGAAAGAGCTACTGTAGATATAGGTGTGCAATATTCCCAATATATTTCAAACTCAGTAGGCTTTTATAAGACAGACAAACTTAATTATTTCTCGGGTGTTATTCAAATAGGGTTTAATGCAAGCGATTTATGGAGCATTTTAGGGGATAACTCTGTACAGATATTTCGTTTTTCACTTGGTTTAAACAAAATAAGTTTCTATCCGTACGAAAATAGTGGCAAAGGAGAGTTCCGTCCTATAATGTTTGAAGTAGTATACAGATATAACATCAGCGATAATGTTCCTTCCTCTTCACGTAGAAGAAGATAGAATGGAAGAAATGCTTTATCAAAATATAAGTTTAGAAATCTTAAACACAAAAAGAAAAGACCACCATTAAAAGAGTGGTCTTTTTGTTTATCATATTGCAAATATTTTACTTATAGAAAATAGTTTAAAAACTTTTCTTGTGAAACCTTTGTTTGTTCTCCACTTATCATATTTTTAACCAAAGGTTGTTTTGCTACAAGTTCTTCTTCTCCTATCAAAACAACGAAAGGTATATTGCGGTCGTTGGCGTATTTCATCTGTTTTTTCAGTTTTGCAGTATCGGGGTATATTTCGCAAGAAATGTTATGTTTTCTAAGTTCTTTGGATAATTCTATGCAATAATTACTTTCATTTTCACCAAAATTCACAAACAGAACTTGAGTTGTTGTTTGTATGTTCTGAGGGAAGAGATTTTTTTCCTCTAAACAATCATAGATACGGTCTGCTCCGAAAGAAATACCTACACCTGAGATATTAGGCAAACCAAATATACCTGTAAGGTTGTCATATCTACCTCCACCGGTTATACTTCCCATTTCCACATCTTTTGCTTTTACTTCCAAAATAGCACCTGTATAATAATTCAAACCTCTTGCCAATGTAACATCAAATTCTATGTTTTCTATACCTATTTTCTTTGCTTTGTCCAACACATACTTTAGTTCCTCTAATCCTTTTTTGCCTATATCAGAAGAAGATATTATTTTCTCTATCTCGGATAGTTTTTCTTCATTTTCTCCCTTTATCAAAAGAAGTGGTTTTATTCTTTCGCAGTCTTCTTTTGTAAATCCTTTTTCTTCCAATTCTTTCAGTACATTGTCCAAACCTATTTTGTCCAACTTATCTATTGCAACGGTAATATCTATTATCTGTTCTTGTTTTCCTAAAACTTCAGAAATAGCAGATAGAATTTTTCTATTATTTATTTTTATGACAACCCCTAATCCGAAAGTCTTGAAAACCTCGTCTATTATCTGCAAAAGTTCTATCTCATTCATTAAAGAATCTGAACCTATTATGTCAGCATCGCATTGATAAAACTCTCTGTATCTGCCTTTTTGAGGACGGTCGGCTCTCCATACGGTTTGAATTTGATACCTTTTGAATGGAAAAGTTATTTCATTTTGATGATTGACAACAAAACGAGCAAAAGGAACAGTCAAATCATAACGCAATCCCTTTTCTGCTATCATCTTTGTTGCCTTGTTTATTTCTGAGTTGTTTATATGTTGAGAAAATTCTTCTACTTTTTCTTGTCTTAGAAACTTACCAGAATCCAATATCTTGTATAAAAGTTTGTCGCCCTCTTCTCCATATTTACCCATAAGGGTTTGAAGATTTTCCATAGCAGGAGTTTCTATCTGAAGAAAACTATGCGACTTATATACACTCTTTATTGTATCAAAGATATAGTTTCTTTTTTGCATCTGAACAGGAAGAAAATCCCTTGTTCCCTTTACTGCTTTGTAATCCATAGTTGTTCAAAAAAATTATTTCTTTTTCAAGTTTGCAAGTGAAAGAATAATACCTAAAGCCACACCTAATAAGGCTGCACACAATACTCTGTACTGTCCCGGTAACAAAAATGTAAGTGTGTGTGCTGGATACCAGAAGAAAGGTATAGTTTTCATAAATACGAAACTCCACTGACGGGACCAATCCATCTCAGATATTATTTTCTTTGCTGGTATTGGTGTAAAAAATCCTTTAAGTGTTCCTCCTGTGTTTTGTATGTGTGTATCTGTTATTTTATGTACAGTCATAAAAACAGGAGCAAAGAAAGTATTCATCAAAACTGAAACAGTGAAAGCATATAACAAACGAGTAAAGAAAGGTTCTTGTGATAGAGTGTTTGGAGATATGTTTAAACCACATTGATTTAAAAATCCAAAACTACCAGAAGCGAATATACCCATAGCAATACTTATACACAAACCCAAAACTCCCCAAACCAAAGCACGAGGTAAGATTCCAAATCCTTTTTTGTTATAAACTCCTTGTGTAATTCTTAGTCCAATACATTCACCCATAGTTGCTAAAATGCCGAATTTTAGAAATGCTAAAACAAAAGCACGCCAATCTTTTGCAGCAGACCAATCCATAAACCAACTATTTAAAGGTTGCACAAAGATAAACAAAGATGCAAATACCAATACGCATAAAATAAATACAAAATCTTGTTTTTTCATACTAATACTTATTTATCTATTTATAATATTTTAACAATTTTTTGCAAAAGTACTAAAAAAAAAAGAATTTCATTGAAAATAAACTACTAATGTTTCATAATACCATTATGTAATAGTGAAAAACTATATTTTCTTCTCTTTTACATAATGTATAATAAAATAAAAGTCCCCTCAAGTTTTGACTATTTTATATTAACATAAACAAACGGAGCATTTTTTTGAAATAATATTGTACCTTTGCAGTGAAAATACATTGCAAACACAAAATCTAATCTATTATGTTTTTGAAAAAATATAAAAGTTTGATGTTACCTATAGCCATAATTTTGGGAGTAGGTTTTTGTAAGTGGATTTCTGTGTTTATTCATCTTGTTCCTGTACTTATATTTTTCGTTTTGTTTTTCGCTTATAGTGGATTGCATTTTAGAAGACTAAGGATTACTAAACTAAATGTTCTTCTTTTGTTTTTACATCTTTTTATCTCTATAGTTTCTTATACTATTTGCTACCTAATATTTAAACCTATTGTTGCACAAGGTGTTTTGGTGGGTGTAATATGTCCTGTGGCTGCGGCCTCTTCTGCTGTGGTAACTGCATTGGGAGGAAACAAAGAAATATGTATTGTTCATACTCTGTTGGATAATTTTCTTATCTCCATAGTAGCACCTATTATGTTTTCTATAGCTGAAACATCTTCAGATATGTCTTTTATTATGTCTGTTCTTACTTTGTTAGGAAAGTTGTTTCCTATAGTTATATTTCCACTTGTTGCAGTAGTGGTGCTTAGAAGATTTACTCCGAGATTTGCTTACAAGTTAAGAAACTATGATTGGTTGAGTATATTGTTTTGGTCTTTGGCTTTAATGATAAATATGGCTGCAACGGGATATTCTGTTTTAAATATGGGAGGAGTATATCTTAATGAAATAATTATTATGGTAGTTTTGGCTTTGTTTATGTGCGTGTTTCAGTTTGGTTTAGGTAGGATTTTAGGAACCAAAGTCGACGAAAAAGTAGTCGTTGCTCAAGCAATAGGACAAAAGAATACAGGTTTGGGAATATGGATGGCTTATACTTACTTTTCTAATCCTTTAACTACTATGTATGCTGCTGCGTATGCCGTTTTCCAAAATTTGTTTAACAGTTTGCAAATGTATATACATGATAAGAAAATGCAAAAAACTTCGTTATAAATCAAAGAAAGGGTATAAGATATGAACGTAAGAAAAATTGTGGTAATACTTAAGAAATATTTTTCTATAGTAAGAGATAGGGAAGACAAAACACAGGTAATAGAAAGTGTAAAAAAAGACACCTCTTTTAGAGGTCCAAATCTTTGGGTTTTGATTTTTGCTATATTTTTGGCGTCTTTAGGATTGAATGTCAATTCTACAGCCGTCATAATAGGTGCTATGCTTATCTCTCCTTTGATGGGACCTATAGTAGGTATGGGTTTCGGAATAGGTATTCACGATTTTGAACTGTTTAAACGTTCATTTAAAAATTATTTTATTGCTACTATAATCAGTGTCATAACAGCCACGGTCTATTTCTTTATTTCACCACTATCCGAAGCACAAAGCGAACTTCTTGCACGAACATCGCCTACACTGTATGATGTGCTTATAGCCTTGTTTGGTGGTGCTGCTGGTGTGGTTGCTATTTGTACAAAAGGAAAAGGAAACGTTATACCTGGAGTGGCTATTGCCACAGCCCTTATGCCTCCTTTGTGTACAGCAGGTTTTGGTTTGGCTACAGGAAATGTTTCTTATTTCTTCGGTGCTTTTTATTTGTTTTTTATAAATACTGTTTTCATTGCCCTTTCTACTTATTTAGGTGTTAGGCTTATGAAGTTTGAACAAAAAGTCTTCATAGATAAAGAAAGAGGAAAGAGGGTAGGTAGGTATATGATAATAATAATTTTTGTTACTATGATACCTGCTACTTTTATGACTATAAACATAATAGATAAGAGTTTGTTTAAAAACAACGTTCAGAACTTTATAAACAAGGAAATAAAACAATCTGGTACTCAAATCCTATCTTTTGATATAAATAAAAAGGATTCTGTTTTGAGTATCATAGCAGTAGGAAGAGAAATAGCCGATACGTCCATAGTTTCTGCACAAAAAAAGATGACCTTCTACAAGATGGATAAATATAAACTGCAAGTCATTCAGGGGACTAATTCAGAGGCGGTAATAGGAGAAGGTAATATAGATTATAGAACTATGTTACAACAGGAGGAAAAGTTGATACAAGAACTTAAAGACTCGCTTAACTCTTACAAAACTTATGATGATATTTCTACTATGATAAAAGACGAGATAAAAGTCTTGTATCCGAATATTTCTACTATATCTATAATGAAGACAAACGAAATAGAGATGAATAATAACATAGAAAACACAAAAATATATGCAATAGTATCTGTCAAAGATAAGAAACTATTTGAAACCAAAGAAAAAGAAAATTTACTCAATTGGCTAAAAGTTCGTTGCAAAACAAAGGATATAAACTTAGTTGTAAAATAAACAAAGAAAAAACGTATGTTAGATAATATTTTAAAAAGGAGTAGCGTAAGAAGATACGAAGACAAGGAAATTTCTCAAGAAATGATAGACCTACTGCTTAATGCTGGTTTTTCTGCACCTTGTTCTAAAGATAGCAGACCTTTACATTTTATAGTATTAGAAGATAAGGTGATAATGACTCATTTAGGTGAAAATCTGAAATATGCTTCTATGCTTAGGTTTGCAAATAAGGCTATAATGGTTTGTGCAGACAAGGATATTTCTCCTGATTGTTGGATGTTAGATGCCTGTGCTGCTACAGAGAATATCTTAATAGCCGCTACTGAATTAGGAATAGGTTCTGTTTGGACAGCGGTTTATCCTTATGAAGATAGGCAAGAAGTGGTACAAAACTTCGTTCCAACACCAGAAAACATCAAAGTATTATCTATTATTCCGCTTGGCTACCCAGCAAAAGAGCCAATGATAAAAGATAAGTTTGATGCTAATAGGATACATTACGATTCGTTCTAAGTAATTCTTCTATTGTTATTTCCAACTCAAAGTTTGTGAGGCTGAAAGCATTTATACGTATATCTGCTTGGTTGTAGTACTGTTCTCTTTCTTTCAGTGTTTTTTCTATATATAAGAGTTTTTCTTCCTTATTCATAGACTGCATAAGAGGTCTTGACTTATGAGATTTCTCTGCACGAGAAAGGATTTGCGAAGGTGTCATTTCCAAATACAGACTCTTTCCCATAGATTTTATAAGAGAAATATTATCATTGTAACAAGGCAATCCTCCTCCTGTAGATACTACAATATCTTCTTCTTTCTTTATATCATAAAGACAAAGTGTTTCTTGTTGTCTGAAAAATGCTTCTCCCTTGTTTTTAAATATATCTTCCACACTTTCACCTAATTTCTCCTCTATGTATTTGTCTGTATCTATAAGAGGACACCCCAACAGTTTAGAAATCTTTTTTCCAACCGTTGTTTTACCACAATACATAAAACCTATAAGAAAAATCTTCATACTCTTATCTTGCGTATGCAGTCAATTCTATGGAAGAGAACTCTTTCCTCTTGTATTTAAACATAGCACAGGCTGCAACCATGGCTGCATTATCTGTTGTATATGAAAACTTAGGAATAAAAACTTTGCAATCATATTTTTCTCCCAATTGAGTAAATCTTTCTCTCAAAAGAGAGTTTGCAGAAACTCCTCCCGCTATGGCTATGGTTTTTATCTTGGTGTCTTTGATGGCTTTTTCAAATTTTTTCAACAAAGAATCTACAACAGCCAACTGCACTGAACAGGCTATATCATTGATATTTTTTGTAATATAATCGGGGTCTTCTTTCAACTTATCCCTTAGGGTATATAAAATACTTGTCTTTAGACCAGAAAAACTATAATCATAGTTCGGTATATTAGTCTTTGCAAACTGCAAAACAGGTTTGCCCTCCTTTGCTAAACGGTCTATATGTGGTCCTCCCGGATAAGGCAAAGAAAGTATTTTTGCAGCCTTGTCTATAGTTTC
>JAFUGA010000040.1 GCA_017469625.1 Bacteroidales bacterium
AGAACATATTCCACTAAAACAAGGATTAATACTCGTCAATACCAAGATATAGGTTATGATGGTCTTAATAAAAGAACATATTCCACTAAAACAAGGATTAAGACTTTCTTATCTTTTCTATTTCACTTGTTTTCATCTTACATAAAAGAACATATTCCACTAAAACAAGGATTAAGACTTTGGCTGGATTAAATTTATTATTCATCTTTTTATACAGTAAGAGTAGATATTCCATTAAAACAAGGATTAAGACAACTTTATTCGAAGACTTTTAGCTTCTTTAGAAGAGAGGTAAGAGTAGATATTCCATTAAAACAAGGATTAAGACTATATTAAATCAACCAAAAAGGTTTCTATATTTGTAAGAGTAGATATTCCATTAAAACAAGGATTAAGACGACCTTTGCGTCAAAATTAACAAATATCACAATTGCCGTAAGAGTAGATATTCCATTAAAACAAGGATTAAAAAGAAAGAGGACGGTTACGTACGCAACCGTCCTCTTTTGTTATATAAATAGTATGAATTATACACAAAAAACAGGAATAAGTTTTGGGACTTATTCCTGTTGTGTTATGAAAGGTTTATATTACCTTGCTATAAACAATTATGATTTTGTTATAACATTATATTGCTTTGTTATAAACAAATTATTATTTTGCTATAACAAGTTTTCTTACTGCTGATAGGTTTCCATCTGTGAAGTAAATCCAATAGTTACCAGATTTCAAAGAAGAAACATTCATTTGCAATTCTGTTTCGTTTTTGCCTATCTTGTTTTGCATTACTACTTGTCCTTTTAGGTTCATAACTCTGTAATACAAATCTTGTTTAAGTTGAGGTAATGTTACCTTTATCTCGTTTTGTGCAGGGTTTGGATAAACCTCTGATATTCCATTTAGAAGAGATTGAGAATTTTCTTGCAATCCTAACCAAGTAGTGCTACCATTTCCATATACATCTTCTTGAACAACACCTGTTATCTCTGTTCCATATACAAGAGTATAATATCCTTCTGGTGCAGTCATAGGTTTTGTTATAGTTTTACCGTTGTTTGAAGTAGAAGATATATAATAATATATTGTATCTTTTGTAGCATTTTCTTGCAAAGGAATATCTACACTATACATATTATCTCCCAAAGAAACGCATTCTGCTTCAGAGAAGTTTGTTTCGTTAGAATGACGATAGAACACCTTAACACCTGCTATACCACTCTTATTTTGAGATAATATATTCAAAGTAGCGTTTTGCATAGGTGTTTCACTCATATTTATGTAACGTATAGGCTGATGATAAATTCTTACAGGGTTTTCAGCAGGTATTTGTTTAGTAATACAGTGAATAGCACCACCATAAGCATCAAACTTTCTTACATCTACTTCTTCAAAAGTATAGCCTGGATATGCTTGTTTCATTATTTCCAATGCTGCAAGATTACCAGCAACATCACCTTTTTTATCCGCAGTTGTTGCAGTAGAATCATAGAAAACAGGTTGTATAATACCGTCATTTACAAAAGTATGATTAGAGAACGCACGTGTATAAGAATCGTTGTATTCTTGGTCTGAAGAATAAAAAGTTCCATTATTTTTTGCTGGAAGAGGAATACGAGAAGCAAAATATTTATTTCCGAAATAGTCTATTGTGTTTTTCAATGAGTCAAGGTTGCTTGCTACTTTTTGAGCATCTGAAAAATTTGACATACTTTCAGGATATTGAGATACAACAAAGCCTGTTTCTTCCCACATATCGCAGTACAAATCTATATGACCTGTTCCTCCATCATAGTCAAGTTTAGGGAAAACTATAAGATTAGAAAGATTAAGAATATTTCTTAGACTGTCATCCACCTGACTTTGAGTCAAAGGAGTTTTTGATGAATAATTCCAGCCATAATAACTGTTAGGTGATAAAAAAGCCTGTCCATATTCGTCTTCGTTGTTACCATACAAAGCAGAAGTAGTAACCAATGTTCCTAATCCGTCTAAAAGAATATTTCCACCTTCATATTCTATAGTTGAATAATAAACAGGTATATCCAAATCTTCGGCTATCAAAATAGGAAGTGCATCATCTAAAGGTCTTCCGGGATAATATTCCAAGTCTAAGAAGGCTAAATCATCGTTATCTCCATAATAGAAAGCCATAGGACCGAAATCTCTGAACCAGAATTGGTTTCCTGGGTGTACAAAGAATCTATAGTTTGTCAAAGGAGTACCTCTCTGTTCCATAAACTCTTTTATAGTTGTGCTATCTTCAGCACTCCAAACGTTTATCCAAACTTGAGTATGTTTTTGAATACCATTGGCCAATTCTGCAAAAAGTTTTGCATAGTCTGAATTAGTTGCAACATCTGGAACGCTATAAACATCCACAAGATTGTAACTATAATAACCCTCTGTTCCTTTTCCTTCAAATGTTTGACTTGCAGTTTGGTTTCCATTTACTGTTCTTGTGTCGTACATCCAAGTCATAAGTATAGCTTGCACTTCATCGCTTTCTATAGGAAAGATAGCATCTTCTGGTATAGAAGTTAAAGCTCTTGCACTCTTGTTCATAGGTTTTGCAATAGTGCTTTCAGTAGATAGAAGTTCTTTTGAAACTTTTGGCATAACAGGTCTTCTTGTTATGTTTTGTTGAGCATAAATCTCGTTTATTTGCTCCCTTGTCATAGACTCTCTTTGTTTCAAAAGTTCTGCTTTTTTCTGTTTTATAAGTTCTGGTGATACTTGTGAGTAACCAAAACTTGCAAATAATAGGCAAACTAAAAATGTTGCCACTAAGTGAAATTGATTTTTCATAATTTTCAAAAAATTTTGTTAAACTAAGTCGTGCAAAAATAATAAAAAACAAGATACTATCAAAAATATTTTCTATAAATTTGTTTTATCAAATAATCTCTTCGCAATAAAACCCTATGTATTTACTACTTTAATCATAAAAACAAAAATTATTTTACACACTTATAGAATATTATCCGAAATTTTGACTATATTTGCATATCAAATCGCAATTAAAAAAAAGAATATGAAAAATATAATACTGTATATATTATGTATAGTTTGTTCCCTACCAATAATGGCACAAAGAGAGGAATTGGATATTACGCAAGAGTTTTATCCATATTTTGTGCAGTGTGATAATGATTTATCATTTAGAAATATAGTTTTAACAAAGAATGGTAACGTTATATATTGTACTAACGTTACATGTGGTATAGAAAATAAACTAAGAACAGGTCATAGTAAAGGAAACATTTATTCCATTTCAAAAGATACTAACAAGAAAAACGACAATAAAGATACTTTTTATAGTAATCGTTATAACATCTCATTCAATGAAATAAAGATTTTACAGTTAAAAACTCTTACACCTATAAAATACTATGGTAAGAGTATAAATAATTCATAAATCATTTTGTATAAGTTCGTTTAACCTTCATTTCACTTTCACGAAACTTTGTTTTAATTTTGTAGAACTTGATTCTAATTTTCTATCTCTTTGTTTTAGAATTCTCTTTCTTTGTTTTAATTTTCTAAAACTTTGTTTCGTGAAAATAGAATAAAGTTCTATGAAATTCTTCCTTCGTTCTACGAAATTAAAACGAAGTTTTGTAAAAGTAAAACTTTGTTTTATATCTATGGAATAAGGGGTAAGAATGGTAAGGTTAGAGCCTTTGAGGATAATATTTTATAGTAGTTTTAAGATTTATTGTAAAAATGTAAATATAATAACTTATCAATCAATTATATAAAAATAGCGATGAATTATTTTTTTAAGATAATTCACCGTTATTTGTGTTAAAAATTTAAGATTTTTGCTTTCTATTAGTAGTTTCTTGCAAAAATTACTCTTTGTTTAGAAGGTTTGCCTGTGTATATACATTTGCCTTCTTCCTGTTCATTATCCAATGGAATACAACGAATAGTTGCTTTTGTTTCTTCTTTTATCTTTAGTTCAGTTTCTGTTGTGCCGTCCCAATGGCAAAGAAGAAAACCTCCTTTTTCTATCTCTGTTTTGAACTCTTCCCAAGTATCTACTTTTCTTGTTTTGGCTTCTCTAAGTGAAAAGGCTTTTTGGAACAGATTGTCTTGAATTTCGTTCAATAAGTTTTCTACATAAAGGCAAATATCTTCTGTTTGGTGCAATGATTTTTCACAAGTATCTCTGCGAAAGACTTCTATTTTGTCTTCTTTCAAATCTCTTGCACCTAATGTTAGACGAACAGGTACTCCTTTAAACTCATATTCGTTGAACTTCCAACCTGGTTTTGTCTTTGTATCATCATCGTATTTTACAGAAATGTTTTTGTCTTTCAACTTTTTCTGTATTTTCTCTGCAAGAGCATCTATCATCTGTTTTTCTTCATCTGTCTTATATATAGGAATGATAGCCACTTGCAAAGGTGCCAATGCAGGAGGTAGAACCAAACCATTATCGTCTGAATGTGTCATTATAAGAGCACCCATCAAACGAGTAGAAACTCCCCATGAAGTAGCCCAAACGTATTCCAACTTATTGTCTTTAGAAAGGAATTTTACGTCAAAGGCTTTCGCAAAGTTTTGTCCCAAAAAGTGAGAAGTACCGGCTTGTAAGGCTTTTCCGTCTTGCATCATCGCCTCTATACAATAGGTATTTACTGCTCCAGCGAAACGTTCGTTTGCAGTCTTCACTCCTCTTATAACAGGCATTGCCATATATTTTTCAGCAAAATCTGCATAAACGTGCATCATTTTTATTGTTTCTTGTTCGGCCTCTTCTGAAGTTTCGTGTGCAGTGTGTCCCTCTTGCCAAAGAAACTCTGCTGTACGCAAAAACATTCTTGTTCTCATTTCCCAACGTACTACATTAGCCCATTGGTTGCAAAGAATAGGCAAATCTCTGTATGATTTTATCCATTTACGGTAGGTATCCCAAATAATAGTTTCAGAAGTTGGTCTTACGATAAGTTCTTCTTCCAATTTGGCTTCAGGGTCTGGCACAAGTCCTTTACCATCAGGTGATTTACTCAATCTATGATGGGTAACAACTGCACACTCCTTTGCAAAACCTTCTACATGTTCTGCTTCTTTTTCAAAAAACGACTTTGGAATGAACAAAGGAAAATAAGCATTTTGTACTCCTGTTGCTTTAAACATATTATCTAAGGTATGTTGCATTTTTTCCCATATAGCATAACCATAAGGTTTTATTACCATGCAACCTCTTACTGAAGAATTTTCGGCTAAATCGGCTCTTGTTACTAATTCATTATACCATTCTGAATAGTTTTCTTCTCTTGTTACAAAATCTTTTGCCATCGCAATTTTATTTTTTGGTATGATTTTTGATAATTTTTATTTAATTCCTTTTATATCAAAAGGTGGTGCAAAGATACAAAAACTTAAAATAATTATAGTAACAATAAGGAGGTTATAATGAAATTTTTAAACAAACAAGTCCTTTTTATATCGGTATTAGCAACAGCAGTATTGGTTCTGACTAATAGTTGTGGAGTAAGCAATCAAGGTTTCGTTTCAGACGATATTTACGTTGATGACGAAGAAATACAACAACAGGAAGAACTATTTGCAAGAAGAGAAGGTAGAAACGTTTATCAGAATAAGAATTTAGAACATAAATCTACTCAGTATAGAGAACCTCTAAATAGTTATTCACAGTCTTCAA
>JAFUGA010000023.1 GCA_017469625.1 Bacteroidales bacterium
CCAATCCCCGTGACTTTTCGCAACTTGTTACGTCCTTCTTCGCCTCTGAAAGCCTTAGGCATCCCCCTATGTACTCTTACTTAATTTCTCCTATACTCGTGCTCTCGCTTTTGTATGTCTACTCGTCTTGTCAATGATCTTTCTATATTGTTGTTCAAAGAAATATTACCTCACGGTTTTTTCTCTTTTTCCCAACTGAGCGGTAAATTCTCAACTACGAAAATTTACCAAAATATTTTCAAAATTCTTGTATCTGAAAAAGATTACAGTTTTTCAAATCGGGTTGCAAAATTACAACTATTTTCTAAACTTGCAATATTTTTTTCAACTTTTTTTTCAAAAAATTTCTTAAGCCTCTGTTTTTACAGATACATAAGAACGGTCTAATCTTCCTTTACGGAATTCAACAACACCGTCTTTTAAAGCAAATAATGTATGGTCTTTTCCCATTCCCACGTTTTCACCAGGATTGTGAACTGTACCTCTTTGTCTAACTATGATGTTACCAGCAATACATTTTTGACCACCGTATATTTTTATACCCAAACGTTTGCTTTGGGACTCACGACCGTTACTTGAACTACCAACACCTTTCTTGTGTGCCATAACTTTATATGTTTTTTAAATGTTAAACTCTTATTTTATATCCTTTATCTGTATTTGAGTAAGATATGGACGGAAACCATTCATCTTTTGGTAACCTTTTCTTCTTTTCTTGTGGAAAACAAGAACTTTATCACCTTTTATGTGTTTGATGATAGTTGCCTCTACGCTTGCTCCTTCTATTTTTGGTGCTCCAACGGTAACATTACCATCTACATCTTTGAGCATAACGGTGTCAAAAGTAACGTTTGCACCTTCTTCTTGACTAAGACGATTAACAAACAACTTTTGCTCTTTTTGAACCTTGAATTGCTGTCCTGCGATTTCTACTATTGCGTACATTTTTATTAACTATTTTTAATTTGAAATGAGTTGCAAAATTAGAAACTTTTGAAATTCTAACAAAGAAAAATAACAAAAAAATGTTGAAAAGCATACAAAACAAAGATTTAAAATATTGGATTACAATAATATAAAAGAAAATATTTTTTGATGAAAATATTTCATTTTTCTATTCAGAAGAGAGTATTTTGCGTAAAAAAGAGTCTTGAAAGTCAAGTTTTAGGTCTATAAAATCAAAAATTAGACTAAACAAAACGAAATTTCACTAAGAAGAAAACAAAAACTACACCTAACCCAAATAGTATTAGGAAGAAAAATCAAGGTTAATTAAAGAATTAAGGTTAAAATTTAAATAAAAGTATTACTAATTAAAATTTTTGTTATATTTTTGCAAATAGGAGGGTGTGGGAAGAAATTCCTCCCGTCCTGCCCAAGCAACCTCTCGGTTGCTTTTTTATTAGTGGATATAATTCATATATTAAATTTTATCGTATTATTATTTTTGTCTTATCAATAATAAAAATTTTTTCAAACTGATGATAGCCACGTTTATCTTTCAATCCGTTATATGATTTTATTCCTAAATATATATCTTTGCTACTTATACCATTTGGAAAATATACAAGAGCAATACTGACCTTTTTCTTCGCACAATGATTTAAGCCATCTTTAAAAGATTTCTGAGTACCGTTATATTTTGTAGCAAATTCAACACCTTTATTATCTAATATTCCGTCAGGGATAGTAATCCCGTCAATTATACTTGTTTCATCCTCAAGAATAATATTATATCCATTTTTGAATAAAATGTTTTGTATTTCTGTTTCCCTACTGATATTATTACTATGTAAATTATGTCTTTTGTGGATTGCTTTCAGCCCGCCTGTTGTTCTATCAATTTGAACATCGTAATAATTATTATCTTTGAGTAACTTTTCATATTCTTTTAGATTGTTAGAATAGTTTATTATTTCTGCATTATCCTTTAAAAAATACGGTAATTTGTCTTTTTCTTTTGCTTTGTTTATTTCGTCCTTATGAAACTCTAACCAATCTTTAAAGTTCTGTGGCAAGTCTTTAATTCCTTCTGCCTTTTCGTCATTAAAAAACTGTTCTTCAGTCATAAGAATAGGGGTAGCAAAACAAAGACAATGAGGGTGCCAACCTGTAAATTTAAAAGACTTTGGATATTTACCTTGCAGAATATCGCATATATCGTATTCAGGGTGAGCCCCCGATAACTGTATTTCTATACCCAAAACAAAGTCCATATCCTGCCATCGTTCATAATCAGCTGTGCGGTATGCCATATTGATTTCTGTGCGTGCCAATCGCATTGCGTTTTTTATATGAATACCAGATTGCAAAATACATTGCGAGCGATAATCCATTATTATTCGTTGTATATGGTGGAGGTAGATTATGTAAAGAGTTTTGCAAGAAACATAATGCCATATATGTTACCCCTACTATTGATTGTAAAAAGAAGTTAAAATCTTTTGAAAAGATAGAAGAAACGATTGCATTCTTTGGAAACGAAATAAGATTGGAAGCACGAATACCAGAAATAAAACAGATAGAAGATTATAGATAATGGCAAAAGTGAGTGGTGGGACAAGGGTGTTGAAACGAGGAAGTAGAGAGTATAATAAAAGGAAAGAGGAAGTCTATCAAATGCAGAAAAGTGGCAAGTATTCAAGCGTTAAAATGACAGACAGAGGCGGGTATGTTGCCATAGAAAAAAGCAGAGCAAAACATAAAGCAGAGGAGATTGAAGCAGCGGAAATATTGGCAAATAAAGGTTATAAAGTAATATTAAAAGATGAAGCAGGAGATGTGAGAACACCAGATGGGTATTTATTTAAGGTGAGTTTTGAGCAACGAACACCGCAAGGAGATGGTTTTAAGAATGTAAATAATTGCCTAAAACACGCAAGAGACAAAAGAGTTGAAATATCAGTAATATACGATAAATATCATAAATATCACAGAAAGGATATAGAGAAGGGGTTACAATATTATGAATCTATTAGTGGGTATAGATTTAAAGAAATAATAGTAATTGCACAAGATGGGAAGATTTACAAACATGAACATAACAACCAAAAAAGACGGTCCTAAAAACCGTCTTCTCCCCAGAGCGTGTGGGTCGGCTGGAGTGTGTACACTTCAGTATAGGACTATCACCTACTATCCAGCGGAGGGTTGCCCACATCCACATCCGCACCTGTACCGTTTGCAAAATTAGAAAAATAAATTGAATTAACAAAGAAAAAAATAAAAATTTATAAGTATGAAAGACGATTTTAAATTACAAAAAACAGCACTAACAACCATAACAGAAAACAGTGCAAATCCAAGAACTATATCAGATACTAAATTTGATAAAAAATTATTCTCAACAAAACAATAATATGAGAAATTTTTAATATTTACACTCTAGTGTAAAAAAGCAACCTCTCGGTCGCTTGGGCAGGAGAGGACGGAAATTCCGCAACCCCCTCCTATTTTGCAAAAGTACAACAAAATAATTGAATTGTTGTATTTTACCGCAAAAAAATGAAAATAATTCACAATATATGATGATTATGAAAAGAAAAAAATAATTTATAAGATTGCAGAGGGAAAAGTACTATGCTAATAAATAAAAGAGTACATAGATAAAACAAAAAACAATGAAGAACAATGAAACACCCAAATAGTGTTAGGAAGAAAAGTTAATAAAAATTATTGTTAATTAAAGAATTAAGGTTAAAATTTAAATAAAAGTATTACTAATTAAAATTTTGTTGTACTTTTGCGAAAAACATAAAATTATGGAAAAGATAGATGTATTAAAATCTTGTAGATATTACAAAGGAGAGGATGAAAACCCTTATACTGAACAAAATAAAAAAATGTTGTGGTTTTATGAGAGAAGTTTTTGCAATTTAAATGATACTGACGGAGAATTAGAAGAATACCTCGAATATGTGGGAAGAGATTTTGCACAAAACGATACGGTTCCCATTGAACTAAAAGCATTATTATTCAATAGGTATTGTAAGGGATGTTTTTCCATAGAAGACGCTGTAGAGGGGTTTAAAAAATTTTATAAAAAATACTATCCTTATTAGTGCTTCCAATAAAGAGAGGGAAACGAGTTAGGTGGTTTTGTATTTAAATAATTGACCAACTAAATCTTTAAAGTTCTGTGGCAGGTCTGTAATTTCTTCTGCTTTTTCGTCATTAAAAAACTGTTCTTCAGTCATAAGAATAGGGTAGCAAAACAAAGAGATAGAAAAATCAAACTTCGTTTTACGTTCGCGAAACTTTGTTTTAGAATTCTATTTCTTTGTTTTAATGGAGCAAAATCAAGTTTTATTTTAAGAAACAAATATGGCGAAAACTCCAAAACGGACTTTTTTATATTTACTAAAGTAAATATATATATTTTTGGTTAATCTGTTTCAGTAAAAAATAAACTTGTTAAATTTCATTGAGAAATTTTTAATAGCATACAGTAACATACATACACTTTGGGTGTAGTGTATGTCTGTTCCTATATTTGCTATTAACTTTTTTGTTAGTCCGCTATCATAGAAAGACCACGCAAAAACAAAAAACATAGCATTTTAAACTTGATATTCTAATAATTATCAGGGATTTTGTTGTATCTTTGCACTATGAAAAAGATAACGAAAAGATACCTGAGGTTTATAGTTTTGTTGTATGTGGTTTGCATAGGTTATCTGTGCGTTGTAAGTTTGTGGCACAAAAACAACGAAAACCGCTACAATAAGCAGATAGACAAGGTTTATAACAACATAGAAAATTTAGGTGAAAAGTTTGTTTTTGAAAACGATTCTTTAGTTTTTTGGCAGACAAATAGCATACCTATAGATAAAAACGTTCTAATAGATGGCAAGTTTGTGGAACTGAAAAATGGTTTATACCTTAGGAAAAGTGAAAAGAAAGATAACATTACTACTGTTTGGTTGTATCTTGTAAAAAGTTCATATCCTATAACAAATCAATACATTAGCAACTCTTACAACAAACCTTTTGCTTCTATAGACCAGAAAGAATTTTCTAAGCAGGAAAAATTCATATTCTATTGTCTTTTAATCGTTAGCGTATTTTGTACAGGTGTATTTTTAATATCATTGATTACAAAAAGACCGAAAAACAAAATAATCTCACTTGCCCTACTCTCCCCTATTTATGTAATGTATGTTTTTATGGTTTATAAGTTATGTTCTTATAACTCAGAAATTTCTTTCCGTCTGTACGCAAACAAGATTATCTACTCAAACGTTTTGTCTTTTATGATAATGTTAGGAGTTGGTTTTTGGATTTATATGCTCACTATCAAACTATTAAGAATAAATAAAAGAGGTAAATTTTTCATAGTAAAGAAAATAGTAATAGTCTTGTTTATTTCTGTAATATGCGGTTTTACTATGGAATTCTTTTCTCATATTGCACTAAAAAACAGAGTGGAAGAAAAAGCAAAAAGTTTGTCCATTCACAGAAACCAAGAAACGGAGTCAAATTTTGTAAATAAAATATTGGAATTGGAGAGTAATGAGGAGTTTTCTCGTCTTATAGAAGAGAGAAAATACACTCAGGCAGAGGAGTTTATAACTGAAACATATTTTTCAGATATTGCAGATATGTTTCATATAGGTGCATTGGTATTCAATGATATGGACTCTATGCTCATACAACCTGGAAATTATTTTGTCAATATTCTCTCTTACACAGAAGGCAGAATAGAATCGGCAAGGAGGATAGACTCTGCTATGTGTTGGGTAGAAGACAGCGAAATAGATGATAATGGTACATATATATATTTCTGCAAAAGCGATGATGCAAATATTTTTGTGGAATGTTTGAAGAAAAAGAACTCAAGAAACAGAAACTATTCGCTCATACTTAGTGAAGACGAGGACGAGTTGAACGAAAACATATCTTACGCAAGATACTATAAGGGTAATCTTATATACTCTGTGGGTGAGAAGAATTTTGCTCCAAACGATATAATAAACAATGAAGGTTGGCAAAACGAAGAGAAATATTTGAGTTATATATACAAAATTAACGATAATGTGTATATAGTGAGTTTGCCTTATAGGTTGCCTTATGATATTTTAGGAGCAATTTCTTTGTTCTTTTTGTGTCTTATCATTCTGTTGGGATTGGAGTACATCATTAGAAACTTACGCAAACACGGTTACAAAACTCCAAGTTTTAGAAATAGTATTTTGATTACTTTGAGTTTAGCATTTGTTACAGGTATTGTTATCTCTGGTATTTTCAGTGTAAGGAATATAAAATCGTTTAACAATAAAAACAACACGGATATTCTGAAAGAGAAGACTTTAAGCATAAGGTTAGAATTGGAAAAATATTTTATAGATAACGGTAACAAAGAAAACATAGATAATAAAGTGTTGGAACTTTCAAACGCTTTTATGACGGATATAAATATTTTTGACACCAATGGAGTTTTGATTGCGACTTCTCAAAGAGATATTTTTGAAGGAGGTTATCTGCTTGATAGAATGAATAATGAAGCAAAACATAATCTTCAAAACAAGTCTTCTAATATGATTTCCTTACAAGAAAATATTGGCAAAAGAAAATTTATGGCAGCATATTCTCCTATAAATGATTTGAATGAAAAGACTGTGTGCTATTTGAATATTCCATTTATTTCTCAACAAAAATCATTGGACGACAACATAAATAGTATGATAAACGGTTTTTTGAATATGTTTTTGTTTTGGATAAATATATCTGTCATCTTGTTCCTCATTATTAGTGATTACATAACTAAACCTCTAAGAACACTGAAAGAAAAACTCAACAAAATAAACATAAACGACAAAAACGATAAGATTGTATGGGAAAACAATGATGAGATAGGCGAATTGATAGAAAGTTACAATCTTATGGTGGATAAGATAGAAGAAAGTTCTTACTTGTTAAAACAACAAGAAAGACAATCTTCTTGGAGAGAATTGGCAAAACAAGTGGCTCACGATATAAAAAACCCTCTTACTCCTATGAAACTTTCTATACAATATCTTCAAAAGATATACGAGGAAAAGCCGTCTTTATTTGAAGAAAAATTTAAAACAATATCCCCTTCCCTTATCTCGCAAATAGAGAGTATAAGCAATATTGCAAGTGAGTTGAACACTTATAGCAAACCTATGGACTTAAAGAAAGAGAAAACAGATTTGGTTAAGTGCATAAAAGATGCTATAAATCTTTTCAATTCTGAAGATAATGTAAGTATAAACTACACAGAAAACAACACAGAATCTATATTTGTTAGCGGAGATGAGAAACTGTTTGTAAGAATATTCAATAATCTGTTTAAAAATTCTTGTCAAGCGTTTTATGAACAAGATGAGGGTCATATATGCATAAGCAATGAAATTATAGATGATTATTGTATAGTTAGTATAAAGGACGATGGCTGTGGAATAAGTGAAGAAAATAAAAGCAAAATTTTCAACACTCATTTCTCCACAAAAACAGAAGGTAGCGGTATAGGACTTACTATAGTAAAGACTATAATAGAAAGTTATGGAGGAAGTATAAACTTCATAAGTAAAGAGGGAGAAGGGACTACTTTCTTTGTAAAATTCAAACTGTTTGAATAAAATTTATTCTAAAAATCAATGGAAAGTCAAAAAATATTTGTACTTTTGCGTGCCGTTCTTGTATTAAGACGGAGAAAATAGAAATTTGTGTATCAACAGAAAATAATAAGGTTTATGAATATCAAACGTTTTGTTCTATTGTTATCAATTGTTACTTTGTCTGTAAGTGTTTCTGCTCAGAAACAAAGTCTTACAGAAAAAGCAGATGAAGCTTTTAATAGCAAACAATATCTTATTGCTGTAGATCTATATGATAAAGCCTATTCAAAAGTAAAGGCAAATCGTCAAGAAAGAGATAGAATATTATTTCAAAAAGCTGAGTGTTATCGTTATCTTGATGACAAAGAGCGTGCAATAAAAACTTATCAACGTTTGGTAAAAGCAAAATATTATCAAACACAACCTAAGATATATCTTTATATGGCAGACTTTCAACGTTTTCTTTCAGATTGGGATAACGCTGAATACAACTATAAAGAGTATCTAAAACTTGTGCCAGACGATGCTTTGGCAAAAAGACGTTTGGAAAGCATTCCTTTGGCAAAGAAAATGATGGCTAACCCTACTAAACACGAGATAAAAGAAGAAAAAAATCTTAACACAGAATGGAATGATTGGAAACCATCTTGGGATAACTACAACGAATCGCAAAGCATCACTTTTACATCTTCTCGTAACAATTCAGAAAGCAAGGATAAAGACGCATGGACAGGTGAATATTTTTCTAATATTTATCAGGCTTCAAAGGTTAAGAATGGTACTTTTGGAGAAGCAAGCGAATTTTCTGTTGGTGGAGTAAATACTGAGTCAAACGAGGGAGAGTTAATAAAGATAACTAACGGCAAAACTACTCACTATTATTTCTCTCGTTGTAATGTTAAGAAGAATCACCAAATAAACTGTGCTATTTACTCCTCTCCTATTGAGCCTGTAAAGAAAAGAGGTGCTAAATCTACAGACAAAAAAGACAAAGACAGTTCTAAGAAAAAAGGGAAAGATTCTAAGGATTCTAAAGATAATGAAGAAGAACAGTGGGTTATGTTGGATTTAGGTGATACTGCATATAACTATTTCCACCCTGCTGTAAGTTCAGATGAATTGACGATATATTTCTCTTCAAACCGTCCAGGAGGAGAGGGAGATTATGATATATGGAAAGCAACTCGTGGTAGCGTAAATGAACCTTTTGGAAACGTAACCAACCTTGGCAAACAGATAAACACAGAGGGTAAAGAAGAGTTCCCTGTTCTTAGAGATGACAACAGATTGTATTATTCTTCAGATGGTTTGAAAGGTGTGGGTGGATACGATATATTTGTAACAAAATTTGAAAACGGAGAATGGAGCGAACCTCAAAATATGGGTTATCCTATCAATACTCCTTACGATGAAATAGGTCTTATCTACAATTACAATCCAGATGAAAGTATAGCAGCAGAAGAAAGCGGATACTTCTCTTCTAACCGTGAAGGTGGTACAGGTGGATACGATATTTATTCTTTTTATCGTGCACCTATGTTTTTCTCTTTGAGTGGAGAGGTAAGAGATGATAAAAGTATGCAAGTTATTCCTGGTGCAAAGGTAAAACTTATTGGTGATGACAATTCTCAATTGGAAACACGCACAAACAACGAGGGTATTTACTCTTTCAGCAAAGAACAAATAAAATACAACGTTAATTACAAGATACAAGTATCTCAAATAGACTATATGAACGCTGAGGGTAAGGAATCCACAGTAGGCCTTACTACAAGCAAGGATTTAGTTCATGATTTCAGACTTAACCCTATACCAAAAGAACCTGTAGTCTTACCAGAAATTCGTTACGATTTGGCAAAATGGGATTTGAAAGACCAATACCAAGATTCTCTTTCAGACCTTTTAGTTATACTTGTAAATAATCCTACATACGTTATAGAATTGGGTTCTCACACAGATTCTCGTCCTTTTGTTAGAGTAACCAATGATACTCTTTCACAACGAAGAGCAGAAAGTGTTGTAGATTTTCTTCAAGCACGTGGTATAGAACCAGACCGTATGGTAGCAAAAGGCTATGGCGATAGAGTACCTCGCACACTTATGAGAGAAACTTATTCAGAATTTGGCGGAAAAGTTTATAAATTTCCAAAGGGTGTAACTCTTACTGATGACTATATAAATAGCCTAAAAACAAAGGGAGAAAGAGAAGCAGCACATCAACTTAACCGCCGTACAGAGTTTAAAATCTTAAGAACAGATTATGTACCTCAACACGTGAAAGACTCTTTGGCAGATGCAGCACTTAAAGGACAAATCGTGGATATGGTAAGTGGTAACAGACCAGAAGCAGTTACAGATATACCTATTATATATACAGACAACCATGTAAAACTTACAATGATAGATGGCAACAAAGCCCAATTGTATATTATTCTTAACGGTGCAGCAGTTCCTGCTCTTTACGAAGAAAGATACAAAGATGCTGCCGTTCTTGATTGGGACCAAGCCACAAAGTTTCTTCTTACAGGTAGAATAACAAAAGATGATTTCAAAGATAAAGAAAACGCTTTTGATAAAAAAGGACAAATACTTGACAATGCAGTTCTCGTTTTCAAAAATGCTGCTATAGGAAACTACAAAGCAGATAAGTTTGAGGTTATAGTAAAGAAAGGTATGTCTTATACTATGATGGTAAACAAAAACGGTTTGAAAGATTTTGGACAGTTCGTTTATTCACCTGAAACAGGAGAGATAATTTTTGATAATTAAACTATGGAAGAATATACAATAGACGACAAAGTATTTGAAAAATACATAAGTCATTCTCAGTTAGAAGTTATAGTAAAGTCTTTAGCGGACAAGATAAACAAAGATTACACCGACAAGGAGGTAATCTTTGTTGTAGTTTTAAATGGTGCGTTTATGTTTGCTGCCGATTTGTTTAAAAAGATTAACCTTAAAGCAAAGATTACGTTTGTTAAACTTGCATCTTACGAAAACTCTTCTTCAACAGGAGTTGTCAAACAACTTATAGGTCTTAACGAAAACATAAAAGACAAAGAAGTTATAATAGTAGAAGATATAGTAGATACAGGTGCAAGTATGAGAATGCTGAGAAATCAACTTTTGGCCTTAGAACCTAAAAGCCTTGAAATAGCCGCCCTAATGTTTAAACCTAACAAATTTAAAGAAAACTACCCTGTAAAATATGTAGGTATGAACATAGAAGACCCATTTATAATAGGATATGGCTTTGATTTAAATGGTTATGGTCGCAACCTTGAAGATATTTATCAACTAAAAACTGAATAATTGGCTATCTATATGATAATCATATTTGAAAACAAGAGTTCTATGTAAAGAGAATATCTTGTTTATTCTATTTCATTCTAACTATTTCAAAAAAGAGTTTAATAAAACGAAGTTCTAATTTTGTAGAACTTTGTTTTATTCTTCTAAAACTTTGTTTCGTGAAATTAAAACAAAGAGATAGAAAATTCTTTCTTTGTTTCGTGAGAGTGAAACTTTGTTTTATTTTTCTACTTCTTTATTTCGCAAAAGTGGGACTAAGTTTTATAAATTCCCCTCTTTTTTGTTAAATTTTTTTTTGTTTTTAAGAAATTTTCAAGGTTTTTACTGCCCAAAAATAAGGTTAGAACTTTATTTTATGGGTATAGATGAAAATTTTGTGAATAAAAAGTAAGATTTTTCTCTTTGATAAACAATAAGTTAGAAAAAATATTTAAAAAATTTTTAATTTTTTGTTTATTTTTTGAGACTTTTTGCTGTTTTAAGAGATATAGGAAAGAGGAGTTTAAACAAAAAGATTATGATTTTTTTATTTTAAAATAAGAAAGGATGTGTAAATTTTTCTAATTGAAAAACAAAAACTTAAGAAATATGTTGAAAAATTTTTCAAAAAAAACATCAATTTCTCATATTTTTTTACTCTTTATAGGAAAATGAGGTTTTAATTAAAAAAAATAGAAAGGAGGCAAGTCATCTTCAAATAAGAAAAGGTAAAAAAGAAGAAGAAAAAGGAACAAAAAACAAATAAAATTTGTAAAAAAGTAAAAAATAATTTGGTGAACTGAAAAATATGTTATATCTTTGGGGCGATAAAATTGTAACCTAATTTAAATAAAAAAAATTATGCAAAAGAATTACAACTTTAGAAAAAAAGCATTACTGCTTGTTATTTCGGCAGTATGTTTACCGTTCTTCTCCTATGCACAAGAACAAATCATAACAGGAGAAGACGTATTGGAAGAAGTGAGTCTATCAGATGATATTCTCGCAATGGGAACCAACAATGTTACATATCTTGTCTTTGATGACGGGTGTATGACAAGGGAGAATATTACTGAAATACCTCATTCTCAAAAAACTCTTACGTGGTCAAATGGTCGTGGTGGAAAGGATGAAGCGGAGTATTATTCCTTAACATTGTCAAGATTTATATCAGATGGAAAAGATTATAGTAGGTTAGTTATTCATAACGAAAGACCAAACGAATATACAAATAGTACGGGTGATTACTTGTTCAATGATAGAGCAGGAATACGAAACTTTATCTTTCCGGATACCATAGATATATTTGATGTAAAAGTTTTTGATGATACCGTTTATTTCTGTGGAAGTATAGAAAGATTTAGAACATTTGAAGAAATGTCCGAATCAAACGATTACACTATAAGAGATACAGGGGGATTTTTAGGTTGGATTTCTGTTAATGACTTATTTAATACAAATACTTTTGCAATGCAATTTACAAAAAGAGGTTGTATTTTAAAGAAACTAAGAATTTTCAAAGATATAAATGATAATAAAATAAGAAAAATTGCTGCTATGGGTTGCTATAAGAAACCAAGAGAAGTGTATCGTACAATAGATGGTGGTTTTGCCGTATCTCCTGCTTCATACAATGATATGGTATTTCTATATAATCCATTAGGACAATCTAAAATTATAAAATCCCCTAACAATACAGATGTAGAACGTTTTCAAGATATAAAGATGATAGGTGGAGATATTTGCATAGCATCTCTGTGGTATGATACGACTTCGCAGTTGTATACTGGTACAGGAGAGGAAATATCATCAAAAGTTTATTATAGAACTGTAAGAGCAAGTGATATGCAACAAACAACATCTTATTTTAATATAAAATGGAGAGATATTCTTACAAAACAATATTATGATGTCAATACAAAAAAAGGTGTTTATAATGTTAGGTTAGATTATGCAGATTGGGGATATGGTTATACAAATTTAAATGCGAATAATAATACGGGTAATTATATCGGTTTTGGAATAGATGATGATATGCCTGTTACTTACTATGATAACTATGAACAAGAACAAATACCTTATGAATATAAACTTCTATTATCGTTTAACCATTATGAACAGAGGAGTGAGGGAGATTACTATGCTGTTATTCTGAATTGGGTTTCTCCAAATGAATTGATAAGAGCCAATAATGGTAAATATATGGGTGCAAAATGTTCTGCAAGAATATGGGAAGGAAATTTTGAAAAGAAATTGATAGATATAAATAAATTACCACAAAAAACATATAAACACGAATGGGAAGATTTAAGTGTACCGTCTTCTACTTTTTCTATTGCAACAAGTGAATATTCTGTAATATTAGAGGATATTTGGAAAAATAATTACATCTATGGTGTAGTTTTAGATGACCATATGACTGATGGAGAGTATTTTTGGACTAACACCTTAACGTTAACAAGCAATCGTTATGAAGGTAATTATATAAAAGGAGGAGTACGGTCAAGTTACTTAATTCTTCAAAATTCGGCTCTGACTTTAGATACCATATATTATAACAATATCAAATTGAATGATATAAATTATATACAAGGAAATGGAACACATTATTTTAGGACGGTAGGTAATATTTTTAATAATACTAAGAATTTAGAAAAATTATATTTTTTTCAGTATTTGAATTGGAATATAGATTCGCCAAAATGCCACGATAAAAAACCAGATAGTTTTTATGAAAGAGCCTACCCTGTTACTATAAATTATACAGATACAAATAATGATTTAATAGTAACTAATGTTAACTCAAATTCTTGGGGTATCGGTTTTATAGAAGTTAATGCTTGTTCTGGAATGGGAGAATGTGAAGATGATAATTTAACAACAAATAAAAGTTCAATGAAATAAGAAAGGAGTTTATTATGAAAAAGAATAATTTAATAGTTTTAGTTTGCATTTTTATGGCAACAATGTTTAGTATTAAGGCACAGGAAGAATTAAATTTGCCAAATACATATAGCGTTTTGCATATGGAAGACAGTATTCCTGTTAGCCAATACGATACTATGGTTATTTTTAATCCTGATATTTATGCAAATAATTGTCTTTTTAATTATCAAGTATTTTCCCCTAATGATTGGTGGCCATATAGAGAACTTTTGCATTTTGAATATTATAATGAATGGCAAAATGTAGTAAATCCTCTGCAATTTGATAATAATGGTTATATAATAAATGAACCTAATGAAATACAATCAGGCGACCCTTTATCCAATAATCCTTATAAACCAGAAGCATTTGCACAGCCATACCATTTAAATAATCCTGTAAAAATAATAGGTGTAGCAGCGAGAGTATGGGGTGCCACTGATATTGAATCTCACAAATATCATTTTCGTTTATTAGATGAAGATTTTAATGAACTACAATACAATGTTGATGGTTTGTGGTGGAATGCAGATGGTAGTGATAAATATCCATTAAGATTTTATCCTTTTATGTCTGATAACTACCCTGAAGGTCAAAACTATATAGAAGTACAAGATTTTTATATCTCAGCAGATGAAAATGCAGTATCATCATCACCTACTTTTGGTTATTCAAGAACATTAAGTATATTTGATACCATTTGGCAAGATACCCTTATAGGTTGTCAAGCAGATTATAGTCCTTATTTCAAAAAAGATGGTGAGTGGATAAGTTTTGCAGATGATAGTGTTTATCAATTCTACCAAAAGGTGTTTATAGAGTTTTTGCCTGTAATACTTGCACCAAGAAATACAGAAAGTTCTTTGAATGATGATATTACAAACGAAAATCTTTGGCTTTATCCTAATCCAGCAAAAGATTTTGTAGAAATAACAAGTAGTTATAAGATAAAAACAATTGACGTTGTAAATATGCAAGGCAAAAGAATGTTTTCTAAACAGTTAGACAATTATATGACGCAAATAGATATACATTCTTTGCCACAAGGTTCATACATTATAAAAATACATACCGATAAAGGAGATACAACTCGCACGATAATTAAGGAATAAATTTGCTTTTGTATAAAGCAAAACAAAGGATATTTGTTTGAAAAAGAAAATTTTGATTTAAAGAATTATAATATCAAAAACAGTTTCGGCGAAAGAAGTGTAAGATTTTCTTTCGCCGAAATTACTTTATTTTGTTGTGTTATTCTGAATTTGAACAATGATTTCTACAAGTTTATTCTCCCAACTCTGCTTGCACAACATTGATAACGTGGTCGCCTAAACCCTCACATTCTGCTATAAAATCATTGTAGAAAGAACCTAAACGATAACTGTATTTGCCCATATTCACAGCCTCTAAATTATCGTTTCTACAATCGGAACGAAATTCGTTTATCTTATCCTCTATATCGTAACTTTTCTTTAGTTCAGTCTTACTGTGTTCTTTGTCAGATAATACGTTACGCATCTCTCTTAAAGCCTCGTCTGTCAATTGTAACATTTCAGTCATATTATCTACCTGTTCTTTTGTGAATGGTTCTGGTGCATTTTTACGTTTCCTTGACAACGTTCTACCAAGATGGTACATAGCATCGCCTATACTTTCCAACTCATCTACCTCCCTTAACATATAAGTAATACTATTTTTTGTATCAGACGACAACCTACCCTCTGAAACCTTTCTTAGATAGTCCGCTATCTCTACTTCCATATTATCTGTTATCTGTTCATAATGTTCTATGCGTTTAAACTCTTTTTCAAAGTCCGCATCTTTTTCTGCAAATAAGGCATTGTGTACCATATCTATCATCTTATGACAACGTTCTGCCATAACACTTATTTCTTTTCTCGCCTGAACTATAGACAATTCGGCTGTAGATAACAAACCTCCCGAAATAAATCGCAAACGTTTTTCTTCCTGTTCTTTTTGTGGAAGAATCTTACAAATAAGTTTCTCTATGTAATTAACAAAACCTATCAACAATATGGTATTAAACAAGTTGAATGCTGTGTGGAAAGCAGACAGTTTGAACAAATCATTATCTCCAGCGTGCATAATATTTGTTACAAACCAAGTTACCGCATTGCAGAATGGGTAATAGATAATCAAAACCACTACAACACCAAAAACATTAAAGAACATATGAGCCAAAGCCGCTCTTTTGGCTTGTGTATTTGCTGTCATAGAGGCAATAAACGCTGTTATGGTTGTACCTATATTCTGTCCCATAGCCAAAGCCGCTGCTTGTTCCAATCCAAACCCTGGTATATGCATATCAAACAACATAAGGGTAATAGCCATAGTAGCAGCAGAAGCTTGCACTATCATAGTAACCAAAGCACCTACAATAACGAAAAGCAAGATAGTGAAGAAACCACCATCAGCCAAAGAAGCCAAAAGATTAGCCACCACTACACCTATATTCAATTGCGTTGCTGAAATCTGCAAATAGTTCAAACCCATAAATAAAAATGAAAAACCAAAGACAAATTCTCCTATGGATTTTCTTTTAGATTTTTTGCTGAAAACAAGTGGTATGCCTATGGCAAACAAAGGCAGAGATAAAGCGGCCATATTTACTTTAAAGCCTATAGCAGATATTATCCACGCAGTAACTGTTGTACCTATGTTTGCACCCATTATAACACCTATTGCCTGAACAAGAGTCATCAAACCTGCATTCACAAAACTTACCACCATAACCGTAGTTGCAGAAGAAGACTGTATAAGTGCTGTAACCGCTATACCTGTTAGCACTCCTTTAAAACGGTTGCCTGTCATAGCAGCTAAAATATTACGAAGACCATCGCCAGCAAATTTTTCCAAACCCTCACTCATCGTCTTCATTCCAAAAAGAAACAATCCCAAAGAACCAATCAGAGAAATCAAACTAATAATAGTATCCATATAAATATTGTATAAATTAAGTTTTTCTTGTTAAAAATATCTTCTTATATCTGTCTGCAAAGTTAAAAAAAAATCATTACATTGCAAAAGTAATAAACACAAAATCATTACAACCTATAGATTTTCTCTATCATCATAGTATTTCTGTCTTTCTTTATATTATCGCTACAACTCTTTATTTTAATTTCACGAAACTTTGTTTTAATTTTCTAAAACAAAGAGATAGAATTCTAAAACAAAGTTCTATAAAATTAAAACAAAGTTTTATTTTTGCCACCCTTTATTTAAATATAAAAAAAGGAAATATTTTTCAGATTAGTTTTTTATTCTAAAGAAGCAGACTTAAGAAAGGTAGCATTATAATAAACTCTTGTAAAAATGTTTGATGATTTTGCAAAAGCGGGTGTTTTTATGAGAGAAAAAGGAGGTTGTTTTTGTATTTTTCTTCAATATTTTACGTATTCTTACTTTTTTTTCATATCTTTGCACTTTATTTGAGAAATAAAAAAACAAAATATATTATAGATTATGTACAACGAGTTGATTTTAGCTATCAATCCCGGAAGTACTTCTACCAAAATAGCAGTATTTAACGGAGAAGAAAAATTGTTTGATAAGAATATAAAACATCAAGCAGAAGATTTGAAACAGTTCGCACATATTGCTGACCAATATGCTTTCAGAAAAGAGTTGGTTTTGGCTGAAGTAAAAAATGCAGGTTTTGATATAAAAGAATTTAAAATCATCATAGGAAGAGGTGGTCTTACAAAACCTACACAAGGAGGTATATGGGCGGTAAATGATGCTATGATTAGAGATTTACGTATTGGTGTTCAAGGACAACATGCTTGTAATTTGGGAGGACTTATTGCACATGAGATTGCTCAAGAAATAGGTGTAAGAGCCGTAATAGCAGACCCTGGTATCACAGACGAAAGAGAAGAAATAGCCAAAGTAAGTGGTCATCCTTTAATGCCAAGAAACTCCATCTTCCATTGTTTGAACCAAAAAGCAATAGCAAGAAGATATACCAGAGAACATTGTCCTGGAAAAAAATATGAGGATATGAATCTTATAGTTGTTCATCTTGGTGGTGGTATATCTGTAGGAGCACATTACAAAGGAAAAGTTATAGATGTAAATCAAGCCCTTGATGGAGATGGTCCTTTCTCTCCAGAAAGAAGTGGTAGCGTTCCTATGACAAAACTTATATCTTTGTGTTTCTCTGGTGAATATACAGAACAACAAATAAGAAAGATGATAGTAGGAGAAGGTGGTTTTGTTGCTTATTTGGGAACAAACGATGCTCTTACTGTAGAAATTGCAGCCAAAGAGGGCGATGAAAAAGCTGCTTTCATACAATCTGCAATGGCTTATCAAGTAGCAAAAGAAGTAGGTGCTCAAGCAACAGTTTTGCATGGAAAACCAGACGTTAAGAAAATAGATGCTATTCTTCTTACAGGTGGTATAGCATACGGAAAACCATTCATCAAAGAACTAATAGATAGGATAGACTATTTGGCTCCTGTTTTTGTTTATCCAGGAGAAGATGAAATGGGTGCATTGGCTATGAATGCTACAATGTTACTTCATGGCGAACTTGACGTTCAGATATATGAATAAACAAAAGAAATAATCCTATAATGGGCAGGTCTTTTTATGAAAAGGCTTGCCCTTGTTTTAATTACATATTATCAATTTAAAATTTAAAAACAATGAAAAAGACAAAATTTCTAAAAAAGGTTTCTTTCAGATTCAAAAGATTTGAAAACAAACCTTACAGTGCTTACAACAGTATGCACAAGGCGGTAACTATAGGAGTAGTTTCCATTATGACATTGACCTTTGCCAACGCTACTAAAACTTCTGCACAGGTTACCATAGCACAACAAGAAGAGTATGCAAGCGAAAAAACTCTTGACGGCTTCACTCTCACGGAAGATGCTCTACCAAACCAAACAGGAAAGATAGTAACCATTATTACTTCCAAAGAGATAGAAAACCTCCACGTGCAAAGCGTTAATGAACTCCTTTCCACAATATCTTCTATAGACGTTCAGACAAGAGGAACACACGGAGTTCAATCCGATATATCTTTTAGAGGAGGTAACTTTGACCAAACAGCAGTTCTTATTGATGGAATAAATATTTCCAATCCTCACACAGGCCATTATTCAATGGATATTCCCATAAACATTCAAGATATAGAAAGAATAGAAATCATCAAAGGACCTTCTGCCATCATTTACGGAGCATCTGCTTTTTCTGGAGGAATAAATATTATAACAAAAAAAGGTTTAGATAAAGGTATTTCACTTAGTGCTGAAGCAGGAGAACATGGTTTTGCCAATATAGAAAGTTCTGTTGCTTACAGAGTAAAAAATGTAGAGAATTACTTGTCTTTAGGTTTCAAAAACTCGGAGGGTTACATAAAAAACTCTGCTTATGATATGTATAACGTATTGTATAGAAATAAAATAAACTTAAAACATGACAATTCATTGAGTTTCAATCTTGGTTTCAATTCAAAAGATTACGATGCAAATACTTTCTATTCTGCAAAGTTCCCAAATCAACACGATAAAACATCATCTGTATTAGCATCGTTGAAAGGTTTGTTCAACCCTTGCAACAATCTTCAAATAACACCTTCTGCTTATTACAACCTGCATACAGATGAGTTTGAATTGATAAAAAACAGTGGCTCTGCCAATTATCATAGAAGCGATGTATTAGGAAACAATATCAATATAAAATATTTCTACAACAATTTTTCTTTCAATTTTGGTTCAGACACAAGATACGAAAGCATATTAAGTTCTGTTCTTGGTACTCCTACTACATTCGTTCATTCAGAACATTACAATCATAGTCAGGAAAGAATAAACTTCTCTTATTTTGCACAAGCCAACTATTTGTATAAGAAATTTATGGCTACTGTTGGTGTTATCTCTTTTCAAAATACTATGATAAAACAAAAACCTTTCAATTTCTACCCTTCAGTAAATCTTTCTTATAGAGTTAATCGTAAGTTTGATGTTTTTGCTTCTTTCAATACATCTTCTCGTCTGCCATCTTTTACAGAATTATATTATGAAGATGCTGTTCATCAAGCCAACCATGAGTTGAAACAAGAGAAATCTTTGTCTTATGAAGCAGGTTTTAATTACAAAAATCATTTGCTTCAAGTGAATGTTTCAGCCTATTATTCTCAAGGCAAAAATCTTATAGATTGGATGAAAACAGACGCACAACAAACAAAATGGGTTAGCCGTAATATAAACGAACTAAACAAATATGGTATAGATGTTTGTGGTAGGGTAAATATGGAAGAGGTTCTTTCTTTCTTGGATAAAAACAGCGTTCTTACTGTGTCATACTCTTGGATGAATTCTGTAAAAGCCAACGATACATATATTTCTCAATACGCTTTCAACTTTTTGAAACATAAGTTCAACTTCTCTCTTTCTTTGCCATTCTTACAACGTTTTGTTTTCAACCTATCAGGCAAATATTGTGTTAGAGAAGGTTCTTTTATAGATTATAGCAAAAACTCTAATGGCGAGAAAGCAGATTACGACCCATACTTCACTATGGACGCTAATCTGCAATACAAACTTAACAATATGTTCTCTTTCTTCGTATCCGCTGCAAATCTATTTGACATAGATTATTACGATATTGGAAATATTCCTCAAAGTGGTCGCTGGATTACAGGAGGAGTTAAATTTGACTTATAGAAAACTTCCTTTATCATACAAAACGACGTCCTTACTTCCTAAGGGCGTCGTCATTTTTTCTACCTTCCCCACTTTATAATAATCTTTACCTCTTCCCCACAAAACTTTGTTTCGTGAGAGTAGAATTGAAACGAAGTTTTAAAAGATTAGATTGTCTTATGATGGAATAAAACTCTTTATTTTTTGCAAAACAAAACTAATTAGAACCAAGAAAAGTTAAACATTTATTTATTTCACTGAATCTATTGAAACAGTGGTAAGGTACAATTTGACAACTCTTTTGGTA
>JAFUGA010000024.1 GCA_017469625.1 Bacteroidales bacterium
TTAGATTTAGTTTTCAAATTGTTGTTGGGTGAAATTCCAATTGATTAGTTCAAAGAATGATTCTATGTATTTGGTTCTTGCATTCTGTTTGTCAAGGTAATATGCGTGCTCCCAAACATCGCAAACAAGGATTGGTTTTTGGTTTTCTGTCAATGGGTTACCTGCATTAGTCTTTTGTACGATGGAAAGTTTGCCAGCATTATCTTTTACCAACCAACACCAACCTGAACCAAATAAGGTCAAACACTTATTCGTAAATTCTACTTTGAAATTATCAAATGAACCGAAATCTCTTTCTATTGCAAGTTTCAAACTTCCTTCTTGCAGTTCTTGTTTGTTAGGAGTCAAACAGTTCCAATAAAATGTATGATTCCAAACTTGTGCTGCATTATTGAAAATTCCTCCATCAGAGGTTTTGATTATCTCTTCCAAAGAAAGATTTTCGTATTTCGTTCCCTCTATTAAAGAATTCAGAGTATTAACATATGTTTGATGATGTTTGCCATAATGAAATTCAAGTGTTGTTTTACTAACGTGAGGCTCCAATGCGTCCATAGAATATGGTAATGGAGAAAGTTCAAATTTTGTCATAATATTTTGTGTATTAAGTTAATAATCTAATGAAATTATATTTTTGATATTATTCTACAAATCTTTCTGTTACTTTTTTTCGTCTTCTTTTTGTTGAGATTTATTGTTCTTTCTAATATTGTAGGCAAGATAAGTTGCACCCAAACCTAACATTAGTAAAGTGCCAGAACCAACAGGCCCAGAAATAGGCTCATCATCTGTTCTCCCATGCCTTGATGGTCTTTCTGGTTGTGCAGAAAGATTAGCTTGTATTATAAACAATGCAAAAACGAATAATAGTATATACTTATATATCTTCATAATTCTATTTTTTACAAAGATATGATAAATTTGGGAGATTACGATAAAATAACAATAATTTTTTCACAATTTTTCTTTGTATGTATTAGAATTTTTATATCTTTGCAGTGAAAAATAATAGAAAAAGAATGGAAAATAATAACGTAAATATCATATTATTAGAAAAATATATGGGGGGGGGTAAATAACCACTTCTCAATTAGTTATAAACAATAATTTAGTCCGATAGATAAAGTAGGTTGTGCTTTATTTGTCGGATTTTTTTATGATAAAGAAATAACAAAAAATAAAAGAATTAAAAACAATAAAAAAGGAGGAAAAACAAATGAAACGTTTTAGAAAAATACCCATAATCCTAACCTTAGCAGGATTAACCTTATTCATCGCCTGCAACAATGACGATGACGAACCAGAAAAAGTACAGAAACATAATGTTGAGATTATATTAAATGGTGCAGATAGTTGGGGTGGCGTATCTGAAGCATTAAAACCTTCAATAATGAAAGAATATAATGATGATGCATCTGTTGATACAGTTATCATTTATGCACAAGGAGATTGGTCTTGGCTTCGTGGTCCAAATCAAGATGGAATTATTAAGACATTGAAAGCAGTTCGCTCCAGATATAGCAAAACTTGGGGAAGAGGAGACTTTAATTTCTATCCTGGAGATTTGTCAGAAGAAGATAGTTTGTTTTTCATAAACAACGGTTGGACAGTAAACAAAGATTTACAAAAATAACCACCCACTCCCTCCCATATAATAAAAAAATAGAACTTCGTTTCACTGAGAAGTAATTTTAAACCCTCCTCACGAAACGAAGTTTTATTTTTCTAAAACAAAGAAACAATTTTCTATCTCTTTGTTTTAATTTCACAAGGTCTTGTTTCACGTTCGCAAAACTTTGTTTCCTATAGGTTTTAGTTCAAACCTTAAAGTCTTACTTACAGGATACAATCCTATGAATTCATTATTTATACTCATTTCCTTTTTTTATTTTTACAGGTTATTTATTTTTCTTTGCAAAAATACATAATAAATCTGTCAAAGAATGTCATAGTTTTGTGTTAATTTTGCAAAAAATCAACAAATTAGAACAATGGGAATAGATATTTTCAGAAAATACATTTGGATTCTTACCACAATATATAGGTACAAGACCATAAGTCTTAAACAATTGAATACGTTGTACAAAGACAATGAAAGCATTAGCGATGGTAAATATTTCAATGAACGTACTTTTCATAGATGGAGAGAAAAGATAGAGGAAATTTTTGATATAGATATTGTGTGCAAAAGTAACCTGTACTCCATAAGTAATACAGATGATTTAAGGGGGCAAAATGTACGTTCTTGGCTACTTAATACCTTTACAGTCAATAATCTCATAGCAGAAAACAAACAACTAAAAGAAAGAATTAGTATGGAAGATTATTCAGCAAGCGAGAAGTTTCTTCCTAAAATTCTTTATGCTATGAAAGAGAACACAAAAATAATTATAGATTATCATAAGTTTAATAATGTTATTGATAGTCAGATGAAAATCAAACCTTTCTGCATCAAATCTTTCCATAGACGTTGGTACTTACTTGCACAAAAAGAAAACGGAGATTTGCGTACGTATTCATTGGACAGAATGGAGAGTGTGGAGAACAGCAACGAAACTTTTATTTATCCAAATGATTTTTCTGTAGAAGATTATTTTAGAAACTATTACGGAGTTCTTACTAAAGAAAATGTTAAACCTGAACAAATAGAATTAAAGGTTTATGGAAAAGATGTTAATTACGTAAGAACCTTACCACTACATCATTCTCAACAAGAGATTGTTACTACAAAAGATTATAGTGTATTCTCCCTTTATCTTGCCCCTACTTACGATTTTATACAAGAAATTCTAACCTATAATAATTTTATGGAAATACTATCTCCTCAACATCTTAGAGAAGAAATACAAAACATACTAACTTCAACCTTAGAAAGATACCAATAAACTTACATAACAGAAAAACAAAATTTTATTTCACCCTCACAAAACAAAGTTTTAATTTTCTATCTCTTTGTTTTAGAAAATTAAAACAAAGTTCTACAAAAATAGAATAAAGATATAGAATTCTAAAACTTTGTTTTGTGAAATTCTTTCTTTGTTTCGTGAAAATGGAACAAAGTTTTAGAAAAACCTTATCTTGTTTTATTTTCACGAAACAAAATTTTATCATTATGAAACTTTGTTTTAGGATAATAAAACGAAGGTTTGTAAGGTGTAAACTATCGTTGGACTAAAGGGAAAGTAGGTTTTAGAAGGTTCTCTTATTGCGTTATTTTGTTGAGAATGTGGAGTGTAATTGAAAAAAGAAAAGACCGAAACTGTTGTTTTGGTCTTTGTTATCTTTTTCTTTCTGTGCGGATGGGGAGACTCGAACTCCCACCCCTCTCGGGACTAGATCCTAAGTCTAGCGCGGCTACCAATTACGCCACATCCGCAATTGCGTTTGCAAAAGTACAATCATTTTCTATACTTGCAAAATTTTTTCGCAATTTTTTTTATTATTTTTAATTTACTTTATACCTAATTGTTTTTCTATCAAAGAAGTAACATCGTCTCCATCAGGAACATACCATAGAAGTCCTGCCTTATGATTTGATTCAAATATATAGTCATATTTATTTGCTTTTGCTACCTCATCTACTGCTTTTTTTACTTTATCGTAAATAGCTTGCATCAAATCTTGTTGTTTTGCTTCAAGGTCCAATTGAGAACTTTGACGAGAAGCTTGATAACGTGCAGCAGCAGCTCTTATTTCTTCTTCTTTATTTTGTCTTAATAAGTCTGAAAGTTGGTCTTTTTTAGATTCATACTCAGTTTGCAATCTATCAAGCTCTTTTGCCAATGCATCTAAATCTGACTGCAACTGTTCTCCGTATGTTTTAAATTCTGTTTGAGCCTTTTCGTAATCAGGTAATTTTGGAATAACTTCTGAAGAATTGAAATGTCCTATTTTTAATGCTCTTTGAGCCATTGTTGTGTTAAGAGAAAATATCAACACAACCACCAATGCTAATAATTGAATTGTCTTTTTCATTGAATATTTAATGTTTTGATTTCTAAAAATAATTTGCAAAGATACAAAAATAAATTATTTCTACTATCTTTTTGAAGAATTATTGCCATTGACTTTATAACCAAGTTCAGCAAGTACAACATCGCTTATGTCTATCTTGCTTTCAGAATAAAGAACTGTAGCACCACTTGATTTATCAAAAACCATACTGTAATTCTTTTCTTGTGCTACTTTTTCTATAGCATTGTATATTCTATCCTGTATAGGTTTGATAAGAGAAGAACGTTTTTGAGATAAATCGCCATCGTTTCCAAATCTTTGTTTTTGAAGATTTTTAACCTCTTTCTCTGCTGCTACTATCTCATTTTCTTTCTTTGTTTTAAGTTCTTCTGGTAACAAAAGAGCCTCTGCTTGATAGGATTTGTACATCTTATCCACTTCTGCCAACTTGTTCTCTATCTCTCTTTGCCACTGTAAAGAAACATCTTCTAATTCTTTTTGTGCCTGTTTATATTCTGGCAAATTACTTAGTATATAATCTGAATCTACACAGGCAATCTTTTGTGCGAATGTAATACAACTAAACAATAATACTGTTGTTAAAACGAATATCTTTTTCATAATTTGTTTTATTTTGGTTAAACTTTTATGATTTATTCAAATATTATACCAAAGACTAAATCATCAATCTATTGAGTTTTGTAAAGAGATGTGGAATTGTCCTCCAGATGGCTTTGTACCACCGTAAATTGGGTCAAAACCGTAACCCCAATCTAAACCTATCATACCAAGTATAGAAAGATACAATCTAACACCTACACCTGCTGAACGATACATTCTAAATGGAGAGAAATTATCAAAACTACTCCAAGAATTACCTCCTTCTACAAAACCTAATACAAAGACTGATGCACTTGGATTAAGAGTTATAGGGTAACGTATTTCCATTGTATATTTATCAAAAACTGTTGCTCCGTTATCTCCTGTTAGTCTGTTGGCTTCATAACCTCTTAAAGCAACGGCTTCCCGTCCATCAAGACCATAACTTTCCAAACCACTTCCTCCAAGATAAAATCTTTCAAAAGGAGAATAATCCATAGTAGAAGTATATCTTCCTAAGAATCCAAAACGAGCCCTTGCAGAAAATACTAATTCATCTACTATATTAAAGTACCAAGCCGCGCGGAATTTTATTTTATAATATTCCAACCATTTATATTGTTCTGCTGGTGTAAGATTGCTATAATCCTTGTCATTCACTAAAGAATAAGGGAAAGTGAAAGCAGATTCAAGTGTAACTTCTGAACCAGCACGAGGATAAATAAATTGGTCAACAGAGTTTCTTGCTAAAGTAAGTGTATATGCTAAATCGTTTGAAACACCTGTAGGCATAACGAAGTATGATACGTTTTTAACATTGTAACGTTTGTATCTTAAACCGTGAGCAATAGTGAAATAATCATCAGGCCATTTCAAACGTTTTCCCAATGAAACACTTGCTCCGAATATTCCTAAATAATAATCCTTTGAATCGGAAGTATTGTAATAAGAATCATCTTGATAAGAATAATACACACCAAAAGATAATGCTGTTGGTTTTCTACCCCCCAACCACGGTTCTGTAAAAGATAAAGATGCAGAATGATAATAAGATGCGTTTGTATTTACTCTCAAAGAAACTTTTTGTCCTTCTCCAGAAGGGAAAGGTCGCCAAGCATTAGGTTGAAATATCTTGCTTGCAGCAAAATTATCCAAAGCAAGACCAGCAGTAAATATAACCCTTGAATATCCTCCCCAACCTCCTTGTAGTTCTATACGAGAAGAGTTTTGTTCTTCTATCTGATATTCTATATCCACAGTTCCATTTTCTACATTTGGTTCTACCTTTGGATTGATTTTCTCTGGGTTAAAGAAGCCTAACTGCTGTATCTCTCTAACAGAACGTATAACATCGTCCCTACTGAACAACTCTCCTGGCAAAGTCTTTAACTCTCTCATAACTACATAATCGTTAGTTCTTGTATTGCCACTTATAGTAACGTTTCCTATGCGGGCCTGAGAGCCTTCGTGTATTCTCATTTCAATATCTATAGAATCATTTTCTACATTTAGTTCTGTAGGCATAACTCTAAAGAACAAATATCCATCATCTAAATAAAGCGAAGAAATATCTTTACCTGTAGGGTCGTAAGAAACATTTTTATCCAATAGTTCTTTGTTGTATGGGTCGCCTTTATTTATACGCAAAAGTTTAGTAAGTTGTTCTGAAGTGTATTTAGTATTTCCTACCCATGTTATATTCCTAAAGTAGAACTTATGACCCTCATACACTTTCATATTTATAACCATTTCATCTACAGTTTTGTTTCTTTTCTTTCCAAAAACAGAGGCAATACCTCTACCTACAGAACGGAAGAAACCTTTTTTTACAGGTCTTGTCTGCATATAAGTAGTATCCCATACTATTCTTGCATCACGATAACCTTCATTGTTATATTTATCTATAACTAAATCTTTATCCTTTTTAAAATCTGACTCTTGATACCTTGAAGATTTCCACACTCTCCACCAACGATATTCTTTGGTATCTTTCATCTGTTTCTTTACCTTGCTATCCGATAAGAAACTATTTCCCTCTACATTTATCTTTCCTATTTTTATCTTTTTGCCTTTATCTACATTGAAAACCAAATGTACTTCTTTTCTTTTGCTAAGTGTATCTTTCTCTTCTAATATATCCGTTTTGGTAAGATAATACCCTTTTTCCACAAAGTAATCGTTGATAATGTTCTTACAATTACTTTTCATATTTTCTGTAACAACATCACCTATGGCTATGTGTAGTTTTTCCTTTATTTTATCTGCTTCTGAACGAGAAATACCTTTAAATTGGAAATAAGACAAACGAGGTTTTGTTTTCAGATTGTATTCCAAAAATATAGTCCTACCTTCTACCTTAGTTACATATATATGTATTTCATCAAATATTCCTTGTTTCCAAAGTTTATCTATAGCCGATGAGAACTTATCCGATGGTACCACTATTTTCTGACCTACAGATATACCTGCAAGAAGTATAACCGAATTTTCATCTAAATTATCCGCTCCACTTATTTCTATACCTCCAACTTCGTATTCTTTAGGAGAATAATAGTCTATATCTATAACGTTCTTTGTTTCTTGTGAAAAGGCTATGCTTATAGTCATCATACACAAGAAAGTCAATAATATATATTTCTTTTTTATCAGTTTCATATCGCAGTTAATAAATCCAAACAATATATGAATAACGGTATTATTTAAATTTTATTTTAAAAGTCTTAAAAACAACTATTTTAATTTACAATTTGTTCGCTTGTTTTACCAAAACGCCTTTCTCTATTTTGATAGTCGCATACGGCTTTATAGAATTCTTCTTTTGTGAAATCTGGCCAAAGAACCTCAGTAAAATATAGTTCAGAATAGGCTATCTGCCATAATAAGAAATTACTTATCCTTAACTCTCCCGAAGTTCTTATAAGTAAATCAACATCAGGTATTTGTTTTGTAGTAAGATAAGATGAAATAGTGTTTTCGTCTATAGATTTTTCCTCTATCTTTCCTTGTTTTACCTCTGCAGAAATCTGTTTTACCATTTCTATTATTTCCCATCTTGCACTGTAATTCAAAGCCAAGATAAGTGTCATTCCGCTATTTGCTTTGGTCTTTTCTATCATAGCAAGCAAAGCTTCTTTAGCCTCTTGTCCCAATTCTGAAGTATCTCCTATGTTTTCAAGTCTTATGTTGTTATCCATAAGAGTTTTTTCTTCTTGTCCTATAGTATAAACAAGCATTTTCATAAGTGCATCTACTTCTTCTTTGGGTCTGTTCCAATTTTCTTTGGAAAAAGTATATAAGGTAAGATATTTAACACCCAACTCTGCCGATGCTTCACATACATTCCTAACAGAATCTACTCCATGTTGATGTCCGAAAATTCTTTCCTTGCCTTGTTTCTTTGCCCATCTTCCATTGCCGTCCATAATTATGGCAACGTGCTGAGGAATGTTCTCTTTATTTATCTTTTCTTTAAAATTAGTGTTCATTTATGTTAAAAAATTATAATCATTTAATCTTTCATTTCGCCTATGTTAAAGTTCAACCCCAATCCTATGAAATAATAATTATCCGATGTTTTGGTATCCACTTTATCAAACCCGTCTAACTCGTCTGTAAATGCCAATCTGTAAGAGGCTTCCAACGTAAGAGTAACTCCGGGAAAAATAGCTGCTTTTCCACCTATAGCCAACATAGCAGCAGGTGCAAATTTCATATTATCGTAAATATTCTCTCCTATGAACATATCTTTAACGTTGAAAGCTGAAACAGCAAAACCCAACCCTGCAAAAGGAGTAATAACATAACCATTGTACCTTACATCTCTGGAAGTGTTGAGTTTTATGAAGTTATACTCTGCCAAAAAATGCAACTCATAGATATTGCTCCTATGATTTCTCGTTTCTTTAAAAGTATCTGAATAACCAAGATTTTCCGGTACAAAGTGCATCAACCCCAAACGAAAAACTACTCTCTTATCAAATCGTTTGTGCCATTTATTAGCATAATAATCATAATTGAAATTTTTTCTTACCGTTATACCATAAGCAAAAGCATAATCCCAATTTTCAAACGAAGACCTTATACCAGAGTAGTCCGACCTTAGTTGTGAAAGTCCGCCAAATACTCCGAAATCATAACAAGAGAATTTATCATTCACGTGTCCAAATCTCTGAGAATATGAAACTTGTGCAATAGTTAATCCTAATATGATAAATAGTATTTTTTTCATCTGTTTGTAGTCATTATCTAAATTCAACTAGTTCTGCATTATTACTAACAAAACATTCTATATCTTCCTGTAAAGCAGAGATAATGCTTTCGTTTATCTCGCTTTTTTTAGTACTTCGTTTTTTAGGAGTAGATACCTTGGGCATAGCAAACAAATCCAAAGAGGTTTGAGTGAAAGAAAGGGTTTTTTCTTCTTTGACTTGAACAGGATAAACTATTTTTGAGAGCATAACTTGTTGCATTTGAGATACTTTCTTGCAAACAAAGGGTGCAATCTTTTCACCATCTCGTCCGTATATCAAAAGAAAAAAATCTATCTTTGGCAAACCATCTATAAGTAAAGCATTATTATCTTCGGTAGTTTTGTTGGAAAGAAGAAAATAAGTCAAACCATTGGTTTCGTCTGCATTCAAAAGAAAAGTGAAAGGGTATTCTCTATCCTTGTCTTTCTTGTAGGAAAGAAAATCTTCCATACGATAAAATTCCGTATCTAACTGTTGCTCTATATTATATGCCAATTGGAATGGAGCTAAGGTCGTATTCACGGCTATCATAACTAAATTCTCCGAAGGTCTTTCTATTATAAATTTCTTATCCATTGACTTTACAAATATAGATTGCAAAAATACTGTTTTTTCTTCAAAAGACCAAACAAAAACAAAGTTTTGCAAAAATCCATCTTTTGATTTTGCAAATTTTGAAACAAGGTTTTATGAAAATAGAACATTATTTTGCAGAATTAAAATAACGCTAACTCGGTATAAGGAAGAATAAATGGAAAGAAAAAAGGATAAAATTTTGTAATTTTACAATCAAAAAAACAAAATCTTATCC
>JAFUGA010000041.1 GCA_017469625.1 Bacteroidales bacterium
AATTCATCTACAATATAAAAAATTTCTGTATTTTTGTCTATGTTAGTCATTGGGATAAGATTTTGTTTTTTTGATTGTAAAATTACAAAATTTTATCCTTTTTTCTTTCCATTTATTCTTCCTTATACCGAGTTAGCGTTATTTTAATTCTGCAAAATAATGTTCTATTTTCATAAAACCTTGTTTCAAAATTTGCAAAATCAAAAGATGGATTTTTGCAAAACTTTGTTTTTGTTTGGTCTTTTGAAGAAAAAACAGTATTTTTGCAATCTATATTTGTAAAGTCAATGGATAAGAAATTTATAATAGAAAGACCTTCGGAGAATTTAGTTATGATAGCCGTGAATACGACCTTAGCTCCATTCCAATTGGCATATAATATAGAGCAACAGTTAGATACGGAATTTTATCGTATGGAAGATTTTCTTTCCTACAAGAAAGACAAGGATAGAGAATACCCTTTCACTTTTCTTTTGAATGCAGACGAAACCAATGGTTTGACTTATTTTCTTCTTTCCAACAAAACTACCGAAGATAATAATGCTTTACTTATAGATGGTTTGCCAAAGATAGATTTTTTTCTTTTGATATACGGACGAGATGGTGAAAAGATTGCACCCTTTGTTTGCAAGAAAGTATCTCAAATGCAACAAGTTATGCTCTCAAAAATAGTTTATCCTGTTCAAGTCAAAGAAGAAAAAACCCTTTCTTTCACTCAAACCTCTTTGGATTTGTTTGCTATGCCCAAGGTATCTACTCCTAAAAAACGAAGTACTAAAAAAAGCGAGATAAACGAAAGCATTATCTCTGCTTTACAGGAAGATATAGAATGTTTTGTTAGTAATAATGCAGAACTAGTTGAATTTAGATAATGACTACAAACAGATGAAAAAAATACTATTTATCATATTAGGATTAACTATTGCACAAGTTTCATATTCTCAGAGATTTGGACACGTGAATGATAAATTCTCTTGTTATGATTTCGGAGTATTTGGCGGACTTTCACAACTAAGGTCGGACTACTCTGGTATAAGGTCTTCGTTTGAAAATTGGGATTATGCTTTTGCTTATGGTATAACGGTAAGAAAAAATTTCAATTATGATTATTATGCTAATAAATGGCACAAACGATTTGATAAGAGAGTAGTTTTTCGTTTGGGGTTGATGCACTTTGTACCGGAAAATCTTGGTTATTCAGATACTTTTAAAGAAACGAGAAATCATAGGAGCAATATCTATGAGTTGCATTTTTTGGCAGAGTATAACTTCATAAAACTCAACACTTCCAGAGATGTAAGGTACAATGGTTATGTTATTACTCCTTTTGCAGGGTTGGGTTTTGCTGTTTCAGCTTTCAACGTTAAAGATATGTTCATAGGAGAGAATATTTACGATAATATGAAATTTGCACCTGCTGCTATGTTGGCTATAGGTGGAAAAGCAGCTATTTTTCCCGGAGTTACTCTTACGTTGGAAGCCTCTTACAGATTGGCATTTACAGACGAGTTAGACGGGTTTGATAAAGTGGATACCAAAACATCGGATAATTATTATTTCATAGGATTGGGGTTGAACTTTAACATAGGCGAAATGAAAGATTAAATGATTATAATTTTTTAACATAAATGAACACTAATTTTAAAGAAAAGATAAATAAAGAGAACATTCCTCAGCACGTTGCCATAATTATGGACGGCAATGGAAGATGGGCAAAGAAACAAGGCAAGGAAAGAATTTTCGGACATCAACATGGAGTAGATTCTGTTAGGAATGTATGTGAAGCATCGGCAGAGTTGGGTGTTAAATATCTTACCTTATATACTTTTTCCAAAGAAAATTGGAACAGACCCAAAGAAGAAGTAGATGCACTTATGAAAATGCTTGTTTATACTATAGGACAAGAAGAAAAAACTCTTATGGATAACAACATAAGACTTGAAAACATAGGAGATACTTCAGAATTGGGACAAGAGGCTAAAGAAGCTTTGCTTGCTATGATAGAAAAGACCAAAGCAAATAGCGGAATGACACTTATCTTGGCTTTGAATTACAGTGCAAGATGGGAAATAATAGAAATGGTAAAACAGATTTCTGCAGAGGTAAAACAAGGAAAGATAGAGGAAAAATCTATAGACGAAAACACTATTTCATCTTATCTTACTACAAAACAAATACCTGATGTTGATTTACTTATAAGAACTTCGGGAGAGTTAAGGATAAGTAATTTCTTATTATGGCAGATAGCCTATTCTGAACTATATTTTACTGAGGTTCTTTGGCCAGATTTCACAAAAGAAGAATTCTATAAAGCCGTATGCGACTATCAAAATAGAGAAAGGCGTTTTGGTAAAACAAGCGAACAAATTGTAAATTAAAATAGTTGTTTTTAAGACTTTTAAAATAAAATTTAAATAATACCGTTATTCATATATTGTTTGGATTTATTAACTGCGATATGAAACTGATAAAAAAGAAATATATATTATTGACTTTCTTGTGTATGATGACTATAAGCATAGCCTTTTCACAAGAAACAAAGAACGTTATAGATATAGACTATTATTCTCCTAAAGAATACGAAGTTGGAGGTATAGAAATAAGTGGAGCGGATAATTTAGATGAAAATTCGGTTATACTTCTTGCAGGTATATCTGTAGGTCAGAAAATAGTGGTACCATCGGATAAGTTCTCATCGGCTATAGATAAACTTTGGAAACAAGGAATATTTGATGAAATACATATATATGTAACTAAGGTAGAAGGTAGGACTATATTTTTGGAATACAATCTGAAAACAAAACCTCGTTTGTCTTATTTCCAATTTAAAGGTATTTCTCGTTCAGAAGCAGATAAAATAAAGGAAAAACTACACATAGCCATAGGTGATGTTGTTACAGAAAATATGAAAAGTAATTGTAAGAACATTATCAACGATTACTTTGTGGAAAAAGGGTATTATCTTACCAAAACGGATATATTAGAAGAGAAAGATACACTTAGCAAAAGAAAAGAAGTACATTTGGTTTTCAATGTAGATAAAGGCAAAAAGATAAAAATAGGAAAGATAAATGTAGAGGGAAATAGTTTCTTATCGGATAGCAAGGTAAAGAAACAGATGAAAGATACCAAAGAATATCGTTGGTGGAGAGTGTGGAAATCTTCAAGGTATCAAGAGTCAGATTTTAAAAAGGATAAAGATTTAGTTATAGATAAATATAACAATGAAGGTTATCGTGATGCAAGAATAGTATGGGATACTACTTATATGCAGACAAGACCTGTAAAAAAAGGTTTCTTCCGTTCTGTAGGTAGAGGTATTGCCTCTGTTTTTGGAAAGAAAAGAAACAAAACTGTAGATGAAATGGTTATAAATATGAAAGTGTATGAGGGTCATAAGTTCTACTTTAGGAATATAACATGGGTAGGAAATACTAAATACACTTCAGAACAACTTACTAAACTTTTGCGTATAAATAAAGGCGACCCATACAACAAAGAACTATTGGATAAAAATGTTTCTTACGACCCTACAGGTAAAGATATTTCTTCGCTTTATTTAGATGATGGATATTTGTTCTTTAGAGTTATGCCTACAGAACTAAATGTAGAAAATGATTCTATAGATATTGAAATGAGAATACACGAAGGCTCTCAGGCCCGCATAGGAAACGTTACTATAAGTGGCAATACAAGAACTAACGATTATGTAGTTATGAGAGAGTTAAAGACTTTGCCAGGAGAGTTGTTCAGTAGGGACGATGTTATACGTTCTGTTAGAGAGATACAGCAGTTAGGCTTCTTTAACCCAGAGAAAATCAATCCAAAGGTAGAACCAAATGTAGAAAATGGAACTGTGGATATAGAATATCAGATAGAAGAACAAAACTCTTCTCGTATAGAACTACAAGGAGGTTGGGGAGGATATTCAAGGGTTATATTTACTGCTGGTCTTGCTTTGGATAATTTTGCTGCAAGCAAGATATTTCAACCTAATGCTTGGCGACCTTTCCCTTCTGGAGAAGGACAAAAAGTTTCTTTGAGAGTAAATACAAACGCATCTTATTATCATTCTGCATCTTTATCTTTTACAGAACCGTGGTTGGGGGGTAGAAAACCAACAGCATTATCTTTTGGTGTGTATTATTCTTATCAAGATGATTCTTATTACAATACTTCCGATTCAAAGGATTATTATTTAGGAATATTCGGAGCAAGTGTTTCATTGGGAAAACGTTTGAAATGGCCTGATGATTATTTCACTATTGCTCACGGTTTAAGATACAAACGTTACAATGTTAAAAACGTATCATACTTCGTTATGCCTACAGGTGTTTCAAACGATTTAGCATATACACTTACTTTAGCAAGAAACTCTGTTGACCAATTTATTTATCCTCGTGCTGGTTCAGAAGTTACACTTGAATCTGCTTTCACTTTCCCTTATTCTTTAGTGAATGACAAGGATTATAGCAATCTTACACCAGCAGAACAATATAAATGGTTGGAATATTATAAAATAAAATTCCGCGCGGCTTGGTACTTTAATATAGTAGATGAATTAGTATTTTCTGCAAGGGCTCGTTTTGGATTCTTAGGAAGATATACTTCTACTATGGATTATTCTCCTTTTGAAAGATTTTATCTTGGAGGAAGTGGTTTGGAAAGTTATGGTCTTGATGGACGGGAAGCCGTTGCTTTAAGAGGTTATGAAGCCAACAGACTAACAGGAGATAACGGAGCAACAGTTTTTGATAAATATACAATGGAAATACGTTACCCTATAACTCTTAATCCAAGTGCATCAGTCTTTGTATTAGGTTTTGTAGAAGGAGGTAATTCTTGGAGTAGTTTTGATAATTTCTCTCCATTTAGAATGTATCGTTCAGCAGGTGTAGGTGTTAGATTGTATCTTTCTATACTTGGTATGATAGGTTTAGATTGGGGTTACGGTTTTGACCCAATTTACGGTGGTACAAAGCCATCTGGAGGACAATTCCACATCTCTTTACAAAACTCAATAGATTGATGATTTAGTCTTTGGTATAATATTTGAATAAATCATAAAAGTTTAACCAAAATAAAACAAATTATGAAAAAGATATTCGTTTTAACAACAGTATTATTGTTTAGTTGTATTACATTCGCACAAAAGATTGCCTGTGTAGATTCAGATTATATACTAAGTAATTTGCCAGAATATAAACAGGCACAAAAAGAATTAGAAGATGTTTCTTTACAGTGGCAAAGAGAGATAGAGAACAAGTTGGCAGAAGTGGATAAGATGTACAAATCCTATCAAGCAGAGGCTCTTTTGTTACCAGAAGAACTTAAAACAAAGAAAGAAAATGAGATAGTAGCAGCAGAAAAAGAAGTGAAAAATCTTCAAAAACAAAGATTTGGAAACGATGGCGATTTATCTCAAAAACGTTCTTCTCTTATCAAACCTATACAAGATAGAATATACAATGCTATAGAAAAAGTAGCACAAGAAAAGAATTACAGTATGGTTTTTGATAAATCAAGTGGTGCTACAGTTCTTTATTCTGAAAGCAAGATAGACATAAGCGATGTTGTACTTGCTGAACTTGGTTATAAAGTCAATGGCAATAATTCTTCAAAAAGATAGTAGAAATAATTTATTTTTGTATCTTTGCAAATTATTTTTAGAAATCAAAACATTAAATATTCAATGAAAAAGACAATTCAATTATTAGCATTGGTGGTTGTGTTGATATTTTCTCTTAACACAACAATGGCTCAAAGAGCATTAAAAATAGGACATTTCAATTCTTCAGAAGTTATTCCAAAATTACCTGATTACGAAAAGGCTCAAACAGAATTTAAAACATACGGAGAACAGTTGCAGTCAGATTTAGATGCATTGGCAAAAGAGCTTGATAGATTGCAAACTGAGTATGAATCTAAAAAAGACCAACTTTCAGACTTATTAAGACAAAATAAAGAAGAAGAAATAAGAGCTGCTGCTGCACGTTATCAAGCTTCTCGTCAAAGTTCTCAATTGGACCTTGAAGCAAAACAACAAGATTTGATGCAAGCTATTTACGATAAAGTAAAAAAAGCAGTAGATGAGGTAGCAAAAGCAAATAAATATGACTATATATTTGAATCAAATCATAAGGCAGGACTTCTATGGTATGTTCCTGATGGAGACGATGTTACTTCTTTGATAGAAAAACAATTAGGTATAAAGTAAATTAAAAATAATAAAAAAAATTGCGAAAAAATTTTGCAAGTATAGAAAATGATTGTACTTTTGCAAACGCAATTGCGGATGTGGCGTAATTGGTAGCCGCGCTAGACTTAGGATCTAGTCCCGAGAGGGGTGGGAGTTCGAGTCTCCCCATCCGCACAGAAAGAAAAAGATAACAAAGACCAAAACAACAGTTTCGGTCTTTTCTTTTTTCAATTACACTCCACATTCTCAACAAAATAACGCAATAAGAGAACCTTCTAAAACCTACTTTCCCTTTAGTCCAACGATAGTTTACACCTTACAAACCTTCGTTTTATTATCCTAAAACAAAGTTTCATAATGATAAAATTTTGTTTCGTGAAAATAAAACAAGATAAGGTTTTTCTAAAACTTTGTTCCATTTTCACGAAACAAAGAAAGAATTTCACAAAACAAAGTTTTAGAATTCTATATCTTTATTCTATTTTTGTAGAACTTTGTTTTAATTTTCTAAAACAAAGAGATAGAAAATTAAAACTTTGTTTTGTGAGGGTGAAATAAAATTTTGTTTCTCTGTTATATAGGTTTATTGGTATCTTTCTAAGGTTGAAGTTAGTATGTTTTGTATTTCTTCTCTAAGATGTTGAGGAGATAGTATTTCCATAAAATTATTATAGGTTAGAATTTCTTGTATAAAATCGTAAGTAGGGGCAAGATAAAGGGAGAATACACTATAATCTTTTGTAGTAACAATCTCTTGTTGAGAATGATGTAGTGGTAAGGTTCTTACGTAATTAACATCTTTTCCATAAACCTTTAATTCTATTTGTTCAGGTTTAACATTTTCTTTAGTAAGAACTCCGTAATAGTTTCTAAAATAATCTTCTACAGAAAAATCATTTGGATAAATAAAAGTTTCGTTGCTGTTCTCCACACTCTCCATTCTGTCCAATGAATACGTACGCAAATCTCCGTTTTCTTTTTGTGCAAGTAAGTACCAACGTCTATGGAAAGATTTGATGCAGAAAGGTTTGATTTTCATCTGACTATCAATAACATTATTAAACTTATGATAATCTATAATTATTTTTGTGTTCTCTTTCATAGCATAAAGAATTTTAGGAAGAAACTTCTCGCTTGCTGAATAATCTTCCATACTAATTCTTTCTTTTAGTTGTTTGTTTTCTGCTATGAGATTATTGACTGTAAAGGTATTAAGTAGCCAAGAACGTACATTTTGCCCCCTTAAATCATCTGTATTACTTATGGAGTACAGGTTACTTTTGCACACAATATCTATATCAAAAATTTCCTCTATCTTTTCTCTCCATCTATGAAAAGTACGTTCATTGAAATATTTACCATCGCTAATGCTTTCATTGTCTTTGTACAACGTATTCAATTGTTTAAGACTTATGGTCTTGTACCTATATATTGTGGTAAGAATCCAAATGTATTTTCTGAAAATATCTATTCCCATTGTTCTAATTTGTTGATTTTTTGCAAAATTAACACAAAACTATGACATTCTTTGACAGATTTATTATGTATTTTTGCAAAGAAAAATAAATAACCTGTAAAAATAAAAAAAGGAAATGAGTATAAATAATGAATTCATAGGATTGTATCCTGTAAGTAAGACTTTAAGGTTTGAACTAAAACCTATAGGAAACAAAGTTTTGCGAACGTGAAACAAGACCTTGTGAAATTAAAACAAAGAGATAGAAAATTGTTTCTTTGTTTTAGAAAAATAAAACTTCGTTTCGTGAGGAGGGTTTAAAATTACTTCTCAGTGAAACGAAGTTCTATTTTTTTATTATATGGGAGGGAGTGGGTGGTTATTTTTGTAAATCTTTGTTTACTGTCCAACCGTTGTTTATGAAAAACAAACTATCTTCTTCTGACAAATCTCCAGGATAGAAATTAAAGTCTCCTCTTCCCCAAGTTTTGCTATATCTGGAGCGAACTGCTTTCAATGTCTTAATAATTCCATCTTGATTTGGACCACGAAGCCAAGACCAATCTCCTTGTGCATAAATGATAACTGTATCAACAGATGCATCATCATTATATTCTTTCATTATTGAAGGTTTTAATGCTTCAGATACGCCACCCCAACTATCTGCACCATTTAATATAATCTCAACATTATGTTTCTGTACTTTTTCTGGTTCGTCATCGTCATTGTTGCAGGCGATGAATAAGGTTAATCCTGCTAAGGTTAGGATTATGGGTATTTTTCTAAAACGTTTCATTTGTTTTTCCTCCTTTTTTATTGTTTTTAATTCTTTTATTTTTTGTTA
>JAFUGA010000025.1 GCA_017469625.1 Bacteroidales bacterium
CCACTCTTACAAAACTTCGTTCTATTTCTGTAGAACTTTGTTTTAATTTTCTAAAACAAAGAAAGAATTTTCTATCTCTTTGTTTTAATTTCACGAAACAAAGTTTTAATTTTCTAAAACAAAGAAAGAGAATTCTAAAACAAAGTTCTACGAAAGTAAAACCTTGTTTTGTGGGGGTGGAACGAGGTTTTAGAAGATTAAGATTTGAAGAAGGGTTTTGTAAAACTTTGTTTTAGAAAGTCCAAAGCAGTAGTCCCATACAGATGATAAGACCTGTAACGAATAGGTCTATAATACAGAAACCCATAATATCTTTTGCACTTAGTTTAGCGATAGCAAGGGCTGGTATAGCCCAGAAAGGCTGAATAAGATTTGTCCAAGCATCGCCCCATGCTATAGCCATACCTGTAATAGACGGCTCTACACCGAGATTGGCTCCTGCATTGAACATTATAGGTGCTTGTACTGCCCATTGACCTCCACCAGATGGAACAAAGATATTTATCAACCCAGCACTAAAGAAAGTAAGCAAAGGGTAGGTGTGAGGATTGGAAATAGATATACAAGCATTGCTGATAACTGTACCTAAACATATACCAGATTCTCCTACTCCTGTTATTATACCCATAATACCTGCATAAAAAGGAAACTGAAGCAGAATACCAGAAGCACCTAAGGAAGATTTTGTAAAGGCTTTCACATAAGCCAAAGGTGTTTTGTGGGCAATAATACCAAGGAAAAGGAACAGCATTATAACAGAATTTAAATCCAAAGAATGTTTTCTTACAAATAGGTTGATAAACAAGTAGATTAGACCTAAAATAGATATTATCAAACTAATAATTCTCGCATTTTCTATCTTTTCTGCTGGTGTCATATCCAAAGAATTTTCTTGTTTTCCCTCGTCTTCTTTGAATAAGGCAGGGTTTATAGTTACTATATCTTTCTTTGGGTGCATCAAAGAATTGACAACAACTAAGGCAACTATACAAAGTGCTACCATAATAATATTATGAATATCAAAGATAGTGTTTGAAATAGAAATAGGTGAAGTAAGAATACCGTTAGTTGCGTTTTTCAAAGCATCGCCTGGTGTTGCCATAGTCAAAGGTATAGAACCTGAAATACCAGCATGCCATACTACAAAACCACTATAAGCAGACGCTATCAATAGTCTATAATCCACATTCTGCACTTTTTTTGCTATCTCTTTGGCAAAAATAACTCCGACAATAAGACCAAAACCCCAATTCAGCCAACAAGATACAGCAGAAACAAAACTGACTAAAGCAATAGCAGAAACAGGAGTTTTTACTATGTTTGCCAAAGAACTTATACCTTTTTTCACAATAGGTGCTTCTGCCAACACAGAACCACACACCAAAACAAGAGCCATCTGCATGGCAAAAGCCAATAATGACCATACTCCGTTACCCCAATTTTCTATAACCTCAACAGGAGTTTGTTTGCATATAGGCATAGCCAACACTATCGCTACAAGGGTAAGCAATATTGCAAAAATAAAAGGTTCAGGTAAATATTTCTGAACTATCTTCACGCAAAAATTTATAATCTTTTGAAACATATCTTTTCTTTTTTTTGATATGCAAAGATACTATATTTTTTCAGTATAGGTTTTTAAGATTTTATTTTTTTAAAGGATAGATACAATATATTTATATAAGTATTCTTCTTCTGTTTCCCAAGTTAGAAATCTAAAAAAAGAAAACTTTACCCCCCTATTTATAAAATATTGTCTTATGAAAATATTACTTTGTTTATTTATCTTTATAAACTGTTTTAAGTATAAGAAGATTCATAGCATTGGGTTGCAGATTATGAACATTTTTCTGAGTAAAACGGAGAACTTCATCATAATAAAGGACTACTATAGGGGCTTGTTGCATTATTATGTTATTCATCTGAGAATATAAAGCATTACGTTTTTCTACAGATGTTTCTTTTCCTGCTTTTATATACAATCTGTCGTACTGTTCGTCTTTGAAATGTGTGTAGTTTGGACCGTTTGGAGTAAAGTTTTTTGAATAAAACAAAGATAAATAGTTCTCTGCATCTGGGTAATCTGCTATCCAAGAACCTCTAAACCAAGAAGACTTACCCTGTGCCATCATCTCACGTAATTCTGCTGGTGGATTGACGTCCAATTTTATGTTCATACCCAAAAGAGTTAATTGTTGCTGAATGTATTTGCATAAGTCCAAATAAGCAGACGTTGTAGAGAGTGTAACAGTCGGTCTTTTAGTGAAATAACCTGCTTCTTGCAGAAGTTGTTTTGCCTTTTTAGGATTGTAACTATAAGAGTAGGAAGTATCAAAAGAAAAATCTTGCAGACCTTTCGGTATTATACCATAATTACCTGCAAAACCTATATTGTTACGCAAATATCTTATCATCTTATGTCTATCAAAACCATAATTTATTGCTTGTCTTACTTTCTTATTCAAAAGAAGGTTATCCTTATCTTTTGACTCCATATAAAAGCCTAAATATTCTGTATTCAGATAAGGAAGTTTCTGCATAACTATCCTATCTTTATATTTTGGTTGAAGAGTACCTTTGCGAGTTAGGATTTCGTCTTTGTAGTTTGGGTCTATACCTGAAAGAAAATCTATTTTACCTTTGACAAATTCCAAAAAGACACTCTGTTTATCTACTATAAAAGAAACGTTTATGGCATCAAGGTAAGGAAGTTTATTTCCCTTAGAGTCTTTCTCAAAATAATCTTTGTTTTTCACCAAAACAAGTTTTACTCCCTCTTTCCAAAACTTAAAACAAAAAGCACCTGTTCCTACAGGGTGTTTTCTAAAATCTTCGCCATAGTATTCAACAGCCTCTTTTGGAACAACAAAAGAATATGGCATAGTAAGTAATCCTAAAAACGGAGAAAAAGGTTCTCTAAGTCTTATTTCTAAAGTAGAATCGTTAAGTGCAGTAAAAGAATATTTATCTCCTTTTTTCTCTACTCTATCAAAAATCCATGCTCCTGTAGATGCTACTTTTTCGTCCATTATTCTATTGAATGAATAGACGAAATCTGTTGCTGTTACTTTGCGAGTACCGTTTTTGAAAGATTTATCTTTATGAAAATAAACGTCTTGTCTTAAATGGAAAATATATGTTTTTGCATCTTCACTTATTTCGTAAGATTTGGCTATGCAAGGTTGGACGTTAAGGTTAGAATCCAATTGAAGCAAACCATTATACAACTGATTATCTACCCAAATCATTGCTTGGTCTTTTGCAAATGCAGGGTCTAAGGAAGTAAGTGAAGAAGATTCGTTGTAATGGAATACCATATTGTTTGATGTTTTGTCTTTGTTGTAGCAAGACGAAAACAACAAACAACATAGTATAGATAAAATGAAATATTTAATGTTTAAGTGTTTCAAAATTCTGACCAAATACTCCCTCAGTCTTTTCTACTGTCATAAAGGCTTCAGGGTCTATAGTTTTTATTATATGTAAAAGTTTTACTTTCTCGTTTCTATGCACTACTACCATAAGTACAGGTGTATCTTTTTGACTATACCAACCTTTTGCATTAAGAATAGTAACACCTCTTTTTAATTGGTTGCCAACATAATCTGCTATCTCCTCACTTTTCTTTGAAAATACAAGTATCTTGTAAGTTTGTTTTCTACCGTCTATTACATAATCTATTGTGAAAGTGTAAGATACCAAGACTATAAAGCCATAAACGACTTCTTTTATACCGTTTCCTGGTATAAGCAACGAAGAAATAATGACAATAGCATCTGCAACCATTATGACACTTCCTAAAGATACGTTGTAGAATTTGTTAAAGATAAGTGCTATAACATCGCTTCCACCAGAGTTTCCACCATTTGAAAGCACTACTCCTATACCTACACCAGACATAACACCACCTATGATAGCACAAACGAAAGGTTCCAATTTGCCAAGTTCAATAATGGCTGGTATATCTTGGATATGTAATATTTGTTGTATCAAAATAAATTCTATAGACGTAACTACTATACCATATATGTTACTAATAGCGAACTGTTTTCCTAAGAAATATAGTCCGAAACAAAACAGTATAGCGTTGATAAGAAAGTTTGAAATACCGGTAGGAAAACCTGTTATGATATATATAACAGAGGCCAAACCTACTACACCTCCTCCGACTATGTGATTTGGTATTAGGAATATAGTCCAAGCAACTACATACATCAAAATACCTATTGCTATGAGTGTATATCTTTTTAGAATACTACCAACTGTTGGTTTAATTAAAGTTGTTGTCATCGTTGTTTAAGTTTTTATTTTATGAGATTTATTATTTCTTGATTTGTTAGATTTTTGCCTAAAATGTTTCCTTCATCATCTAAAAGCATATTATAAGGTATAGTCTTCAGACTATAAAGTTTTACTACTACAGAATTCCAACGTTTAAGGTCTGAAACATTTGACCATTTGCCTATACCGTCTTTTTCTATTGCAGTTTTCCAAGCATATTCGCTATCGTCCAAAGAAACAGATAAGAAATTCAATTGAGATTTCTTTATTTGTTTATATAGTTTTAGATATTCTATATTTTTAGAACGAGAATTATTATCCCAAGAAGCCCAGAAATAAACAAGAGTGTATTTGCTCTGTTTTATATATGAGGATAGGGATACTATATTGCCTTTGCTATCTTCTAAAGAAAAATCTTTGGCTTTATATGTTTGCATATCTGTATTTGCTTCCTGCTCACCCAACTGTTGCATAAGCAAATGATATTGAAACATTGTCTTTGCTTGACCTGTAAGACTTTTTATAGCATCTGCTCTGTCTTGGTCAGTCATATAAGGGTATAAAAAGTTGCTTATTATAAATGGAGTGTAAATACTTTGTGGGTTGTCCATTACCCAATTCATAAGACACTGCATAGGATTCTTTTCTCTGTTGCAATTGTTTGCTATGTTAGTAAAAGCATCTTGAGAAGCAGAACCTGAAATCCTTACTTTGTCTAACTCTTTTTTATTTCCGTTTATAGTAATATTGTCGTTGCCCATAAAGAAAGAAATTACTCCGTCTTTAACAGGCAAATCTATCATACCCATACAAATTCTTTCTACTTCACCTGTGAAAACGAAAGTACCGTTATGTATTCTTTCTGTAATAGTTTGTTTTTCTCCGTCTTTCTTTAATAGAGTTAGTTTTACAACTCCTTCTGTTATTCCTTCTATCTTACCTGTTATTTTGAAAGATTCTACTACAAAAAGTTCTTTTAATTTCTGTGAAAGTTCATCTTTTCTAAGATTTTTTGCAACTATATTACCCGAAGCATCTACAAGAATATTGTCTGGTATAGATTTTATCATATAGTTCTTTACAGGAGAAGATTCCCACATCTTTAAATCTGAAACAGTCGTCCAAGTAATGTTGTCATCTTCTACAGCCTTTTTCCAACTGTTTTTATTCTTATCCAAAGATACTCCATAAATATCAAAACCCTTGCTTTTGTAAGTGTTGTAGTTGCTCACAAGATATTCCATTTCTTCTCTACAAGGCTTACACCAAGAAGCCCAAAAATCTATCAAAACATACTTTTTTCCTCTTAAAAAACTTTTCAGATTAACGCTTTTTCCATTCAAATCTTGTAAAGTAATATCTGGTGCTTTCTGTCCTATAGATATTTTTTGCAAAGAAGTTTCTCTTTCTTTCAAATGTTTGTAATAATAAACCTTTGTAGCCTGACCTTTTAATGTGTTTAGATGTTTGGACAACTCTTCATAAGTCCAATAATACGATAAATAAGTGGCTATAATATCAGCAGAGAAAATATCCTCTGGATTGTTTAGAACCCAATTGTCTAAACGTGCCATATAAACACTATGGTCTTCATCTTTGATAGGTGTAACTATGGAATACCAACGAAGAGTTTGAGGAGCATTTTTTACTTGTGGAGTATCTTTTTTAGGGTCTATGGTTAGTTCCATTTGCATCTTTGGTTCAAGGTAAAGTCTGTATTTTTTCTTTCCATTTATTGTCAAAAGAGAAGGCATACTCTCGGTAGCATTTCCTCTAAAAACAAACTTACCTTTTTTATCCAAAACTACAGAATCATACAACTCATTTCCATCTGGTAGATATGTTCTAAGGGTTGCATATCCTGTACTCTTTTTTACTTGTCCGTCTATAACATAACCTTCTGAGGTCATAACATATTGCTGAGAAAAAACACAAGTACTCAACAATGATAACACTATAACTAAAAATATCTTTTTCATATATTTATCTAAAAAGTTCTCGTTTTACATCTCTTTCGGTATCTCTTTCTTTTATGCTTTCTCGTTTATCATACGAATGTTTTCCTTTTGCCAAGGCTATTTCCAATTTTGCCCAGCCTCTTTCGTCTATAAACAAACAAGTTGGCACAATAGTATATCCTTTTTCTTTACTTTTGGCTTCTAATTTTCTAAGTTCTTTTTTGTTCAGCAAAAGTTTTCTATCTCTTTTGACTTCAAACTTTCCGTATGATGAAAAACGATACTCTGCTATGTGCATTTGCATAACCCATAACTCTCCGTTACGAAAACTACAGTAAGCATCGTTTAAGTTTGATTTTCCTGCTCTTATGCTTTTTATCTCGCTACCACACAACACTATACCAGCAGTATAAGTCTGCATAAGAAAGTATAAAAAACTTGCCTTTTTATTCTTTATCTCTACTAAATGTTTTCCTTTTACAGATTCCATAATCTGCAAAAATACAATATTTTTTTGTATTTACAATATTAAAAGTATTTTTAATATTTTGTGTTTTTGTAAATTTATTTTAAAATTTTATTTCTCCATAGTTTGATTATGTTTCTACCTTTCTTTATTCTATTGCTATTATATAAAAGAAGAAAACTCTTTATTTTTTGAATTTACATAGTGTAAAACATATTTTTTTGACAATTATTTACTATTTTTGTAAAAATTTTTAATAATCCATAAACATAATACAAAGATGATACACCGTACTATAGAATTTCAGGGCAAGAGAATGAATTACCAAGACGAAGGAAGTGGAAAACAAGTTCTCGTTCTTTTACATGGTTTTATGAATAGTTTGAAAGTTTGGCAGAGGTTCGTTCTTGAATATATGCACTATATTAGAGTAATAACTATAGACCTTATAGGACACGGTGATAGTGAAGTAGTGGGAGAGGTTTCCTCTATGGAATTGCAAGCAGATATGATAAAAGCAGTTTTAGATAATGCAAACGTTAGACAATGTGTTATGGTAGGACACTCTATGGGTGGTATGATAACTTTGGCCTTTGCAGAAAAATATCCAGATTATCTAAAAGGTTTTTGTCTTTTGCATTCGCAAGCCATGAGCGATAATCCAAAAGGGATAGAAAACAGAAAAAGAGCCTGTCATGTTGTAAGTGAGAACAGACTTAAATATGTAGTGGATTTTATTCCTAATCTATTTGCAAAGAAAAACGTTTCCAAATGTGCAAGTGAGATAGAAGAACTAAAAGAAATAGCAATGGCTACAAGCAAAGAAGGAATTATTGCAGCACAAATGGGAATGATAGAGAGAAAAGACAGACAAGATGTTTTGGAACAAAGCAAGGTTCCTGTCCTATTCATTATAGGAAAGGACGATATAAGAATAGATGTTCTGAATGTTTTAGCACAGGCTTCCTTAGCAGATTTTAGCGAGATTATGATATTGAATAGTGGTCATATGTCTTTCATAGAAGAGGAAGAAGTAATAAAACAACGTTTGTTATCTTTTACAAAAATGTGTTTCTCTATATAACATATTTATGGATTTTACTAAGGGAGAAATAAGTAAAAGCATAGTCATATTTAGTATTCCTCTTATCTTGGGGAATTTTTTTCAGCAATTATACTCTTTAGTTAATAGTGCATTTGTAGGCAATTTTCTTGGAGTAGATGAGTTGGCTGCTGTTGGTGCTACTTATCCTGTTGTTTTCTTTATTACAAGTATGGTCTTAGGTATAGGAAGCGGAGGTAGTGTTGTGGTATCTCATTATTATGGAGCAAAAGATTATGAAAGCATACACAAGATAATCAGCACTTTTTATTTGTTTTTTATAGGTTTAGGTTTTGTAATATGTTTGTTAGGAATAGTCTTTGCCGATTATATCTTTGCTTTGTTACAGTTGGACTATGAAGTAAAAAATTATGCTATAGAATACTTCAGAATATATATGATAGGAATGTTTTTTTCCGTCATCTTTCATAGTGCAGTAAGTATTTTGAGAGGTTTAGGTGATTCTACTACTCAACTATGGTTTCTTATCCCTTCAAATATTCTTAATGGTATATTATCTTATCTTTTTCTTGGAGTTTTTCATTGGGGTATAGAGGCTTCAGCGTGGGCTTGTGTTATATCACAATTTCTTGCCTTTCTTTCTTTGTTTGTTTATCTGCATTTCAAACACGAATTTGTAAAACTTCCATCTTTGAAAAATCTTTTCTTTGATAAGAAATATCTAAAAGATATAGTAAATATAGGTATTCCTACAGGATTTCAACAAAGTATAGTTTCCCTTACTCAAATTCTTATACTGTTTTTGGTTGCAAGATTTGGAACAGATGCTACTGCAGCCTATTCTTGTGCATATAGAATAGATAGTATAGCCCTGCTTTTCGTACTAAATATTTCACAATCTTTAACCTCTTTTGTAGGAACAAATATTGGTGCAGAGCAAGTGCAGAGAACAAAACTTGGTTTAAAATCTTCGTTGAAAATAATGTTGATACTGTCTTGTATTACATTGATAATCTTTTGTTTTTGCAACGATTGGCTTATGCGATTATTTACTCAAAAACAGTCTGTCATAGACATAGGAAAAGAATATCTTACAGTAACAGGTATCTGCTGGATTTTGTTCGGAGTAATGATGATGTTTACTGCTTTTTTCAGAGGTTTAGGTTTTGCATTTATTACTATGATTATTAGTTTTGTTTCTTTATGGGTTGTACGCTTTCCTATATCGTGGTATCTTTCAGACAAAATAGGTACTCTTGGTATTTGGTTAGGAGCCCCTTTTGCTTGGTTGAGTGCTATTGTTTTCTACATTATATATTACAAGAAAAGCAAATGGTATAGTTCAAAAATAGTTAAAACCTTGCTTGCTTTCGTTTTACTGAGTGTAGCATTTGCTTCTTCTAATCTTTATTCTCAAACCTCTAAACCAAAATATGCCGGAGAGTTTGATAACCCTCTGCACATACCTATTACTTCTACAGGAAGTTTTGCAGAACTTAGAGGGTCGCATTTTCATTCTGGTTTGGATATACGCACAAAAGGTAAAACAGGTTTCAATGTTTATGCTCCGGCCGATGGTTATGTTTCCAGGATAAAAGTACAGGCTTTCGGAGGAGGAAAAAATCTTTACATAACTCACCCAAATGGTTATACAACAGTTTATATGCATTTGGAGAAATACGCAGGCGGGATAGAGAAATTTGTCAAGGATTATCAATATTCTCATAAGTGTTACGAGTTTGACCATACTTTTACCAAACCATCTATATACGTAAAACGAGGAGATATTATTGCTATCTCGGGAGAAAGTGGTATGGTTGCAGGTCCTCATCTTCATTTTGAAGTACGAAAAACTAAAACCGAAAATCCTTTAAACCCATTGTTGTTCATAGATGTAAAAGATACTATTGCACCATATATTTCCTCTATTGCTATAAGTCCAGAGGATAATTCTTCTGTAGAAAACTCTCTCTTTACGAAAATAATACCTATAAACCATTCTTCTTCGTTCAAAGAATATGATACAATAAACGCTTGCGGTAATATATATTTCTCTATTCTTGCGTACGACCCGTCTATTGGTTCTTCAATGAAAAACGGCGTGCTAAAGACAGAACTTTTCATAGATTCTGTTTGTTATTTTACTCATCAAATAAACGAATTCTCTTTTGCAAATTTTGGTTTTGTAGATGCCATAATAAACTATCCTTTATACATAAAGACAGGCAATAGATACCTTTGTTCCAAACAAAAGAAAAATGGAAAATTGCCTTATAATACATACTATAACAATGGTATACTGAACGTGAAAACAGACTCTATCTACAAAGTTACTTGGAAACTATCCGATATAAAAAACAACACCAAAACTTTTTCTTTCTTTGTGAAAGGGGTAGAAGATGAAAATTTATCCAAACCTATTTTTGGGCAGGCAAGTGTAAAACATTTTGATTGTTTGGATTACAATAGTTACACAGCCTTAGATTCTTCGGTATTCATATTTCCAAAGAACAGTTTATACCAAGATATTGACTTTAAATATTCAGTAAAAAAAGGAACATTTTCAAACGTTCATACCCTGCACTCTATTTACGAGCCTGTAAAGAAAAGTTATACCATAAAGATAAAGCCATATAAGATAGATAATTCTTTGTTAAAGAAATACTTACTTGTGAAGATAGATTCCAAAGGTCATCTTTCAAGCATAGGAGGTTTTGTAAAAGATGGTTTTGTTGAAAGTAAATCCGGCTCATTTGGTTCGTTTGCCGTTTGGATAGATACTATAGCACCTACAATCAAAGCCCTGAATTTCAAAAACAATGCAAAAAACCTAAAAAAACTTTCTTCTCTGCAAGTGAAAATAACGGATAACCTATCGGGTATAATGTCTTACAATGCTTATCTAAACAACGAATGGGTGCTGATGGAATATGATGGAAAAAAAGCAAAACTTACTCTAAACATAGATAATAAGTTGAAAAGCGGAGCAAACACTCTGAAAATCGTGGTTACAGATAAGAAAAATAACACCAAAACTGAGGTTTTTACTATCCTACACTAAAAAATTATTTTATTGATTATTAGGGAATAAAATCTTTTTTCTAAAAATTTCTTTAAAATAATTTGGTAGGTATAGAAAAAGGCAGTATTTTTGCACTCGCAATTGACTAATTAGCTCAGCAGGTAGAGCACATCCCTTTTAAGGATGGGGTCCTGGGTTCGAATCCCAGATTAGTCACCCAAAGAGGAGGAGTTTTTTTTAAATTCCTCCTCTTTTTTTTGTACCAATATTACATCAAAACCACCTTGTAGGTGGAAACAATTTTGCATACGCACTTATGGTTTGATAGGTAAAAATTAAACTTGTCAAAGAACGAAACTTTTTCCTTACGAATTTGAAAACATCACGTTTTGCCACGTAGCACGTGGGAACAATAATGCTATACGCACTTAAGGAATTTTTTAGGATAACAAATAGGCTTGAAGAAACTCAAAAAAATATAGTTCTTCAAGTCTATATTTTGCAATTATTATCTTAAGTTTTTCAAGTAAAGGTCTGCTATATCATCGTTTTTGCCCAAATCTTTACGTTTTTCTACAAATGTATCAACCTCTATTATATCTTTAGAAAGTTTTTTATTTGTGTAATCTGCAATAGTTTTCCAGCCTGTAGTTTTCTTACCTTTTTCATCTACAGAATCATAAAGATAGCCTTTATCAGCCCAAAGTTTAACCTTTGAAAGATTGTTATCAACTACTAAATCATATAGTTTTTGACTATTCAGAAAATCAAAACCTCCTGTTGAAAGCCAGATTTGATTTTCATCTTTGTTTAGATATGTTGTAACATACTCCATAACAAGAGGAGTTTTATCTCCTTCGGCTATATTTACAACAGTTTTACTATCAGTGTTTTTCAATAGATGTTGTCCAAAAAAACACTGTTGCAAACAAACATTTGGTCTTTTACCATTATCTGAATGCAAGGCTATAAAAGGTTTGCTATAGTGCAAAGTATAAACATCATAACCTTTTTTAGAGTGCAGACGTTTTCCATTTAATTGATAAGGAATTATCTTACCGTAATGTATCCTATCTTTTTCATCTATCTGCAAAAAAACAGGGTTGTAATTATGATAAACTGTACCATCTTGAGTTGTATATTGGTGGTAATTAGTTCCCACTTTATACTTTTCAAACACTGTTTTTAGTTTTTCTTTATCTATCGGCTGGTATGTTTTTTTACTTTTATTGTATATAGACATACGACATAAAGCCTTAAATAAAGTATTTTGTGTGCAGTCATACGAAAAAACTTGTGCATTCTCTAACGCCTGCATATCCTCATCTGTAAAGTAATACGCACTGCCATTAGAAGCAGAGGAAAAATAAGAAATAGTAGGTGCAGAAGTTGAATTATTAGCAGAACTTTGTTCTACAAGTGTAGAACTTTGTTTTACAAAATTATTATTTTGTTCTATAGAATTAGAACTTTGTTTCGTTGTAGAAACATTATCAGAAGTTGTAACCTCGTTAAAAAGGTGTTTGTTATCTTCATAATACTTAGGAAGTTCTCTTTTAAGTACTGCTAAGTACTGCTGTTTATGTTCGCAAAGATGGTTAAAAACCTCTTCTAATTCATCGGGGTGATTTCTCAAATAATCGTATGGAGATAAATGATACTCACACTTATCTTTTCTTTCACATTTCCCCACTATTTCTGGGTGAAATGGCTTGCGAGTAAGACGATTGACGTATAGTCTTAACTCCCATTTGCCCTTACACTGAGGACATTCTTCGTGCTGAATATGGTCCAAAGAAGACATTGTTAGTCTAAAAACTTTATACTCTTTTAATTTGCCAATTTTTAGATTTATAGAAAATTGTATTATACTCATATTTTGTGTTTTATTTTAATTATTTAAAAATTTTATTTTTTGTCTGTC
>JAFUGA010000003.1 GCA_017469625.1 Bacteroidales bacterium
AGGGTTAGGATAAAGCCAAAGATTTTCGTTTGTAATATCATCATTCAAAGAACTTTCTGTATTTCTTGGTGCAAGTATTACAGGCAAAAACTCTATAAACACCTTTTGGTAGAATTGATAAACACTATCATCTGCAAAACTCCTCCACTCTCCATTTTTCTTTAAATATGGAGTGTATTCTGCTTGACAACCTATAATAGTGTCTTGCCAAATGGTATCAAAAATACTTAAAGTTCTTGAATATGCTAAATTTGGTGTTGTAGATTGGTAGTTTTCATCTGCTGAAATATAAAAATCTTTTACTTCTATATAATTTTGACCTTCAGGGTAATTATCGGACAAAAAAGCATATAATCTCAAAGGTCTTAAATCATCTTCATCTGCATCCCACCACATACCTATACTTTTTTGCAACTCGTTAAAATCTTCGTCCAATAAATGAAAACTATACTTAAGAGCATCTGGTGTAAGGTCTCCCCAAACCCTTGCTGCTACACCTATTATTTTTACAGGATAATCCAAATGATAAGGTTGTGCAAATCCTTCTGCTCCATAACCATTAGCACTCAATAACGGAGAAAAATATCCATTACTAACAAGATTTGGTTCATTTATTATATTTCCATCTGTATCAAATTGAAGAGGATTGGTTTGTTCTTGCCAATTATTGTAATATATAACATTTGGTAAAGGGTCTGTGAAAGTATTCCAATTACTGTATTGATAATTGAAAAGGCAACCGTATTCATAAATATCTGGGTTAAATATAACCATAGTGTCATACTCACTTACAGGTATGCTGTCATTCATATGTAAAACACTGTAAACCTCTGGTAAATCTAATTCTTCTTGAGCCTTTACACTAAATATTGTTGCTATCAAAATGCAAACAAATATTACTAAATTATTCTTTTTCATAATATAATCCTTTCTTTTTATTTAATTGCAGTTTTTGTTGTTTTTAAATATTCAGATTCACATCTCCCCATTCCAGAGCAAGCATTTGTTTCTATAAAACTTATGCCTAATATTTCTGGAGTAACATCTTCTGTTACTAAATTATTTTGGTTATCTGTATAATTTCTAGTAACTGGATAGGCTTTTTCGTCATAGAAAAGCACTTTTTCGTCATAACAATAAGTGCTATATTGTTCCCATTTTATAAATTGAAAAAAATCCAACTTCTTTAGATTATTTGCATTAGGAACATTACCTACTGCTCTATAATAATGAGTTTCATCTCCTTGTATATAATTTACATCATTAAGAGTCATATCTACTGCTATTGAACCGTCTTTCCTAAAAGGAACAATCATAAAGTTATATCTTTGACCTCCCTTAACATAATTACCATCGTAACGGTCGCTTGAAGTATTTAATGTATTTGTCCAGAAATATTCACCATCTGCCGTATGGTCATCTAACACAATTCCATAGATGTAATTCTCTTTCTTCTCTCCTTCTAGTATAACAGAATATTCACTTGTTGCACTTGAAAATTCAGAGGATTGTACTGTATAATCTTGCCAATGATGTTTATATGTCTTTTCAGGTAATTTATTGATGTCTATAATTTTTTGTTCATAACCTCCTTCACAAATTCTTGCAGAACACTTTGCACCCATATATTTTCCATTATTTGCCTTTATCAGTTCTTTGGGAGATACCCAATTCATGACTACAGAATACCAATCCTGATTATTTCTTTTTTCGTAATGATTAAAAGATAGCAATAATTTATATTCATACGATATTTTCTCATTTTCATAGTTATCATAATAAGTAACAGGCATATCATCATCTATTCCAAAACCTATATAATTACCTGTATTATTATTTGCATTTAAATTTGTGTAACCATATCCCCAACCTGCATAATCTAATCTTGCATTGTATATACCTTTTGTAATATCTTCATCATAATTTTGACCTGTAAGAATATCTTTCCATCTTATGTAGAAATAAGAAGCCGTCTGCTTAAAATCATATATTCTTACAGTCCTAAAATATACTTTTTGGGAAATTTCTTCACCTGTTCCTGTATATTTACGATTAACAGAATCATACCATAAGGATACAATACATACATCTTCACCTATCATTTTTATATCTTGAAAACGTTCCGTATCTGTTTTTTTCGGAGACTGTACAGTTTTAGACTGTCCTAATGGATTATATATAAATATCATATCATTATATGATGGTCTATGATATAATAAAACCCAATGACCGTTAATAAATTCATTTGTTGAAAAACCGTATGTCTTATTTCGTCCCATTGCAACAATCTTTCTTATTTTATTATCTTTAATATCTTTAAAAACTCTTAATTTTGTCAGAATATAACCTGTCTTTGTATATTTTATGGAAAGAGATTTCGCATTAAATAATTCATCAACAGCAATCCAACCTAAAAAGCCACTTGTATCCCTTAAAGAATGTTCTCCGAAAGTATTTATCAACTCTGTAAAAGTTTTTGGTCTATCTATACTTCCACAAAAATATATGGTATCATCAAAAACTTTAACATCAAATATATCTATAGTCTCAGGAAAGATAAAATTTTTCACACCCGCCCTACTATTAAATAGGTAATCACCTGTAGTATCATATTCAGCAGGTTTTTCTGTATGGATAACTAATCTACTATAATCTTTATCTCCTGTTATAAATCTTGAAAGAGTTAAAGAATAGTACACAGCATTATCTTCGCCTCCATAACCATTTGACCAAGTAAGTGTTTTTTGAGAATGAGGTATTTCATCTATATCCTCTTCTGTCATACACCCATCATCAAAAGTAAGATATATGGCATTATTTGTCCCCATTGCGAGAATATCGTCTGATAGACTCATTTCTTCCAATTCATCTTCTCCTGTTATGATTTGTTCTTGTGCATAAGAGAAGAACGGTAAGCATACTGCCGAAATAACAAGCAGTAATGCTTTTTTTCTAAAGTTGTATAGTTTCTTCATGTTTAATTATTTTTAACAAGGACAATATTTTAATTGCCCCAAAGTTACAACTAATTATATTACCAAATTATTTTTGAATTTTTTACAAATTTTATTTGTTTTTTATTCTTTTTATTTTTCTTTTTTACATTTTCTTATTTGAAGATGACTTACCTCCTTTCTATTTTTTTCAATTAAAACGTCATTTTCCTATAAAGAGTAAAAAAATATGAGAAATTGATGTTTTTCTTGAATTTTCTTTCAACACATTTTCTAAATACTTGTTTTTCAATGAGAAAAATTTAAACCTCCTTTCTTATTTTTTAATGGTAAAAACATAATATTTTTGTTTAATCTCTTCTTTCCTATATCTCTTAAAACAGCAAAAAGTCTCAAAAAAATAAACAAAAAATTAAAAATTTTTTAAATATTTTTTCTAACCTATTGTTTATCAAGTAGAAAAAATTCACTTTTTATTCACAAAATTTCTATATATACCCACAAAACAAAGTTCTAACCTTATTTTTACCACTAAAAATCTTGAAATTTTCTTAAAAACAAAGAATTTTTAACAAAAAAGAGTTGATTTTCTAAAACATCTTTCTACTTTTTACGAAATAAAGAAGTAGAAAAATAAAACAAAGTTTCACTCTCACGAAACAAAGAAAGAATTTTCTATCTCTTTGTTTTAATTTCACGAAACAAAGTTTTAGAATTCTATCTCTTCGTTTTAGAAAATTAGAATCAAGTTCTACAAAATTAAAACAAAGTTTCGTGAGAGGGAAACAAAGAGATATTTTGGGTAAGTTTTCTGCAGGTTAGTTATATGTTTGATAGGAAAATAAGTTATAAAAATTTAGGGTAATGTTTTTTTTGAACGAAAAAAGGCGGATAAATTTCTTTATCCGCCTGTCATATTTAGAAAATGTTAATGTTTTATCTATTACCAAGCAAACAATGGACGGTTTGCCATCATATCATTAACTTTCTTTCTTGTATTTTCTATCAATGTTTCGTTTTCAACATCTGAAAGTATAGCATCTATCATAGAAACTATTTCTGGCATTTCACCTTCTTTCAAACCACGTGTAGTGATAGCAGGAGTTCCTATACGAACACCAGAAGTTTGGAATGCAGAACGAGAATCAAATGGTACCATATTCTTATTGATAGTAATATCTGCACGTACTAAAGTATTTTCTGCAACTTTTCCTGTTAGTTCAGGGAATTTTGGACGAAGGTCTATAAGCATTAGATGGTTATCTGTACCGTCTGAAATAACTTTGTAACCACGTTTAACAAATTCTGCAGCCATTGTAGAAGCGTTTTTGCGAACTTGTTTTATGTATTCATGATATTCTGGTGTAAGTGCTTCACCAAAAGCAACAGCTTTAGCAGCTATAACATGTTCCAATGGACCACCTTGTATTCCTGGGAAAACGGCAGAATCCAACAATGCAGACATCATTTTGATAGCACCTTTTGGAGTTTTCTTTCCCCAAGGGTTTTCAAAATCTTCTCCCATCATAATCATACCACCACGAGGACCACGAAGAGTCTTGTGTGTTGTAGTTGTAACTATATGGCAGAATTTAACAGCGTTGTTCAATTCACCTGTTGCTATAAGACCAGCAGGGTGTGAAATATCTGCAAGAAGTATTGCACCTATTTCGTCTGCTATCTTACGCATTCTTGCCCAGTCCCATTCACGAGAATAAGCAGATGCACCACCTATGATAAGTTTTGGTTGTTCTCTTCTTGCAACCTCTTCCATCATATCATAGTCTATAGTACCTGTTTCTTCTTTTACTCCGTAAGCTACTTGACGGTAATATGTACCAGAAATATTTACAGGAGAACCATGAGAAAGGTGTCCACCGTGGTTAAGGTCCAATCCCATAAAAGTATCACCTGGTTGCAAACAAGCAAAGAATACAGCCAAGTTTGCTTGAGCTCCACTGTGAGGTTGAACATTTGCCCAACAAGCACCAAACAATTGTTTTGCTCTCTCTATTGCTATGGTTTCGCTTTGGTCTACTATTTGACAACCACCATAATAACGTTTTCCAGGATAACCTTCTGCATATTTATTTGTCATAACTGAACCCATGGCTTCCATAACTTGGTCTGATACAAAGTTCTCTGAAGCAATAAGTTCTATACCTTTGGTTTGTCTTGCTCTTTCTTGAGCTATAAGGTCAAAGATTTGTGTATCTCTTGTCATTTCTTTTTAATTTTATATAATTATTTAATATATTTATTTTCTTAGTTTTGAGTTGCAAAGATAAAAATTTTTATTCTTATAACAAAATTATTATTTATTGTTATCTAAAAATGTTCTTCTTTTGCTTTATTTTGTTTTCCTATCTCTTTGTTTTAATTTTCTAAAACTTTATTCTACAAACGTAAAACTTTGTTTTAATTTTCTAAAACAAAGAAAGAGAAATCTAAAACTTTGTTTTATTTTTATATAAAAAAGAAAGAGTGTTTCCCTTTTATAATTAAATAATTTTATATTGAAAAACAGGAAATTAGGATAAGATAGGTATAAAATATACTTAATTATTTATATACCAAGTGTAAAGTTTATGAATACCTTCGTCTATATCTATTTTGTGAGTCCAGCCTAAAGAATGCAGTTTGCTCACATCGGTAAGTTTTCTCATAGTTCCGTCTGGTTTAGTGTTATCCCAAGAGATTTCTCCTTTATAATCAATCTCTTTTTTTATTTTTTCAGCAAGTTCTTTTATGGACAACTCCTTACCTGTACCTATATTTATATGACAATTTCTTATCTCTTTTTCTTGTGGATTATAGGTATCTTTGAAATCTACATTAAGAAGAATATGAACACTTGCATCTGCCATATCTTCACTCCAAAGAAATTCACGCATAGGTTTTCCACTGCCCCACAGTGTTACTTTATCTGCTTGTATTCCAAAATGTTTTAGTGTAGAAATTATATCCTGTTCGCTACTTTCTCCGTTTATATTTTCCACATTACGAAGCTTCAAATCCTTTCTTATAGATTGCCAATCTGAATTTTGAAGACATTTTGCCAAATATATCTTACGTATAATAGACGGCAAAACATGAGAATTTTCAAGGTGGAAATTGTCGTTTGGACCATATAAATTAGTTGGCATAACGGCAATATAATTGCAACCATACTGCAAAGCAAAACTTTCACACATCTTCAGACCGGCTATTTTTGCTATAGCGTAAGGTTCATTGGTGTATTCCAAAGGAGAGGTCAAAAGTTCATCTTCTGTGATTGGTTGATTTGCATTTTTAGGATAAATACAGGTACTTCCAAGGAAAAGAAGTTTTTCTACATTGTGTTTAAAACTCTCTCCTATGACGTTTTGTTGAATTTGAAGGTTTCTATAAATAAAATCTGCTCTGTATTTCAGATTTGCCATTATACCACCTACATACGCTGCTGCCAATATAACTGCCTGTGGTTTCTCTTTATCAAAAAACTCTTTCACTGCAAGAGCGTCTGTCAAATCCAATTCCTTATGAGATTTTCCTACAAGATTATGAAAACCTCTTTGTTTTAGATTGTTCCATATAGCAGAACCAACCAAACCTTTATGACCCGCTACATATATTTTTGAATTTATATCTAACATTTTCGGCACTTATTAGATTTTTATGTGATTGTTTTTCACGTATTGCATATCGTGTTCCACCATTATTTTGACAAGTTCTTCAAAAGAAGTTTTTCGTGGATTCCAACCCAATTTATTTTTTGCCTTTGTTGGGTCGCCAAGCAACTGTTCTACTTCTGCTGGACGAAAATATTTAGAATCCACTTCTACAATAATGTTTCCTGTTTTTTTGTCTATACCTTTTTCGTTTATTCCTTCGCCTACCCATTCTACATCTATGCCTACTTGTTTGAAAGCCAAAGTACAGAACTCTCTTACAGAATGTTGTTCTCCTGTTGCTATAACATAGTCTTCTGGTTCTTGTTGTTGAAGCATCAACCACATACATTCAACATAATCTTTTGCGTAACCCCAATCTCTTAAAGCGTTAAGGTTTCCTAAATATAACTTATCTTGCAATCCTTGTGCTATACGAGAAACAGCAATAGTTATTTTTCTTGTTACGAAGTTTTCTCCTCGTCTTTCACTTTCGTGATTGAAAAGTATTCCATTGGTGCAGTACATTCCATAACTTTCTCTGTAGTTTTTCATTATCCAATAAGCGTATAACTTAGCCACACCATAAGGGGAACGAGGATAAAAAGGAGTAGTTTCTTTTTGTGGTATCTCTTGGACAAGACCAAATAGTTCAGAAGTAGAAGCTTGATATATTCTGCACGTTTTCTCCAATCCACATATTCTTACTGCTTCCAACAGTCGTAAAACACCTGTAGCGTCCGATTCTGCTGTGTATTCAGGTACATCAAACGAAACCTTAACATGACTTTGTGCAGCAAGATTATATATTTCATCTGGTTTGGTTTCTCCTATTATTCTAATCAAAGAAGAGGAATCTGTCATATCACCCCAATGAAGATTGATAAGTCTTTCTTTCTTCATATCCTTTACCCACTCATCAAGGTATAGATGTTCTATTCTACCTGTGTTAAAAGAAGAAGAACGTCTTAGTATGCCGTGTATTTCGTAACCTTTTTCTATTAAGAATTCTGCTAAAAAGGAACCATCTTGTCCGGTTATTCCTGTTATTAAAGCGACTTTTTTTTCTGTCATTTCGTATTGTAGATATAAAAAAAGTGGTCTTCTTTTGAAAAAAGACCACTAACAATGAAACATTTATTTATTATTTATCTAAGATTTCGTATTTGGAATGCTGTGATCTATATTCTGGAACTATCTTCTTCATATATGCCACAGTGTTCATATCATCGTAAAGATAACTTGTATCCAATAATGTATCTAAATCTTTGAATACTTCAAAATAATCGTATTCTTTAACTTGGGCTATCTTTATCTTCTTGTGGAATGTTGGTTTTGTTTTTTCTTCATCGTTCAACACTTCTTCGTACAATTTCTCTCCATCTCTTAAACCTGTATAAACTATCTCTATATCTTTTGCTCCACTTAGTTGTATCATTCTCTTTGCCAAATCAACAATCTTCACAGGTTTGCCCATATCAAAGACAAATATCTCTCCACCCTTACCCATTGTACCTGCCTCAAGGACAAGTTTGCAAGCCTCTGGTATAAGCATAAAATATCTTACAATATCAGGGTGAGTTACTGTTACAGGACCTCCATTCTTTATTTGATTTCTAAACAGAGGAATAACAGAACCATTAGAACCTAAAACATTACCAAAACGTGTTGTTACGAACTGTGTTATACCTTGTATCTTACCGTCTTTTATTGCTTTGTCAAGGCTTTGTACGTATATCTCACAAATACGTTTTGAACAACCCATAACGTTTGTTGGATTGACGGCCTTATCTGTAGAAACCATAACAAACTTTTTCACACCATATTTTACAGATAAGTCTGCTATAACACGTGTTCCATCTATATTGTTATGCACTGCCTCGCTTGGGTTATCTTCCATCATAGGGACGTGTTTATAAGCAGCAGCGTGGAAAACATAATCTGGTCTATACATCTTAAACAAACTTTCCATTCTTCTGTGTTTTGTTATAGATGTAACTATTGCTTCTGCTTTTACATTAGGAAAATCGTGGGACAACATCAAACGTACATCGTGTTGAGGAGTTTCTGCTTCATCTATAAGTATAAGTTGTTCCGGGTCAAAAGAAGCTATCTGCCTTACCATTTCGCTACCTATACTTCCAGCAGAACCTGTAATAAACACTCTTTTTCCTCTCAACAATTGCCTAATAGAATCCATATCTATGTTTATCTCTTCTCTGTGAAGTAGGTCTTCTATTTGTATTTCTCTTAGTTGAGAAGTTTGTATATCGTTCTTACTATCCCATTCTGAAGTAATATCTGTTGTATATATAGTAATACCCTCACTAATCAAACGGTCAACCATAGTAAGATTGTTTGCCAACATCTCTTTCTTTAACGGAGATATAAGCAATGCTTTTATACCCATTTTTTTCAATTGTGAAATGGTGTCAGCATCGTTTCTATAAACCTTTACACCCATAAGCATTCTGCCAGGCATATCCTCCGTATCGGATAAGAAACCTTTCAAACTGTATCTTTTTACAGCTGCTTCTGTTATTGCCTTTGCCAAAGCAATACCACCAGATTTTACACCATAAATAAATACAGGTATTGTTTCTTTATCTTCCTGCACACTGTCAAATACATTCTTTACAAAGATTCTTGCAAAACTCATTATAAAGGAAGACAATATAAAGGTAACAAACAGTATCTCTATAGTTATAGGTATAAGATATTCATCAAAGTTAAACAATAATCGCAATAAAAATATGATAACTGCACCTATTAAGTTTCCCAAAATAACTCTGTACAAGTCTATAAAGGTAGAATATCTGAATACACCTCTATAGGTACGCATTATTTGGAAACCAATTATAAAAGGAATAAGATATATGAGTAAAGTTAGACAAAGGCGTAAGAATGAGTGTGAAAGATTTTCTATTCCATTAAATAAAACGTATGATAACAATCCTGATAAAAATACCACAAAACAATCAAAAAACAACAACATCCAATAGGATAATACTTTCTTTCTGAAATACCAATTCGCTATTTTACGAAATATTCTTGTGATAATATCTACTGATTGTTTATCTGATTTCATTGGAGTCATAATCTTTTTTACCCCCCCCCCCATTATTTTTAAGAAATTACTCATAATTAAACAATTACAACAAAATATAATATCTAACAAAATAAGTCTCCGTTTTCTTTTTTACAAAATTTCATTTCACACTCACAAAACTTTGTTTTATTTTTCTATCTCTTCGTTTCGTGAAAATAGAACTTGATTCTATTTTTCTAAAACTTTATTCTATAAATTTAGAACAAAGACTTACTTTCTCAAATATTTAATCTATCGCAGAAAGTATTTCACTTATTATTCTATCACAATCTTCGTCCGTTACACAAGGACCACTTGGCAAACACATACCTCTTTTGAAAAGAGATTCACTTAAACCGTTAGTATAGGCTGTTGCATTCTTATAAACAGGTTGTTTGTGCATAGGTTTCCATAAAGGTCTTGCTTCTATACCTTTTGAATCCAACCAAATACGCATAGCTTCTACATTTGCATTTGGCTCACAATCGGTATGCAATGTTCCTCCTGCATGCACCACTCCTGCAGCACCACCAACAGCACCTGTTATTGCAGTTTGATAAGCATTCTCTTGGCCTTTGACTCTTAGTTTTTCATCTAAAAGTATTGTACACAGCCAAAAGTTGCTATCATACATATCATTCGGTGCTTTATGCACATCTATACCATCAATATTTTCAAAAGCCTTTTCATACTTAGCCTGTATATGTTTATGGTGTGCAATATGTTCGTTTGCTATGGTCATCTGTCCTCTTCCTATACCTGCACAAATATTACTCATTCTATAGTTGTAACCTATTGCTTCGTGCTGATAATAAGGATATGCTTCCCTGGCTTGTGTTGCATACCACATAATCTTTGCTTTTGCCTCATCATCTGGACATATCAAAGCACCACCTCCTGAAGTAGTTATCATCTTGTTTCCATTGAAACTAAGTATTCCATATTTACCAAAAGTACCCAATATCCTTCCATTGTAACAACTTCCAAATCCCTCAGCAACATCTTCTATCACAGGTATATCGTATTTATTAGCTATTTCTACTATACGTTCTGCATTGTAAGGCATACCATATAGTGCAACAGGAATTATAGCTTTTGGTTTCTTACCTGTTTTGTTTATACGGTCTTTAATAGCCTGCTCCATTAAGTCTATATCAATGTTCCATGTTGCAGGTTCTGAATCCACAAATATAGGCTTTGCTCCAAGATAAGTAATAGGGTGAGTTGATGCACAAAAAGTAAAACTTTGTACTATAACTTCGTCCCCTACTCCTACACCACAAGCCAACAGCGCAAGGTGAATTGCTGCTGTGCCTGCACTAAGAGCAACTACTTTTTTGTCTTGACCGACAAACTCTTCAAGGTCTTTTTCAAATCCATTAACATTAGGACCAAGAGGAACTACCCAATTTGTGTCAAATGCTTCTTTTATATACTTTTGTTCTAAACCTGCCTCGCTCATATGTGCAAGACAAAGATAAATTCTATTTGACATATATTTTCAACCTTAAATAATTACACATTATATGTATAACAACTTACCATATAAATATAAGTTGTCTTTGGAGAATAACTTTATTATTTATTGTTATTCAATTCCTTTTTTATGTAATCTAAGGAAGCTATTTTAAGTTTTGTTTGTTCAAGGTTTAGACGAGTAGTATTATCTGAATTAAATTCTTCTATAGTAACTGCTTTCTTATTTCCATCTACAAAGTATTTATCATAATTCAACGTTCTATTATCTGCAGGAACTCTGTAAAAATTACCCATATCCTCTGCTTTAGAACATTCTTCTTTTGTTAGAAGTGTTTCGTACATTTTTTCACCATGACGAATACCTATAACTTTTATCTCTTCTTTTTTGCCACCAAACAATTCGCATACGGCTTCTGCTTGTGTTTGTATTGTGCATGCAGGTGCTTTTTGTACAAGAATATCTCCATTTTGTCCGTGTTCAAAAGCAAACAACACCAAATCCACAGCTTCTTCCAAACTCATAATAAAACGTGTCATCTTTGGTTCTGTAAGTGTTATAGGAGAACTGTTTCTTATCTGGTCTATCCATAAAGGAATAACACTTCCTCTGCTACACATAACATTTCCGTAACGTGTGCAACATATTTTTGTTTCACCACTATAACGAGATTTTGCCACCGCAACTTTTTCCTCCAAAGCTTTACTTATTCCCATTGCATTGATTGGATAAGCTGCTTTATCTGTAGAAAGACATATAACACTTTTAACTCTTGCTTCAATGGCTGCCGTCAATACATTCTCTGTACCAATAATGTTTGTACGAACTGCTTCCATTGGAAAGAATTCACAACTTGGTACTTGTTTTAGTGCTGCTGCATGAAAGATATAATCAACACCTGTCATAGCACCTCTACAACTTTCCAATGTACGTACATCTCCTATATAGAATTTTATCTTATGTGCATACTCAGGATATTTGTTTTGATACTCATGACGCATATCATCTTGCTTTTTCTCATCACGAGAAAAAATACGTATCTCTGCTATATCTGTAGAAAGAAAACGGTTAAGTACTGCATTGCCAAAACTTCCCGTTCCTCCCGTAATCATCAATGTTTTGTCTTTAAAAATACTCATCTATTTTGTATAATTTTTTATCTCCATATAATAATGTATACCTCTGTGAAATATTAAGTAAAAATAAGTTTTAAATTCTATAATCAAAAAATGTTTATAAATTATTCTCTTAAGTGAAATGGATAGTTTACAAGTTTGTTTTCTCTTCTTGTTCTTTGTAAATTTCAAATTCTTTTTCTAAATCAAGTAATTGTTTGCTTCGTTCTTTTATTTCTTTACAGGGAATACCTGCATATATTTTCCAATCATCAAGAGATTTTGCTACTAAAGACATTGCACCTACTCCTACACCTTCTCCAATTATCACACCAGGTAAAATAGTTGTTCCTGTGCCAATAATTGCATGTTTTTTCAAGATAACTTTTCCTATTATTGTTTTCCTAAATTTGTTAGGCAACATAGGATTTGTAAATGCAAGACCAGAATAATCATCAGTTTCAGAATATATAACACTCCTTGATGATAAACCTGTATAATCCTCAAATACAATTCCGCTTTCACCCCCCCCCCAAATAGTAAACACGCTGATGCTATATGGATATAGTTTCCTAATGTAATATTTCCTGAAAGAATGCAAAAATCATCTATACGTACATTGTTACCAATAGAAATATTATTCGCTCCGTAAATAGAAGTTTTTCTACTTAACAAAACATTTTTACCGTATGATTTGAAGCCTATTTCTTTAAGTTCTTCGTCTGTGTAAAAAGATGTTTTCATAATCTTATCTATCTTTATACATTATTTCATAATATTTCTCGTATTCTCCACTCGTTATATTATCTAACCAATCTTGATTATCTAAATACCAACGAACAGTCTTTTCTATTCCTTCTTCAAACTGAAGAGATGGTTGCCAACCTAACTCTGTCTTAAGTTTAGTAGAATCTATAGCATATCTTAAATCGTGTCCTGCTCTATCTGTTACGTATGTAATAAGATCTATATCTTCGTTCTCTTTTCTTCCTAATAATCTATCTACTGTAGATATGATAACCTTTATAATATCTATATTCTTCCATTCATTGAAACCACCTATATTGTATGTTTCACCTTTTTGTCCTTTATGGAAGATAATATCTATTGCTCTTGCGTGGTCTTCCACATAAAGCCAATCTCTAACGTTCTCTCCCTTTCCATACACAGGCAAAGATTTTCTATTCCTTATATTATTTATAAATAAAGGTATAAGTTTTTCAGGGAATTGGTAAGGACCATAGTTATTTGAACAGTTTGAAATAACTACAGGCAATCCGTATGTATCGTGGAAAGCTCTTACAAAATGGTCTGATGATGCTTTTGCAGCAGAATAAGGACTATGTGGATTGTATTTAGTCTGCTCTGTAAAGAATTTATCTCCAAAAGGACCTCCTCCAGGTTCGTTTCCTCCCCTTGGATTATTCATTTCTAAAGCACCATAAACCTCATCTGTAGAAACATGATAGAACAGTTTGTTTTCCAAATCTGTCCATACGTTCTTTGCTGCCTGCAACAAAGATAACGTTCCTATGATGTTAGTATTTGCAAAAGTGAATGGGTCTTTTATACTTCTATCTACATGACTTTCTGCTGCAAGATGTATAACTCCATCAATATTATATTGTTTAAAAATGTTTAATATTGATTCAAAATTGCAAATATCTTCTTTTATAAAATGATAATTAGGTTTATTTTCTACATCTTTAAGGTTTGCAAGATTTCCTGCATAAGTTAGTTTATCAAGGTTGTAAATATTATATTCTGGATATTTATTTACAAATAATCTTACAACGTGGTTGCCTATAAATCCGGCACCTCCTGTTATTAGTATATTTCTTTGCATTGTTTATTTATGTTTTAATTCTTCTATAACTTGTAAAAGATATTGTCCATATTGATTTTTTATCATAGGTTTCGCAAGTTCTCTCATTTTATCCTCAGTTATCCAACCTTTTCTGTAAGCAATAGCCTCCAAACAAGCAATCTTTAAACCTTGTCTTTTTTCTATAACTTCTACAAAAGTAGATGCTTCTGCCAAAGAATCGTGTGTACCTGTATCCAACCAAGCAAATCCTCTACCTAAAGTTTTCAGTTTTAAGTTATTTTCAGATAAAAAGACTTGATTAACTGTTGTTATTTCCAATTCTCCTCGTGCCGATGGTTTTATTGTCTTTGCTACATCTACTACTTTATTTGGGTAAAAATATAGACCTGTAACTGCATAGTTAGATTTTGGTTGTTGTGGTTTTTCTTCCATGCTTAGAACATTGCCTTGTTTATCAAATTCTGCTACACCATATCTTTCAGGGTCTTTAACCCAATAACCAAAAACTGTTGCTTTATTATTTTGTTCTGCATCTATAACAGCCTCTGCTAACATAGATGTAAAATGACTTCCATAAAATATATTATCTCCTAAAACCAAACATGCACAGTCTGAACCTATAAACTCTTCACCTATAATAAAGGCTTGTGCCAAACCATCTGGAGAAGGCTGTTCTGCATAAGAAAAACTTACTCCATAATCTTCACCATTACCTAATAATCTTTTAAAACCCGGTAAATCCTGTTGTGTAGATATGATAAGTATCTCTCTTATACCAGCAAGCATAAGCACCGATATAGGATAATAAACCATAGGTTTATCGTATATAGGTATCAATTGTTTTGATACTCCCTTTGTTATAGGATAAAGTCTTGTTCCACTTCCTCCTGCTAAAACAATTCCTTTCATATATTTCTAATACTTAAATTGTGAATCTATTCTATTTAATGGTAAATGGTGTTTATCTTTTTCAGACAAAACTATCTTGTCCAATGGTATTTGCCAATCTATATTCAAATCCTCATCGTTCCATGCTATAGCACCTTCACTGTCTTTGTTGTAAAAATTACTACATTTGTATTGAAAGATAACCTCATCTGATAATACAGAAAAACCATGTGCAAAACCTATAGGGATAAATAATTGTCTATGATTATCTTCAGATAATTCTACAGCAACATATTTTCCATAAGTAGGAGAATTTTTACGTATATCTACTGCTACATCTAATACTTTTCCTTTTACAACTCTGACAAGTTTGCTTTGTGCATAAGGATGGTTTTGAAAATGCAATCCCCTTACTACACCATAAGAAGATTTGCTTTCGTTATCCTGAACAAATTTTATAGGAGTAACCTTTTCTTCAAATTCTCTTAAATTAAAAGATTCAAAGAAATAACCCCTTTCATCTTTGAAAAGTTTAGGTTCTATGATAACAACACCTTCTATATCTGTTTTTATAACCTGCATAACTTTTTATTCTTCTTTAGTGTAGCCGCCATATCCATATCCATATCCATATCCA
>JAFUGA010000042.1 GCA_017469625.1 Bacteroidales bacterium
AAAACTAATTAAACGGTATTAAAAAGGCGTTGCTTTAAACTTGCAACGCCTTTTTTGTGTGTGTCCCGAAAAATGTACATTTCGTTTTTTCATCTTGACAAATTGTACCGATTTTTTGTACATTTCGTTTTGCGATTTATAGTTTCTTTGTTTTAAAAAATTAAAACAAAGTTTCACGGGAGCAATTTGTAGAAAAGATTTTTACGTTTTGCACCTATTTTGATGAATAAGATAGTTTGGGCAGACTAACTTCTATAGTGAAAAAATTTCTAAATGCTTTCATAGGTTTTGCATATGACAGTAAAGTTTTATTCTTGTCAAAATCTACTACTCCTTTTTCATTTTCTTTACTTGGGTGTATGATAATGCACTTTAATTCCTTATCATCATTTTCATTTATTCCAATTTGAGATATTATTTTCATATCTCTTGCATATGAAGATATTTGTCTTATGTCTTCTATTTTTACTCCCTCATTACCATATATGAATTTGTATTTTGTGTCAATGATTAACCGTTCATCTTGTTTTATAAAATCTACTGCTGTATTATAATTACCCTTTACTTGAAACATTATTTGTTTTCCATAGGATTTGTACAGTTTAGAATAAATATATACCTCGTATAATCTAGACATATCTATCCAAAAAACAGGTACTTTATACTTGCCCATTACTTCTGTCCTAACAGAATAATGAAATTGTTTGATAATAATCTTTGCTAACTTTAGAGCTTGATAATAATGTTTAAATGCAGTTTTTTGATAAGTTTGATTAACTGTTCTTATATTTATGTTGTCAGAAACATCTTCAAAAGCCTTATAAATATTTCCAGTAAAGCTTTTGGAAAAATTGTTGAGGTGTTTTTTTGAAAGATTATTTTTTAAATACGACATAGTAATTAAAAAAGCCTTTTTCAATAATCTATTTTCCTCACAATCTGTAAGATATTTCTGATATTGACAAAATATTCTATCATTTCTTAGTAAACAGGTATTCTTCGCAATATTGTCTTGCAAAAGAATTTTACCTTTTATTTTCAAATTAAGGATTTCCTGTATCAAAACATAGTTATGTTTCAATCCTTTCTTTGCTATATGGTTTAAAAACGACAGATAATGCAAAAGCATAAGAGGAATAATATTATTAACACCCCATTGACAATCAATAGTTTTTGCATTTTCATCTACACCATAAAACAAAGAAAAATAATTCTCTGCTTGTGGAAAATTGAGTACAGAAAGAAACATAGCAGTATAATCTATAGAAGAATTCTTTGGTAAAACGGTTAAAGCCACATCATCTTTCAACCAATCTGTTCCTATGTAATAACTCGCTCTTATATCAGAAAAAGAGTTTTCATATTTATCTTGGTCATGATATAGTCCCAAATGAATAGGACTTTCCAAATATTCGGTTTTTTGAAACCTTATTTGACAATCATTTATTAGGGAAGAATCTTCCTCTTTTATAAATTCGTGTTCGTGTAGTGCTATAATATGAGGTTCTTGTTTTGACATTACTTCAACCAATCACTAATCTCGTTTGTAAAATCATCTATATCTTGTTCTAAAATTAACAAACCGTCTTTATCATATTCTATAAGTAGAGGTAAGATTTCATATTTCCATTTTAGTTGCAAATGTTTAATATCTTGTGCCATAAAATAACTGTGTCCTATCATTATATCAGAAAAACGAAAATCGTTTGAAATATTTGTTTTTATGAATTCAACTACTTTTTCAAATAATTCAACGGCTTTGTTCTTCAACTCTTCATTTAGATTGTTTGTTTCGTAAAAAAGTACTACAGCTTCCTTGTTTGCTTCTATAGTATAGAAAGCAAACCGTCTTCTTACAGCATAATCTATATAACCTATACTTCTATCGGTTGTGTTCATAGTACCTATAATGTAAAGGTTGGACGGTATAGAAAAAGTTTCTTGAGAATAAGGAAGAAGAGCTGTTATATGGTTTTCAGCATCGCTTCTTTTATCTGCTTCTAATAGAGTTATAAGTTCTCCAAATATTTTTGAGATATTTCCTCTGTTTATCTCATCTATTATTAGAACATAGTTCTTATTTTGAGTTTCTTTTTTGTAATCTGGTAAGGCAAATTCTTTTTTCAAATAATTTAAAATACCTACAACATAAGATTTGTTATATATTCCCCTCTCCTCTGTGTTGATATAATATTTTTTTATATTTTCAATACTTGTAGGAAAATCAACAGACTCTTCGGCTTTACTTCTTTCACTCCTCACCCTAAAAGTTACACCTCCTCTGTAAGAAACAGTAAAAGATACACCTGTAGTAGTTTCAGCTATTATGCTTTCTTCACTTGCCCTTTGCTTTAGTTGTTCTATTGCATCGTTTAACTTATCTAAACTTCCTTTTTGTTCAGCATATTTACATACTTTCTTAAACAGCCCATCTTCAACTTCAAAATATAAACTATTATCTTTGTCATTTATTTTTGGTTTTAAACCTTCAATAAAATTTTCATAATCCATAGACTGATGAAAAGTTGTAAAGAAGATACGATTTTCCTTTACCATACAGTCATATTTAAACATTATGTCTTTGCGATTTGTACTATCGTAAGTTTCATCTAATAAAGACAATGCTATTTCAGTGCTACAAAAAGTTTTTCCTGTACCAGGAGCACCTTGAAGAATAATCTGTTTTTTATCTTTAAGTATGCTTGTTATTTCATTTATCTCTTGTTTCAACATAATATTGTTATACCATTTGTTTATAAAAAAATATGAGTTCGTTTTTTTATTTATCAAGCATTCCAATGTACCTTGGGATTTAGGAAAATAATCTTTGCCATTATAAAACTCCAAAACAATAACTTCTCTGTAAAGAACGTGAAGATATTTCTCCTCTAAATTTTCACTACGAAAACAGTCTCCATTTACTTTGCAAAGAGCCAAAGGTTGTTGTCCTTCTCTTACAAGAATAATATCTCCTTTTTGCAATCCATTTTTCATTCCTTTGAAATAATCACATTGCAAATCTTCCCAATCTCCTGTCCCAATAATAGGAGGATTTTCTTTAAGCATTTGCAAAGAATCTATTCTTTTACCTCCTCTTCCCTCCGGGAGATTCATTTGTATATGCCAAAATCGCAAACTCATAAAAACATTTATATATTTTGTAGATTATTTATAATTTTTCTCTTACTATTGTTCGGAGGTTTGTTTTGAGGCTTTTTTGCTACCTTCGTACATTTCAAATTTGTATAGTCTGCATTCCAAATTACCGTTATAAACCTCTATCTTTGCGGACGGTTTAAGGCCTATATGTTTTAAAGCAAAAATATCCGAAGATATTACAAAAGCAGTGCATTCCTTGTAATGCTGTTTGAATGTGTCGCCTATACGTTCGTACAACGCTATAATATCATCTACTTCCAAACGTTCACCATACGGAGGGTTCATTATTACGAGTGTTTTCCCTTCTGGTCTATTGCCGTCTTCCATTGCAGAACGAAATAGGTGTATATCGTGATTAAGATGTGCCAAATTTATGTTCTCTTCTGCCTTATCCACAGCCTGTTGCGAAATATCACTCGCCCATATTTGATAATCAAAATCGCAAATCTTCCTATCCTCTTCTTCTTTCACCTTTTTCCATTCAAAAGAATTGTAATCCGACCATTTCTGAAAACCAAATCTTTTTCTATAATATTGTGCTGGAATATTCATAGCAAACATAGCTGCTTCTATAGCAAGAGTGCCACTACCACACATAGGGTCGTAAAAATTACAATCTCTATTCCAACCACTAAGTTGTATCAAACCAGCAGCAGTTACTTCATTCAGTGGAGCCTCTCCTACATTTTTTCTATAACCTCTTTTAAATAGACTATCCCCAGAAGAGTTTAGAGAAATACTTACCTGTGTATCTGAAATATGTACGTCTATCTTTAAATCAGGGTTTTCTCTATCAACAGAAGGACGATGAAAAAACATCTTGCGAAGCCTATCGCAAATAGCATCTTTTGTTTTCTGTGCCACGTAAAGCGAATGTGTGAAAACAGTACCAGATGTAGATGAATCTATATATAGTTTTCCATCTGGGTTTATGTATTTTTCCCATGCAAAACCATAAATTTTATTATAAAGTTCTGTTTCGTTTTTTGCAGAAAAAGAAAGTATGGGTTTTAGTATGCAAAGTGCTGTACGCAAACTATAATTCATTCTATACAAAACATTCATATCGCCTGTAAAAGCAACAGCCCTTATAAGTTTTTCAACGTTTTTTCCTCCTAAAACTTCTATCTCTTTTGTCAAAACATCTTCCAAACCATACATTGTTTTGGCTATCATTTGAAAATCTTTATCCATAAGAATTATAAAAATAAATATTATACCCTCTTTTATTATTCGTTGTTTGTTTCTTTAAGAAACTATTATTTTGTAGCGTTTTCCAAAGCCTTCTTCTCAAATCTTTGTTTTTCAACCACAAATCTTTCGCACTCTCCTTTTGCAATAAGTTCATTAGATGAAAAAGCCTGCATATTAAACAACAGTTTTCTGCCATCGTTTTCTATAAACTTACTTTCTATGCGTATTTTCTCTCCTACACATGAGGCTTTAAGATGTTCTACCTTTATCATAGTGCCAACAGATACGTATCCCATAGGCAGAAATTCTTTAACACACAGATAAGAAGCCTCTTCCATGAGAGCAATCAATTTAGGAGTAGCCAAAACATTTACTTCACCACTACGAAATTCTACAGCAGTGTCGTTAGGTTTTACTATGTATTCTATTTCTTTGACAGTGCTTTTTGGTATATTCAATTCTTCCATAATAAGTTTCTTTTTTTTGCAAAGATAACAAAATTTTACATAACTTAATAAAAAACTCCCTCTAAGTAAAACAAAGATATAGGTTTATGGAACTTGATTTTGTGTTGATTTGTTTCAATTTTGTAGAACTTTATTCTAATTTTCTAAAACAAAGAGATAGAAAATTCTTTCTTTGTTTTAGAAAATTAAAACAAAGTTTCATGAGAATAGAATAAAGTTTTAGAAAACTGTATTAAAATTCTAATATAAAGTTGTGAAAAATGGTCATTAGACGGTATTCTTAAAGTTTTATTTCAAAAGAATAATAAAAATGTGTATCTTTGCAAGGTAAATAAAAATTATTTTGATATGAAGTCAATGACAGGTTACGGAAAATGTTCCGTGAATTTTGAAAATAAAGTTATAAGTGTTGAAATAAGGACTCTTAATTCAAAACAGGCAGATATAAATATAAAAGTTCCTCAGATATATAAAAGTAAGGAAATAGAGATAAACAATATTTTGAAAACAAAACTTGAGAGAGGAAAAATAGATTGTTATATCACGGTTCAGTATGCTAAAGATAGTGCAGTGTTAGAGATGAATAAGGAATTGTTTGTCAGTTATTATAAACAATTAAAAGAGGTTTTGGACGGAGTATCTGCAGATGTGAATTCTGTTATTGAGTATCTGTTACAAAGAGATGATGTTATGCAGAGCAATAATAATGAACTTGGTGAAGAAGAAAGCCAAATCTTGCTTTCATGCGTTGCTTCTGCAGTAGAAATGGTAGATGAATATCGCAAAAACGAAGCCATAGCACTTAAAGACGATTTAGTAAAAAGGGTAAATATTATAAGAGATTTATCCAATGGTGTAGAAGATTTTGAAAAACAGAGAGTACCTATTATAAAAGAGAAACTGTTGAACCGTTTAAATCAATTGCAGTTGGAAAACGTGGATATGGGACGATTGGAGCAGGAGTTGATTTATTATCTTGAGAAATTGGATATTACAGAGGAGAAAGTAAGGTTGAATAAACATATAGACTATTTCTTGGAAACGGTAGAACAAACAGAATCTCAAGGGAAAAAACTTGGATTTATTGCTCAGGAAATGGGAAGAGAGATAAACACTTTGGGAAGTAAAAGCAACGATGCTCAGATGCAAAGAATAGTTGTGAAGATGAAAGATGAATTGGAGAAAATAAAAGAACAGTTGGCAAATATTCTTTAGTTCATTTTTTTGGAAAATATATATGAAACCTTTGTTGTTAAAATATTGTATTTGTTTTTGCCTATTGTTTTGTTGTACGATGGTTTCTGCACAAAATGAAAAGCAGAAAAAACAAGAGCAAGAAAGATTGCAGGATTTTCAATTGGCAAACGAATATCTTTCTTCAGAGAAATACGAGGAGGCTACAAAGATATTGGAAGATTTAATAGATAAGGATTTTAATTATTCTTATTATCAAAGGCTTGTTTCTGCCTATAACATTATGGGAGAAAAGAAGAAAAAGGAAAAATTATTGAAAAAGGCTGTAAAAAAATCAAACGAACAATACAATTACGTAATAGATTTGGGAGAGTTTTATCTTTCAGAGAAACAAGATGAAAAGGCAAATAAATATTTTGAGAAAAGCATAGACAATCTTAAAGCAAACAATTCTGAAATAGTTAAGGTCGCCAATTATTTTACTACAAAGGGATTGTATGACTATGCAGTAAAAACTTATAACAAAGGAAGAAAACTTTTACATAACAATACCGTTTACACATACGAGTTAAGTTATATCTACCAATTGCAAGGAAGAAATGATGATATTATAAAGGAATATCTTGTTTTGTTGGAGGACAATCCTTCTTTGCTAAACCAAGTAGAAGTCAATATAAACAATCTCTTTAATAGGGATAAGGATAACAAACTCTTTGAAACCTTACAAGAAACTCTGCTACAAAAAGTGAAAGACAATCCAAAAAACGAACAACTTTCACGTTTATACCTTTGGACTTTAGAAAAACAAGGCAATTATTCTATGGGATTTATTCAAGCAAAAGCCATAGATAAACGTTTTGATAAAGAAAACAGCAATACTCTTTTCAACTTTGCTTCTAATGCTATGAACAATCAACAATACGACATAGCCATAAAATCTTTTGATTTCATAATAAACAAAAACGAAAAAGATGTAGTCTATTATGAAAGAAGTATGATAGCGAAGATGAATTGTGAGTACAAAGAGTTTAAAGACAAACATTCGCACACGGAAAAGGAGAAACAAAAAATAAAGGAAGATTATGTAAAAACTTTTAAAGAATTGGGTTATACATCTTCTACTTATTTGCTTATGCAGGAATACGCAAATCTTTTGGCCTATGATTTTCACCAACCACAAGAAGCGGTGGATATATTGGATAGTCTTATAAATATGAAAAACGTATCCGTCTTGCAAAAAGCAAATGCAAAGATAGAAAGAGCGGATATATATTTGTCAGAAGGGGATATATGGGAAGCGTCTTTGACTTATTCTCAAGTGAGCAAGGATTTGAAAAACGAAAACGAAGGTTCTGTAGCAAAGTTTAAAAATGCTATGTTATCTTATTTTACAGGAGATTTTCAGTGGGCAGAATCTCAGTTTGAAACTCTCAGAGCTTCTACTTCAAAACTTATTGCCAACGATGCTATGGAGTATTCTTTGTTGTTGAAAGAGAATTTGGACGAAGATAGCTCTTACAACGCTTTATCTTATTTTGCCAAGGCAGATTTTTATATTTTTCAAAACAGATTAGATGAGGCAGAAAAAACATTGGATACTATAGAAACATCATATTTATCTCACCCTATTTTTGATGAAGTCCTTTACAAAAAAGGAGAGATAGCATACAAGAAACAAGAATATGAAAAAGCAGACTCTTTATGGAGTACTCTTTTATTGAAATATTCTGATGATATAACAGCAGATGATGCTGTCTTTGCATTGGCAAAACTTAACGAAGAAATATTTAAGAACAAATCTAAGGCTTTGGAGTATTACCAAAAGATTATACTTGATTATCCTTCTTCTTTATATATAAGTATAGCGAGAAAGAAGAATGCAGAATTAGAACAATCCCTTGAAAAATGATGAATAGACGTATAAGCAGAGAAGTACAAATAGGAAACGTAACAGTAGGAGGAAATAATCCTATAGCAGTTCAGAGTATGACCAACACAGATACTATGAACACTATGGCAACAGTAGAGCAAACTATAAGATTGGTAGATAAAGGGTGCAATATAGTAAGGATAACTGCATCTGATGAAAAAAGTGCAAGAAATCTTTACAATATAAAAAATGAACTTATAAAAAGGAACTACAATGTTCCTTTGGTTGCAGATATTCATTTTAATCCTAAAGCAGCAGAAATATCTGCATCATTGGTTGAAAAGATAAGAATAAACCCTGGCAATTATGTAGATAGGAAATGGAATAAGGATTTTTCTCAACAAGATTATGAAGATATTCTAAAAAGAGCCCAAGATAATATTTCTCCTTTGATAGATATTTGTAAAAAACATAATACTGCTATCCGTATAGGTGTAAATCATGGTTCTATAAGTGAGAGAATAGTTTATAGATACGGTAACACACCTTTGGCAATGGCAGAAAGTGCTATGGAGTTTTTGAGAATGTTTCGTCAGATGGATTTTTTGAATATCGTTGTTTCTATGAAGGCAAGCAATGTTAAGGTGATGAATCAAGCGAACATACTTTTGGTAGAAAAGATGAAAGAAGAAAATCTTGCCTTGCCTATACATCTTGGTGTAACAGAAGCAGGCAATGGTGAAGACGGAAGAATAAAAAGTATTTGTGGAATAGGTTCTCTTCTTGCTTGTGGCATAGGAGATACTATAAGAGTTTCTTTAACCGAAGAACCAGAAAACGAAATACCTGTTGCAAAACTTTTAACTGAAGCATTTTCGGATATATACGAAAACAAAGAAGTTTCAAACCAAGCAAAACAGATAAGAGATATATCAAATAGTGCGAGAATGCTTTTAGAGGACAAGATAGATACAGAAAGTTTTGAAAAGAATACTTGTTACGATGAAGAACTCACTAAAAATATTTTACAGGCAACAGGAAAGAAAGTCTTTAAAACAGAGTTTATTGCTTGCCCTTCTTGTGGTAGAACAAAATATGATATACAGACGGCACTGAATAGAGTTAAGGAAAAATGTTCTCATTTGAAAGGATTGAAAATAGCAGTTATGGGTTGCATAGTAAATGGTCCTGGAGAAATGGCTGATGCAGATTATGGTTACATAGGTTGTGGTAGCAATAAGGTTAATCTTTATAGAAAAAAAGAACTTGTACATTCTTATATAGATGAAGAAAAAGCAATAGATATGCTGATAGATATGATAAAGGAGGACGGTAAATGGTAAGTATATACGAGTTGGCTTTTACTCAAATATATGGAGTGGGGTATAAGACCGCACAAGAAATAATCAAACATATAACACCCGAAGAACTGTTTTCTCTTTCAAAATCTCAATTACAAGCACTGTTTGGCAACAAAGAAAGAACAATAAACGATATTCTTTCAAAGTCTATGTTTTCTCGTTGCGAACAGGAACTTGACTTTATAAATAAGTTCAATATTCACGCACACTTTATAACTAATGACTCTTACCCATTCAGATTAAAACAAATACCAGACGCTCCTTTGTGTTTATTTGTAGATGGAAATATATCCAATCTTAACAATCAAAGAATAGTTTCCATTGTAGGTTCAAGGAGTAATACGGATTACGGTAGATATGTAACAGAATATATTGTTTCAGAATTAAAGAAATTGAACGTCTGTATAATAAGTGGTTTAGCAAGAGGCATAGACGCTATTTCGCACAAAACATCTTTAAATCATAATATTCCAACCTTTGGAGTATTGGGACATGGTTTGGATATGATATATCCAAGAGAAAATTTTGACCTTGCTATGAAAATGAAACTTCAAGGTGGTTTAATAAGTGAATATTTTACTAAAACAAAGCCTATACCTTACAATTTTCCAGCAAGAAATAGGATTATAGCAGGACTTTCAGATGTTGTTATAGTTGTAGAGGCTGCGAAAAAAGGTGGTGCTTTGATTACTGCAAGACTTGCCAACGATTACAACCGAGAAGTTATTGCTGTGCCGGGACGTTTAGGAGATATATACTCAGAGGGTTGCAATTTTTTGATAGAAAATAACCGTGCTTCAATATTCTCTTCCTTGAAAACATTTGAAAAAGTTATGAATTGGGAACAAATTGTTGATACTAACAATAATTACCCACAAACCAACGAAGTTATAAATGTTAATAAGGGTGTAAATTTAGATGGAAAAAAGAAAATAATATACGATACTCTGAAGACAAAAGGAGAATTGGATATAGACAACCTAAGTATAGAAACAGGTATGGACGTAAGCGTCTTGTCAGTCAATCTTTTAGAATTGGAATTAGAAGACTATGTTATGGCCAAACCCGGTAGAGTTTATAAAGCCCTTTAACCCTATTTTCATAATCCCTATAACCACACTCTGACCAACCTCCTCAAAACCACACACCAAAATCCCCTCTCCACGAAACTTTGTTTTAATTTTCTAAAACAAAGAGATAAAAATTTAAAACGAAGATTGGTAATATTAGAGTATATTTTGTTATTTTTGCAAAGTGAATTATTATTGAAAACTATAAATACATTAGAATATGAAAAAGCAAATACCTAACATAATAACACTGTTAAATCTTTTGTGTGGAGTTCTTTCTATATGCTTTGTTATGGAAGAACCTGTAGCAGCTGCTATATTTATTATTTTAGGTGCGGTGTTTGATTTCTTTGACGGTATGACTGCAAGGCTTTTAAAGGTTTCTTCACCTATTGGCAAGGAATTGGACTCTCTAAGTGATGTAGTAAGTTTTGGAGTTGCACCTTCTCTTATTGCTCTACATTATCTATCAGATGATTTTGGTTCTTTTTTAGACTCATTAGCTAACCTTATTCACGTAAATTCCCTTTATTCTGTTGAGTATTTAGAGGTTCTATGTTTTATTCCTTTGCTTATGGTTTTGATGTCATCTTACAGACTTGCGAAATTCAACCTTGATACAAGGCAAACGGATAATTTTATAGGATTGCCAACACCTGCAAACGCTTTTCTTTGGTTGTCTATTCCTTTGATAGAATATGCTATAGATAATGATTGGTACTCTGCTTGCAACAGCGTTTCTTTGTTCATTTACAATACAGTTTCTTCTTTTTACTTCATTGCGATAGTTTCTTTGATAATGTCTTTCTTGCTTGTAAGTGAAATACCTATGTTTTCATTGAAATTTCACAATCTTAGTTGGAAAGACAACAAAGTAAGATTTATTTTCCTTATTCTTTCTTTGGTGTTAATAGGTTGCTTTAATGTTGTTGCATTGCCTATTATCATATTTATGTATTTGATTATCTCTATAACTTATGCTTTAATGAAAAAGTAAGCAATCTTACTTTCTCATCTTAGCCTGAAGAATATTGTATTGGGCTGTTTGAAACATAGAAAAAGCATATTCTCTCATCTTTTTGGATTGAGATGGTTCTTGTTTTGTTGCGTCAAAATAAAGTCTTTCTTCTTCAACAGAGTTTTGTTCTTCCTCTTCTTCATCTATTAGTTTCCAAAGATGCTCTTCGTTGTTTTTATTCCATTCATAGTTGTAATAATCTCCATAAACCATTAAACTATCATCAGCAGAAGAGAATGCAAAAGTACGTCTTTCAGAGAAGATATTAAGTCCCAAAGTTTTGTTTTGGTAAGTCTTATCTATCATAGCCAAAACAGTAGGTGCTATATCCATTTGAGAGGCAAGTGTGTTATTCTTGTCAGATTTAATACTCTTGGTATTATACATAAAGACAGGAATTTTTTCTCCCCAACTATTAGCACCAACAAAGACAAACAAAGTATTTTTGTACCAAGAATGATTTTTAGAATTTGAAATAAATTGATAGATATGTTTATCCATTACGTTTTTCTTTTCTTTTGCAGATTGTTTGTTCATCATTATGCAAGCAAAGAAAGGTGTTTTTATTTTATCAAGTACTTGTATCTCTTTCTTTGTGTTTATCTTCACTCCTGAGTAAATATTCTCTATACCATTATAAGAAAGGAACCTTGAAACATTGTTTTGTTTTTGTGCAATAGTTGTAAAGTAAAGAGTCTTATATCCTCTGTCTTTCAACTCGTTTGGTAAACCGTCCATTTTTGGGATAATGGTTTCTTCCATAGGATTAGAAGAAAAAACGTTAGGATAAGAATATAGTGTAGAATACAAACCGTCATAAGCAGATATACCACTTGAATAAACATTTGTAAAAACAAGACTTGTGCGGTATATATTATATAGATTAGGCATTTCTTTTCTTGTAATATTGTCTAAAGATACATCTTCCATAAGTATAAATACTATATTGATGTTTTCAGGTAAAGACGGTGTAATATTGTTTGCATCATCTCTGTTCATAAACTCTTGGTCTATAATCTGTTTTGTTTGTATAGCATCTACAACAGGAAAAGATTGTTCTTTTAAATGCTTTCTCTCATCAAAACTTTTAGCAAGATTAAACACAGGACTAACACCTAATTGGTTAAAAAAGTCGTTGTCGCAATAATAAGCATCTGAAATAGAAAGAGGTTTCTTTTCTATTATTCTTCCTCTTGCTCCTATGAAACAAACAACGCCTAAGATTATTCCAAGTATAATAGTTTTTGCTATAGGTTGTTTGGAAGAATAAGGTGGTATTGTTCTAAACAAAGTAGCGTTATACAAAGAATACATCAACCATAAAAACCAAGCAATAGTCAATAAAAAGACAACTCCGTAAAGAATATATTGAGGGTTTCTTGCTATTACTTCTGTAAGATATTTAGGTGTTTGCAACCATGAAAGAGCCACAATATTTATATGACTATTGAAATAAGAAAAATATGCTGTATCCAAAGCAGAAACAAGGAACAAACAAAAACATACAAAACAAAGAATAATGTGTAAAGGTCTGTAGATGTACTTTTTGTTGAAAGAGAACAAGGTACCAAGGAACATAACCACTAACCACAAACTAAGTAAATAACAAAGTGCTATACTATCAAAACGTATTCCCACTACCACACTACGAAGCAAGAACCAAAGATTGAAATCTGATAAATTCAAAGAAAGGAAACAATGTATAAAGAAAGATGCTATTCTATATAACATCATAAAAAATAAACTTAAAAAATATACTCCCAAAACATACTGAAACTGTAAAGGTATATTAGCTTTTACTTTCTGAGTTATGTTTGCGTTAATGTCTTTTATGTTCTGAGTTAAGACTTTTTTATTGTTATCCATTGTAGTTATATGTTTTTTATATTATGTTGTGTTTCTATAATTATATACTCTGAATTTTTACAAGTTTAGCATAGATACCATTTGCTTTCACAAGGCTATCGTGAGTACCCATTTCCACTATACGACCTTTGTCCATAACTATGATTTTGTCGCTATTGACTATGGTAGATAATCTATGGGCAATAGTTATTATCGTTCTATTTTGCAAAGCGTTATTTATAGCCTGTGAAACCATTTTTTCGTTATTTGTATCCATAGCAGCAGTAGCCTCGTCCATAAGAAGTATTTGAGGATTTCTAAGCAATGTTCTTGCTATGCAAAGTCTTTGTCTTTGTCCTCCTGAAAGCGATGTTCCACTGTCACCTATGTTGGTATGATATTTCATTGATAGGTTTTCTATAAACTCTTCTGCATTTGCCAATCTTACAGCCTTTTTTACCTCTTCCATACTCACATTTTTCAATCCAAAAGTGATATTGGCAAGTACAGTATCGTTGAAAAGTATGCTATTTTGCGTAACGAAACCTATATTTTTTCTAAGACTATCTATTTGAAAATCCCTTATATCCACACCATCTATAAGTATCTTGCCTTCTGTTACATCTGCAAAACGAGGAATTAGGTCAAACAAAGTACTTTTGCCTGCACCAGATGTACCTACTATAGCCACCTTTTCTCCTTTGTTGATAGTGAAAGATATGTTTTTAAGGTTAAAATCTTTGTTCTCTTCGTAACTAAAACCAACATCTACAAACTCTATTTTATCTTTGAACTCTCTCATAAAGACAGGGTTAGGCTTTTCTTCCACTTTCTCCTCTGCATTTAGTATCTCATAAATTCTTTTAGCAGAAGCCTCTCCCTTTTGGAAATTGTAATAGGCTTTTATCAACTCTTTTATAGGTGAGATAATACGAGAAAAGATTACAGTGAAACCTATCAAAACTCCAGGGTGTATTCTGCCGTTTAGAACAAAGATACCTCCCACTACTATTACAATAGAAAGTATCAACATGGAGAAAAACTCGCTCAAAGGTGAGGCCAACTCGTTTCTTGCGGTAACACGGGTCATAAGTTTCTGATAAGCCCTATTGTGAATAGAGAACCTGTCTTCCATAACTTTTTCAGCGTTAAGTGATTTGGTAACTTTTATAGTAGAAAGGGCTTCTTCTGAAAACGATAATATATCTCCTGCTTTTTGTTGTCCTTTTATGCTGTTTCTATTCAGGCTTGCAGAGATTTTTCTTATGATAAGCAGTGGAATAGGCAAGATTACAAGAATAAACAACATAAACTGCCAACTCGTAATAAACAATGCAACGGCAAAGATTATTATCATAAATGGGTCTTTTACAACCATTTGCAAACTTGTTACAGCTGTCCATTCCACAACTCCTACATCGTTTGTTATCCTTGAAATAATATCTCCACGTTTATTAGCAGAGAAAAAAGAAATAGGTAATATAGTGAGTTTGTGGTAAATATCGTTCCTTAAATCCCTTAATATACCATTACGCAAAGGTGCAAGGAAGAACATAGCCATATATCTGCAAACATTTGACAACAAAGTAAATACTATAAATATTGCACATATATATATCAAACAAGTAAAAAATCCTCTGCTTTCTTTGTAATAATTAAGGTAATAAGAAAACCAATCCACTATAGCGTCCTTATTCAGAGCAAAATCTGGCAAAGTTTCAGGTGCTTCTATTATGCCAAACAACGCCGAAACAAAAGGCACAACCATAACTATAGAAAACAAAGAGAAAATAATATAAAGGATATTGAAAAAAATGTTCAGAACTACATATCTTTTGTAGTTCTTCATATAAGCCAATATCTTTATTATATTTTTCACCTCTATTTTTTCTTACTTTTATATCTATGGATAACGTTTTTTTACCTTAAGAAATTATATTTTCACCCCAATAAATTCAAACTTTATTTCGTTTTTCTTTCTCCTTAGCCTATTTTCCTAAGTTTTAATCAAAATTTTCTTAGAATAAAATTCTAATTTCTATCTCTTTGTTTTAATTTTGTAGAACTTTGTTTTAATTTTCTAAAACAAAGTTCTACAAAATTCTTTCTTTGTTTTAGAAAATTAAAACAAAGTTTCATGAGGATTTTTGGTAAGTTTGAAAAAATAATATAACTTTGCATTCATACCTAATATAAAAAGGAGTATATGAAATTAAAGACTAAGACACGAATATTATGTGGATGTGGTTCTGTTGTATCGTTGGTTATATTGGTGTTATGTGGAAGTATTTTCTATATGACAAGAGATGGCAGAATAGCGAAAGACCCGGAAAAGATTGCTGATGAGGCCGGTTTTGATTTGCCAGCATATACTATTGTTTCAAAGTTTGACAATATGGAGAGGCATACCAGTGCATGGTCTAACTATACATGGAAATTACAGTTAAAGAAACCATTGAGTGAAAAGGATATAAAGAATTTAAAGAAATTAGTAGAGAAGAATGCTAAGTGGACATACAACCCTGATAATCACACCTATGATTATCATTCTGAAGAGAATGAACGATATTTATCAATCACAATTGATGCAGTAGAAGGAAAAGTAACCATGGATTACGAATGGTTGGACTTTTTAGCGTAAAATCAGGGATATGAAAAGAACTTGTTCGTATAACAATTGCTTTAGAGATATTATCTTGCTGTGGTAAATATACCATATCACTCTAAAATATCTCTATAAGATAGTATGCAGGATTTGGTGAGAGAGGATTGGACGGTTATCTGTAATATTTTCTTGATAGAAATTTATTAAAAGAGATAGTTTGTCAAGTCTTTCTTGTTTGTTTTCAGAGATAAGGGAAATATCGTAAGGTTTAAATCCTAACAAAGTAGCAAAATCGTAAAGAAAATGTAGGTGAAAATCTTTTAAAGATTTGTCTTCGTAAGTATTAAGTTTGATAACTGAAGAGTGTAGAAAGTTAAAAATATCTTTATCCGAAGCATTTTCTTTTAATGATAAGCATATAACCTCTTGAAGAAAATATGCAAGGGAAGTTTTTATAATATTAGTGTAGATGTTATTTTGTTCCAAAGCAAGAGAACATTCTTTTATAGATTGCAAAGAGTTTTTCGGATTTTCATATACAACTAAATCTAAAACTTGTAAAGGTTGAAAAAGAGAGGAATGAACAGTCGCATTTCTTTTTCTTCCTCCTTTTATTATATAACTTTTCAAGCCAAAACTCTCTGTATAAACCGATACTATGGAACTACTTTCCTTGTAATGAATGTTTTTTATTGCTATGCCGAGAGTTTTTTCTAACATTATTTTATTATCATAAATTTACCTACAGCTGTTGTTTTACCCTCATTAGCAGAAGAAAAGATATAATAAACTCCACTTCCTACTTTCTGACCGTTAAAATTCCTACCGTCCCATACTGCTTGACCTCCCAAAGATTTGATATGAGCAACCATTCTTCCTTGTGCGTCTGTTATTCTTACGTCAGAATCTTTGACAAAACCTCTTATTGCTATCATACCTTCATAATCTTCTCTTACAGGATTAGGATAGGTTTTTAGACCTTGCTTTTCGTTGTTGGTGTAAAGAGATTCTGTTCTATAGGAAATAAGTCCTCTATCTGTACCAATAAATACCTCTCCATTAGAAGGGTTTTGTGCCATGCAAACTACTTTTCCTGAAAGAAGAGGAGAATTTTCTATAGTAAAATGATGAAGTTCTTTGTCGCCATTAGCAGAAATAACATATATACCATTTGATTCTGTGCCTATCCATTTGCGGTTGGCACCATCTACCATTATACATTGGATATTTTCTGCTCTAAGTAGATAATCTGCTATGCCGTGTTCATCATATATTATATTGTTGCATTCAGTTGGAGCAGTCTGTCCAGCAGAAGAAAAAGCATTATCCAAAGAGTAAATAACCTTTATACCTTTTTCTGTGCCTATCCATATTTCTCCATCTTGGTCTTGCACCATACAATTTACTCTATCGGTTGTAAGTAATGAACCATTGTTTGGATTTATGAACCTTATATCTTCATTATTGTTCATTATCAAAATCTTGTTGCTCTTTGTATAAAGTATTTTGTAATGATTGTAGATGTCTTCCGTTATACCCTCTAACTCATCTGCAGTATTATTCAAAAAAGATGTTGTTAGAAAACTGCCCCACTGTCCATGATAGTTGAGGTATGCAAATGCATTGGAAGAAAGTGAATTTCCAATAAGCAGATTGCCCGAAGCATCGTACAAAACCCCTATTATACGATAAGATTCTGTGTAAGGAGTAATGACGCTATCTGTATTTGTAATATCAAAAATGTTTATCAAGGTATCGTTTCTAAATTCCAATACACCATTCCACCAAGATGAAGCCATAAAATGTCTTCTGTCGTATGGGTCTATTGTTACGTTCAAAATATCAAGCAGTCTTTCACCTTCGTAAGTTTGCATATAGGTTTGTGTTTCTGGTCTAAACCACCAATTTCCATCGTAAATATCTACATAACCTTCAATGTACCTGTTGCCACTTGTAATATCTTTTCCTCCTGGTGAAAGATACAACAAACCATATTTATCAAAGATTAGGTTATAAACGTTATTGGTTAATGGACCTTGAGGAAAAACACATTCTCTGCTCCATAAATTATTTTCTTTGTATTTTGGAACATACACTAAACCAGAATAATGATGTGCAAACCATAAATCCTCACCGTCTATTATTACATCAAAGAAATCTGGACTAACTCCCGGAATAGGATTCCATTGGTCTGAAATATGATAATATTGATTAAAATCTTCATCATAAATAGTGAAACTTAACCAATTTATCATTGCCAACTTATCTCCAAAAGTTTTCATATTTATAAGATAGAAACTTCCAACAGTATCCATATCCTCTCCATTGTATCTAAAGACTATGGAGTTGTTGTCATTATCTGAAAGAGCAGAAATTATTATATCATTCCCAAGAGGAAGAATGTAATTTATCTCTCTTGTTATGAAAGAAGTGCTTGCAGAATTTCCTACTTCTTTTTTGTGCCATGCTTCTCCAGCAGCAAGAGTTGTAGAATTTTTATCTGCATACAGCAAACCATTTACTGTTCCTGCAAAGATAGAAGTATCGTTTATATACACACAATTAACATTTATAGCAGAAGAGTTTTCTCCCAAATACCATGTATCGTAAATCTCGTGTCGCAAAAGGTCTATAACAACTACTCCAAAACCACAAGACAAATAGGCTTTATTGTTTGAGAAATATATACTGTTTATTTCTTTACTTCCCTCTATGAAACGGTTTTTTATATCTGGGATATTGAATATTTTGTCTTTCTGAACTATATCTATGTTTGAGTTTTCATAGGTTATGACTATAGAACCTGAAACGCTATCGTATGCAACGACTCCTAAACCAGCATCGGACAAACCATTAACTTTTGACAGTTTGTCCATAGTCTTTGTTTTGGTATCGTAATAAAACAAAGAAGAACCACAAGCCACTAAAACCTTGTCGCCCACCTTCGCAACATTGTGCGACATATAATAAGAAAGATGGTCTCTCCATTGTCCTATTTCTATATTTGAAGATTTATTTTGTCCAAAAGCAAAAATGGTAGCAAGACAACAAATTGTCAGAAAAACAATCTTTCTCATATTCTTTCTTTTTTATTTAATGGTTATTCTATACTTTCTTTTAGTCTTTCAGCATTTTCAGCCAATTGCAAAGCATCTAACAATTCCTGTATATCTCCGTTCATAAATACAGGCAGATTGTAGGCTGTGAAATTTATTCTGTGGTCAGTTATTCTCGATTGTGGGTAATTGTAGGTACGAATCTTTGCACTTCTATCTCCTGTGCTTACCATAGTTTTTCTTTTTGCAGCTATACCGTCCAAATATTTGGAATACTCTCTTTCAAACAATCTTGTACGCAAAACAGTCATTGCTTTTTCAAGGTTCTTTACTTGAGATTTTTGGTCTTGACAAGAAACTACTATACCGGTAGGAATGTGTGTTAGTCTTATGGCAGAATATGTAGTGTTGACACTTTGACCTCCCGGACCAGAAGCACAGAATATATCTTTTCTAATATCACTCATTTTCAAATCTACATCAAACTCTTCTGCCTCTGGAAGAACTACAACTGAGGCTGCAGAAGTGTGTACTCTACCTTGTATTTCTGTTTGTGGGACTCTTTGTACTCTATGAACACCACTTTCATATTTCATCTGTCCATAAACACCGTCTTTTCCACTAACATTAACCACTATTTCTTTATAACCACCTGCTGTTCCTGGAGTGTAATCTACAAGTTCTACTTTCCAACCTCGTTTTTCAAAATACTTAGTGTACATTCTGTAAAGGTCGCCTGCAAATATACTTGCTTCATCTCCACCTGTTCCTGCACGTATTTCCAATATTGCGTTCTTATCATCTGTTGGGTCTTTAGGAATTAGGAGTACTCTTATCTCTTCTTCCATTTTTTCTTTTTCAGAAGTAAGTTCTGTAATCTCCTCTTTCGCCATTTCCCTAAAATCTTCGTCTTTCTCTGTTTCCAAAACCTGTTTTGCATTGTCTATATTTGACAACACATCTTTATATTTGTGATATGCTTCTATGACAGGTTCAAGGTCCTTATACTCCTTGTTCAACTTGACATAGTTCTTCATATCATTTACTATTTCTGGGTCTTGTATTTTCTCTTGAATCTCTAAATACTTCTTGTTTATGGCTTCTAATTTTTCTAACATAACATTTCTTTATATAATATCAATTTGCAAAGGTAAGATTTTTTTTTGTACTATACAAAAAATACTCTTATTTACCTAAGTAACACAACGAATAAAAAACAAATAAAATTCTTAATTATTTTGTTATAAAAGATAAATTTTATATCTTTGCACCCAATAATTTATTATATACTAAAATTTTCTTGATATGAAAAGATATGTATTATTGTTTCTAACAGCAATTACATTTTTTGTTTCTTGCAAATCGCCAAAACAAAAGATTTCAAACGGTTTGCCTTCTTCAAGTGGCAAAACTTTAGAAATGATAATAGTAACTCCTGACAGCCTTTACAAAGGAGAACTTTTAGATAGTATTCATCAAATATTTGAAAAATCTTGTTCTGGTTTGCCACAAGCAGAACCTTGGTTTGATGTTGTACATCTTACTCCATCGTCTTTTATCAATTCAGAAATGTTTACAAAACATAAAAACATACTTATTATAGATAAGAATGCAGGTAATCCTAACACTATAAAACAAGCAATAGATTATAAAGCATATCCTCAAACTATTTACGAAATAAAAACAGATGATATGGATAGTATTTATTCTATCCTTTCACGTTATGCTAAAACCATAAGGCATCAGTTTCGTAATAACGAACATAGAAGAATGGGTAATGCGTATAAAAGAGATGAAAATTTGAAATTATCTGAAAAAATCCAAAAAACTTTTAATCTTAAACTTACTTTCTCAGCAGATTTTTATTTAGCAAAGGAAACTAAAAACTTTTTCTGGATAAGGAAGGAAACCAAGAAAGAAAGTTTCAACGTAATGATTTACAAAAAACCTTATACTTCAGATGATTTACTTTTAGAGAAAAAAATAATAGAACTAAGAGATTCTTTGGGTAAAGCATTTATTCCTGCAAGTATGCCAAATTCTTATATGGGTACAGAATTAAGAGAAAACGTGGCAGAACTACATAGAGATACTATAAAAGCAGGAGATTTTGCAATGATAGAAACAAGAGGTATTTGGCGTTCTTTTGGAGATTTTATGGGAGGACCTTTTGTAAATTACGTCTTTAAAAATCCTGAAACTAAAGAACTTGTAATGATAGATTGTTTCTTGTACAATCCAAATCAGCCAAAAAGAGATTTACTTATGCAATTGGAAAGTATAGTTCATAATATTGAACAATTAAATAAAACAAATAAAAAATAACACAATTATGACACCTTCAAAGATAGAACACATTGGTATAGCAGTGTCTAATTTAGATGAGGCTATCAAGTATTGGGAAAACGTAATGGGTTTAAAATGCTACAATATAGAAGAAGTAGCAGACCAAAAAGTAAAAACTGCTTTCTTTAAAGTAGGAGAAGTAAAAATAGAACTTCTTGAACCAACAAGTGAAGATAGTACCATAGCAAAATTTATAGCAAACAAAGGACAAGGCGTTCATCATGTTGCTTTCAAAATGGAAGATACTAATCAAGCACTAACAGAAGCAGAAGAAAAAGGCGTACGTTTGATAGATAAACAAGCAAGAAAAGGTGCTGAAAACTTAAACATAGGTTTCTTGCATCCAAAATCAACAATGGGTGTCCTAACAGAATTTTGTTGTGAATAAAAGCATACCTCTCTTTGTGTGAAAAGAGAGGTATGGTATTTTATATGAAATTAAAGTAATAAAAACACAAAAATATGGCTTTTGAAGATAAGATAAAACAATTGTTAGACCTAAGACAAACAGCACGTTTGGGCGGAGGTGAAAAAGGAATAGAAAAACAGCATTCAAAAGGCAAGCTTACAGCAAGAGAACGTATAGATTTGCTTTTAGATGAAGGTAGTTTTGAAGAATTTGATATGTTTGTTACACATCGTTGTACCAACTTTGGAATGGAGAAGAAACAAATCCTTAGCGATGGTGTAGTAACAGGATATGGAACCATAGACGGACGTTTAGTTTATGTATTTTCACAAGATTTTACCTCTTACGGAGGTTCTCTAAGTGAAACTTTTGCAAAGAAGATTTGCAAGATAATGGACCAAGCTATGAAAGTTGGTGCTCCTGTTATAGGACTAAACGATTCAGGCGGTGCCAGAATACAAGAAGGAGTTAATTCTTTGGCAGGTTATGCAGAAATATTTGAAAGAAATATTCTTGCCTCTGGAGTTGTTCCTCAAATCTCTGCAATATTTGGTCCTTGTGCTGGTGGTGCAGTTTATTCTCCTGCATTGACAGACTTTATCCTTATGAGTAAAGAAAACTCTTATATGTTCGTAACAGGACCAAAAGTTGTTAAAACTGTAACAGGAGAAGACGTAACAGAAGCAAATCTTGGTGGTGCTATGGTACACGCAAGCAAGAGTGGTGTAGCACACTTCGTTTCTGAAACAGAACAAGAAGGAATTGAAATGATAAGAAAACTTGTTTCTTATATCCCTTCAAACAATTTAGAAGAGGCTCCTATAGTTAATTGTACAGACCCTATTGACAGATTGGAAGATTCTCTTAACTCTATAATGCCAGATGACCCTAACAAACCTTATGATGTAAAAGACGTTATCAGAGCAATAACAGACGAAGGAGATTTCTTTGAAGTCCATGAAAAATATGCACCAAATATCGTTGTAGGATTTGCTCGTTTCAATGGAGTAAGCGTAGGTATAGTTGCAAACCAACCTAAGTTTATGGCAGGAGTATTGGACGTAAATTCTTCAAGAAAAGGTGCTCGTTTTGTTCGTTTCTGTGATGCTTTCAATATTCCTATTATTACCCTTGTAGATGTACCAGGATTCCTTTGTGGTACAGGACAAGAATATAATGGTATAATAACAAATGGTGCAAAACTATTGTTTGCATACGGCGAAGCAACAGTTCCAAAGATTACTGTTACTCTTAGAAAGAGTTATGGTGGAGCGCATGACGTTATGTCATCTAAACAACTTAGGGGAGATATAAACTATGCTTGGCCAACAGCGCAAGTAGCCGTAATGGGAGCAAGTGGTGCTACTGCTATTCTATATGGAAGCGATTTGAAGAAAATGGAAAACCCAGAAGAAAAAGCGAAATTCCTTCAAGAGAAAGAACAAGAATACAATGACAAGTTTGCAAATCCATACGATGCAGCAAAATATGGTTACATAGATGACGTAATAGAACCAAGAAATACACGTTTCCGCATCATCAGAGCTTTGCAAGCATTGGCAACAAAGAAGGATAGCAATCCTATGAAAAAACACGATAATATTCCATTGTAAAAAAGATAGATACCAATGAAAAAGAATATAATGAACATATTCATTGCATTGGCAATGGTTTTAATAGGTTATGTTTCTTATGCACAAGATAATTCTGATAAAGAGGTTATGGCTTGTTGCGATAAGACAGAAAGCAATGCTTTTGAAGACCCATTGATACCACAAACTTTTGCAGTGGATTCTAAAACGCAAGCAATGGTTGTAATAGATACTCCAGAAAATACCATTGCTATTATGTCGCGTACAACTTCCGGTTATGAAATGTCAAGTACTTTTCTTATAGATGTTGTAAAAGGAAGACATGATATACACTTTATCTACAAACCAAAGAGTATTGCACTTTATGACAACAATATAGTATTTCTTGCATCAAATAGAGATTCCTCTTATATAGGTGTTTTAAATATGCAGGGTGAAGTTGTCAAAATGACCAACAAGTTTGCTGGAGCAGCATCTGCATTTTCATACGATAAAATACATAAACGTCTTTATGTTGCAGGATTAAATCCTTCTGGTTTCAATGTTTTTGATATAGACGTATCAAAAGGATTTGCAAACATAAACATAGACACTGTTTCAACAGATAATGCTGCTTATAAAATATATAGCATACCTCGTAAAGCAGATGAAATAAAACAGCACGACCCATACGGTTTAGGTTTGACTATGATTGCTATGGGTACTGTGTTTGCAGCTTTGATTATTATTTCTATTATTCTTATGGGATTTGCAAAAGGTTTGATGTTATCTCAGCAAAGGAAAAAGAATAAATCTACTGCTACTGCAGAGACAAGTGTAGATACTACACCTACCAAAGATTTATCTACAGATAAGAAGTATATTAGTGGAGATGAGTTTGCTGCAATAGCTGCTGCTATATATATGTACAACGAGGAACTGCATGATGAAGAGAATACCGTTCTTACTATCACAGAAGTAAATAGAAGATATTCTCCTTGGAGTAGCAAGATGCATAATATGAATGTTTATAGAAGACGTTAGAAATAAAAACATAAAACAAAGACAATGAAAAGTTATAAATTCAAAATACACGGCACAAATTATTCTGTTGATATAAAAAGTGTAGAAGGTCAAACAATAGAATTGGAATTAAACGGAACGCCATATCAAGTTGAAGTAGATAAACAGATAAAACAAACACCTAAAAAGGTTGTTCTTGCAAATCGTCAAGCATCTCCTTCACCTTCAGCAGTGGCAACAACACAAGATGTTACTCCTAAAAAACCTTCTGGTGGAGCAAACAGCATAAAATCTCCTTTGCCTGGTACAATACTTGACGTTTTTGTAAATGTAGGCGATACTGTTAAAGCAGGACAAAAACTTATGCTTTTGGAAGCTATGAAGATGGAAAACCAAATAGATGCTGACAGAGATGGAGTAATCAAGTCTGTGGGAGTAAGAAAAGGTGATGTGATTATGGAAGGTGATGTTTTGGTAACAATAGAATAAAATAGGAGGATTAAACTATGTTATCATCATTAGTCAGTTTAATAGCACAAGCGGGAGAAAAGATGAGCTTTTTAGATTTCGTTTCGGCTCAACTTGTGCAATTTTTTCACTACACATCGTATGCAAACTTTGAGTTAGGTCATATTATAATGATACTTATTGGTTGCTTTTTCATTACATTGGCAATCACAAAAGAGTATGAACCTATGCTTTTAATACCTATAGGATTTGGTATGTTGATAGGTAATATACCTTTCTTCCCCGGATTGAAAATAGGTATCTATGAACAAGGTTCTGTTTTGAATATACTTTATCATGGAGTACAAAATGGTTGGTACCCTCCTTTGATATTCCTTGGAATAGGTGCCATGACGGACTTCTCTGCCCTTTTGAGTAATCCTAAACTTATGCTTTTAGGAGCAGCAGCACAGTTTGGTATATTCGGAGCATATACAGCAGCTTTGGCCTTAGGTTTCTTACCAAATGAAGCAGGTGCTATAGGTATTATCGGTGGTGCCGATGGTCCTACTGCTATCTTTATTTCTTCACAACTTGCACCTGAACTTATGGGAGCAATAGCCGTGTCTGCATATTCATACATGGCACTTGTACCTGTTATTCAGCCACCTATTATGCGTGCATTGACAACCAAGAAAGAAAGATTGATAAGAATGAAACCTCCACGTCAGGTTTCTAAAACAGAAAAAGTTGTTTTCCCTATTATAGGTCTGCTTCTAACTTGTACTATCGTTCCAAGTGGTATTCCTCTTTTGGGTATGTTATTCTTTGGTAACCTATTGAAAGAATCAGGTGTAACCAAACGTTTAGCAGTTACGGCATCAAATGCAATCATTGATATTTGTACAATACTTATTGGTTTGACAGTAGGTTGTTCTACTCAAGCAACTACATTCCTTACAGGAAAGAGTGTAGGTATCTTTGCTTTGGGAGCATTCTCTTTCATAGTAGCAACAACTACAGGAGTATTGTTTGCAAAACTTATGAACGTATTCCTAAAAGAAGGTAACAAGATTAACCCTCTTATTGGAAACTCTGGTGTAAGTGCCGTACCAGATGCAGCACGCGTAAGTAACAATGTAGGATTAGAGTATGACAATAAAAACTACCTTCTTATGCATGCTATGGGGCCTAATGTTGCTGGTGTAATTGGCTCGGCTGTAGCAGCAGGTATATTGCTTGCATTCCTTAAATAGAATTTTCTATTTAAATATCTAAATAACAGGACAAAGTTTTTGATTTTGAAAACTTTGTCCTGTTTCTATATCTCTTTGCTTTAATTATCTAAAACTTGATTCTATTTTCACGAAACGAAGAGATAGAATTGTAGAACTTTGTTTTAATTTTCTAAAACAAAGAAAGAGAAAATAAAAACTTTGTTTCGTAAAACTAAAACAAAGTTTTA
>JAFUGA010000043.1 GCA_017469625.1 Bacteroidales bacterium
AAAATTGTGAGAGGTATAGAAAAATGGGAAAGAATTGTGGGAGGAAAGAAGAGTTTGTTTGTGGGTCGTAGGGTAGAGAAGGTAAAGTTCTAAGAAAAAATATTTCTTTGAAAAATAAGGAGTTATACAAAAATAAGATAAATTTTTGTTAAAAATATTTTAGTAAGTAGAAAATCTTTTCTACTTTTGCACCATTATTGACATGGAATAGTATTTTTAATTTTTTATTTAAAAACAGTATATTTATTATGCTAAGGAATAGTATGTATAATAAAGAATGGAGGAGTATATTCCTCTTCTTTATGTTATTTGTGCCTACACTTGTTTCAGCACAATCATTATCAACCCTTTTTGAAGGAGAAGGTACAAAAGCATCTCCTTTTCTTATAAAAACAGCAGAAGATTTAGTCGCATTATCTAATTATTGTAACAACGGCGGTTCTACGGGATTGGGTAGTGTTGTTTATTATTTCCAGCAGATAGAATATATAGATATGAGCGAATTGACTCCAAATTCTATTGCAATACGGGTATATAAAAGTTCTGCAACTAAAACATATAGATATGTTTATAGTTATAACGATGATTTTTCCACTTTTGGTTCTGAAGGTTGGTACGAGTTTTCTTCATCTACCAAAGATGAAGCACTTGATGATATAACACCGGCTTATTCTATTCCAAACCTTCCATATACGTGGACATCTCCCACTGGTAATTCCATAACATTTACCTCTTTTAATGAAATAAAGACAGAAACTAAAACACAAGTAGGAAAGGGTAACGATAATAACTATCAATCTTATTGGAAAGATGGCAAACAATATATAGATTCTGTTACAGAAACTTATAGGTATGAAATAATTGCACCTTTTTATAATTTTGAACCAATAAGTAATTTCCAAGGAAGGTTTGATGGTGCTGGAAGATCGGTAGCAAATTTAGTTTCAATTCACCCTAATGACAATGTTGCTCTATTTAAGAATGTGGCATTTTGTAATCAGAGTTTTTTAAATAATGGAATTCTTGATGAAAAATATATAGCAGCCGTATATGGAGCAGGTCTTCTAAATCCTATAATTGTAGGAGGTGCTAATGTAGGAGGAATAGTTGCAACAACACATTCTATTCAATATATAAAGGACTGTTGTGTGCAAGGCGGTATGATAATGGGAACAGGTTATGTAGGAGGTATAGTAGGGGATATAAACGATGGTAACAATATTCGTGTAGGAGATGCAACAGATAATGATATATCTGGTAAAATAATTTCTTGTTACAACAATAAAACAACGGTAATTATAAAAGGTTGTGCAAATGCAACGTCTCCTGGTGCTGGTGGTATTGTAGGAGGATTGCACTATGAATTACATTCTTGTTATTCTACAGCAAAAATTAAAGTTATAAGTGATTGTCCAACGACTGGATATACTTACTATATTTCTCCAATAGGAAACAAACAGAGTGATAATTATAAAGTAGAATCTGTTTATTATTTGGAAGATTGGAATGAAGATGGATTGCCAATGGATAATCTTTCTTATAGAGATGCTTCAAGACAGGTTGTTGACGAGGATGCATTAAAAGATTCTGTTCTTAACAATCTTGATGGTTTTTATAAAGATGACTTGTATGGTTCTAACGATAGTCTTCCTATTACTTACCCTCGTTATACTTGGGATAGTATAAAATATTATGGTACTACAAGTAAAGTAAAATTTGATATTTATGTAAGACATTGGAACCTTGTAGCCACAACGCAGTCGGACGCTACTTTTGATATACTGAAAAACAATTATGTAAAAGATGGAACACCTAATAATCTAAACTTAGATGTCGCTGCTTCCAAATACGATTATCATCAAAATATGTGGTGGGCTGTAAATTGGTTGTTGCGTTACGACCCTATGGACAAAGGAAACGGATATTTTATTTGGCCGTATGATAAAGATACGCTTTTAACTCCTGTTGCTATACCTGCAACTTCTGACTCTGTTATGACATGGACACAAAGTGCAAATATAACAGGCGATTTTGATGTATCATTGAACAATGTAGGTTCTGGTGTTCCTTGGTTTGCATTAGGAAACTCTTATGAGAAAACATTGTATTTAAAACCATTCTACAACGATAACTCTACAACCATTCAAGGAGAGTTTGCTTATATTTACGATGCAAAAAAAGAACAGTGGAAAGTTCTTACTTTTGATACAGGTGCCGTTGCTTCAATACAAGGATTTATGGTAGCAGGAAAAACTAATACTCTTGCAGTGCATTATAAAACTTCACATCTGACACAACCAACTTCAAAAGTGGCTACTAATATTTCTCAGATGAGTTTTGTAGCCTCTTCTACAGAAGAAACTGCTATAGAAAGAATAGCACTTGCACGTATGCAAGCAGATGCTCAGAACTCTTTTGATGCAAAAGACTCTTATATAATGTTCTCCACTGCAAGAACAGATTTAGTAGAGCCTTATTTTGTAGTAGAAGATAAGTCTTTGTACTCAAATGTGTTTAAATCTTTGCCATATACTACAGCGTTCAATCTACATACAGGACAAGATACGTATGCAAAACTTTCTGTAAAAGATATACCAGAAGATATAAACGTTGTACTTATAGACGCACAAGATGAGTCAGAAACAGTCTTAGGAGAAGAACCTATAGTTTTACAACTTTCACAGGGAGAAAACACAGACAGATTTACTGTAAGATTTGAATATAAAAACGTTTCACTTGAACAAGATGCAACTCTTTCAGATATAAACATAAATCTATATGCAAATATATTATATATAAGTGGAGCAAATCTTCAAAACTTAGAAATCTATTCTGTAGATGGAAAGAAAGTATTTGATAAGGTTTTATTTGGAGATAATGACCAAACAGATTTGCACCTTGCAAACGGAGTGTATATTGTGAAAGCGAAAAGCAAGACAAACTCTTGCACTCAAAAGATAGTTGTAAATAAATAAAAAAGAGAAATATATTTTTTCATACTAAAATATATTTAATTCATGTTTTATTGCGTTGAGTCATTTCCCATAGGGGATTTGACTCTTTTTTTGTACAAGTGTTTTGTATGTAAAATAAATGTTATATTTTTGCAGAAGAATTATTATACATATTGATGGATACAGAAAATAATATAATAAAGGACGTAACCAACCAGCAATATAAATATGGTTTTGTTACAGATATAGATACAGAGTTTATAGGCAAGGGAATAAATGAAGAGATAGTAAGAAAGATTTCTTCACTGAAGAACGAGCCACAATGGCTTACAGATTTTCGTGTAAAGGCCTATAATAAGTGGATTACTATGAAAGAACCAAAGTGGGCACATCTGAATATTCCTAAGATAGATTTCCAGGATATTATCTATTATGCAGCACCTAAAAAGGTGAAAGAAAAGAAAAGTCTTGACGAAGTAGACCCTCAGATATTGGATACTTTCAACCGTTTGGGTATTCCACTAAATGAACAAAAGCGTTTAAGTGGTGTCGCTTTTGATGCAGTAATGGATTCTGTTTCTGTGAAGACTACTTTTGAGGATACATTGAAACAAAAAGGTATTATCTTCTGTTCCATGTCCAAAGCCATACAAGAGTATCCCGATTTGGTACAAAAATATTTGGCTTCTGTAGTCCCATACGGCGACAACTATTTCGCTGCTTTGAATTCGGCAGTCTTTTCAGACGGTAGTTTTTGTTATATACCTAAAGGCGTACGTTGTCCTGTAGAACTTTCAACTTATTTTCGTATAAACGCAAAAGGTACAGGTCAGTTTGAAAGAACACTTATTGTGGCCGAAGAGGGTTCTTATGTTTCTTATATGGAAGGTTGTACTGCTCCTATGAGGGACGAAAATCAACTACATGCTGCTATAGTAGAAATAGTAGTAATGAAAGATGCTCAAGTAAAATATTCTACAGTTCAGAATTGGTATCCTGGGGATAAAGACGGCAAAGGCGGTATCTTTAATTTCGTTACCAAAAGAGGAATATGTAAGGGTAGTAATGCCAAACTTTCTTGGACACAAGTAGAAACAGGTTCTGCTCTTACGTGGAAATATCCTTCTTGTATATTGCAAGGAGATAATAGTGTAGGAGAGTTTTATTCTGTAGCCGTAACTAACAATCGCCAAATGGCAGACACAGGCACCAAGATGATACATATAGGTAGGAATACCAAAAGTACTATTATGAGTAAGGGAATATCGGCTGGCAAAAGCGAAAACTCTTACAGAGGATTGGTGAAAATGGCTAAGACTGCAACGAATGGTAAAAACTATTCTCAGTGCGATTCTTTGCTTTTGACAAATGAATGTGGTGCTCACACATTTCCTTATATTAGTGTGGATAACTCTTCTGCTGTAGTAGAACACGAGGCTACTACAAGCAAAATATCAGAAGAACAACTCTTATATTGCAGACAAAGAGGTATATCTCAGGAGGCTGCTATAGGACTTATAGTTAATGGTTATGCAAAAGAAGTTCTTAACCGTTTGCCTATGGAGTTTGCGGTAGAGGCACAGAAACTTCTTTCCATATCTTTGGACGGTTCAGTAGGATAAAGATTATATAAATATGGACGACGGGAATCTCAAAATTTTAGTTATTCGTTTTAGTTCTATAGGTGATATAGTGCTTACTTCACCTATAGTTCGTTGTTTAAAAAAACAGATAAAGAATTGTGAAATACATTTCCTTACTAAACAACAAAACGCTGTCATACTTCAAAACAACCCTTATATATCCAAAGTATATACTTTGCAGACTTCGTTTCATTCCAAACAAGAAATGATAAACGAACTTAGAAAGGAGAACTATGCTTTTGTAGTAGATTTGCAAAAAAATCTTCGTTCCTTTAGGATAAAGTTGTCTTTGAGAAAACCAAACGCTTCTTTTCCAAAACTAAACTTGAAGAAATGGTTGCTTGTTCATTGCAAGAAAAACTATCTTCCAAACATACATATAGTAGATAGATACTTTGAGGCGGTGAAACGTCTTAATGTGAGCAACGATGGAAAAGGCCTTGACTATTTCTTGCAAGAAGAAGATTATATACCAAACGATGCTTTGCCTCTTTCCTTTCAAAGTGGTTATATAGTCATAGCAGTAGGTAGCAAACACGAAACAAAACAGATACCTTTTGATATTATTATTCGTCTTTGTCAAAAGATAAAAGGCAATATCATTCTTGTAGGAGATATAAACGATAAACCTATTGCTAACAAGATAGAAAACGCTATTGGTAGTAGAGTGTTTAATGCTTGCGGTGCTTTTACTATCAACCAGACTGCTGCACTAATAGATAATAGCCTTGGTATAATTACACCAGATACAGGTGCAATGCACATAGCCGCTGCAAGAAAAAAAGATATTATCAGCGTATGGGGAAACACTGTGAAAGAGTTTGGAATGTACCCTTATTTGCCACAAGATATGCAAGACAAATATTATATAATGGAAGTAGAGAACTTGCCATGCAGACCTTGTTCTAAACTTGGTTTTAAAAAATGTCCAAAGAAACATTTTAACTGTATGCGTTTGCAAGATGTAGATAAGATAGCTGAAATAGCGAATGAGTGGGTAGATAGCTATGATTGAAGAGTGGTAAGAAAGCCATTAAAAAGAAAATAGAATTATACTATGGAGATAAAACACAAAAAAGAAGTAGAGAGTTTTGATAGAATGTTATCTTTAATGGAACAAGTGAGAAAGGAATGTCCATGGGATAATGCACAGACAAACGATACACTTCGTACACTTACTATAGAAGAAATATACGAATTATCCGAGGCTATACTTTATAGAGATAACCCAAATATTTGTAAAGAACTTGGGGACGTCCTTATGCATGTAGTTTTCTATGCATTGATAGGAAAAGAGAACTCTGCATTTGATATAGTAGATGTTATGAATTCTTTGAGTGAAAAACTTATACGCCGACACCCTCACGTATTCAACAAAGATAAAGAGTGGACAGCAGAAGAGGTTGCAAAGAATTGGGAACAGATAAAACTTAAAGAGGGTAACCGTTCTACACTTTCTGGGGTTCCTGCTCATCTTCCATCACTTATAAAAGCGTATAGAATAACGGATAAGGCAAGTGGGGTAGGTTTTGATTGGATAAACACAGACGAAGTTTGGGATAAGGTAGAGGAAGAGATACAAGAACTAAAGCAAGAGTTGGATAAACCAAATAATAATGAGAAAATAAATAATGAGTTTGGCGATGTACTTATGTCTTTAATAAATTACGCACGCTTTATCGGGGTAAACCCAGACACAGCCTTAGAATCCTCAAACAGAAAATTTATAAGACGTTTTCAGTATGTAGAACAAAAAGCCAAAGAACAAGGAAAGGCACTTAAACAAATGACTTTGCAAGAAATGGATTCTCTTTGGCAAGAAGCAAAACAAAAAGGTTTGTAACGAAAAACAAATTACGTATATGATAAAATATTTTACATTCAACCATTTTGCAGAAAACACATTCATACTTATAGATGACAAAACAAAAGAATGTGCTATCATAGACCCAGGAGCAAAAGTAGATTTAGAGAAAGAAGAACTTTATACATATATTCAAAACAATAATTTATCTGTAAAGTATATCCTACTTACACACCCACATATAGACCATTTTTGTGGAGCAGAGAGTGTGTGCAAATATTACAATTTGCCTTTGTCTATGCACAAAGAGGGCGAAAAACTGCTTGAGGTTTTTGCACAAAGAGGTAGTGAAATGGGGTTTGAAGATACCGACCTTTCAGAAGTAGAGAAAAACTTTTTAGAATATAATACCACTATATCTTTAGGAGAATACACTATAAAGATACTTGATTCTTCTGGCCACGCACCAGGTAGTATTTCTTATTATGTAGAAAAAGAGAATGCAGTATTTGTAGGCGATGCAGTCTTTTTAGGTTCCATAGGCAGAACAGACCTTTATGGAGGAGATTTAGATTTATTGTTACACAACATAAGAAAGAATATACTTTCTCTACCAGAAGATACACAGATTTTTTCAGGGCATGGGCCTTTTACAGATGTAGCATACGAGGCTGCAAACAATCCTTATATAAATAACCTTGACTTTTAAAACAACAGAAACAAGATGAATTCAATAGATAGACGCACTATAAGAAAGTATAAACAACAACCTTTGCCACAAGATACTTTAGAGTTTATATTAAATAGTGGTATAAGAGCATCAAACTGCGGAAATATGCAGTTGTATAGTATCATAGTTACACAAGAAGAAGAAAACAAGAAATGCCTTGCACCTTTGCATTTCAATCAACCTATGGTGGAAAACGCTTCTGTGGTTTTGACTGTTTGCCTTGATGTAAACCGTTTCAATCATTGGTGTAGGATAAATTCTGCCGATGAAAGCCTAAACAATTTCTTGTTTTTGAATATAGCAACTATAGATGCTACTATTTGTACTCAAGCTATGGCTTCTGCAGCAGAAGAAAAAGGTTTAGGAATATGCTATATTGGAACAGTGAATTATATGGCTAAAGAGATAGCACAAGCATTGAATTTACCAAAAGGTGTTATACCTGTTACAACTCTTACTATAGGTTATCCAAATGAAAACCCTGCTTTGACAGAAAGATTACCTATGCAGGCTTTAGTTCATTACGAGAAATACAAAGACTACACAGACGAAGATATAAATAAGATATACAAAGATATAGAAGAAAATCCTGTAAATAAAGCATTCGTAAAAGAAAATAACTTAGACAACCTTGCACAAGTATTTTCACAAGTACGTTATAGTAAAAAAGATGCAGAACAGTTTTCTAAACTATACAAAGAGTTTGTGAAAGAAACTTTTTGTGAATTGTAAATAACAACTTTTCTTTATGAACTTTCAATATAATACCATAGGAGAACATTATAAACTTACGCTAACGGGCGGAAGTCATTCTTCGTTTGTAGGTGGTATTATAGAGGGTTGTCCTGTGGGGTTAAAGATAGATTATACTCTTTTGTTAGAAGATATAGACAGAAGAAAACCTCAGAAATACGGCACTTTAAGAAAAGAACAAGATACAGTAGTTTTTCTAAAAGGGGTAAAGAATGGGGTTATAGAGTCTTCGTCTATAGAGTTTAGAATAGAGAATAAGAACGTCAAAATATCAGAATACGATAGTTTTCAAGGCTTTTTCAGACCTTCTCATGCAGATTATACTTATTATATTAAATATGGAGAAGACTCTCTTAAACACAAAGACCAAGCCTCTGCAAGAATGTTCTTGCCTTGTGTAGTAGCAGGTTCTTTGGCTAAGATGATACTTTTGCAAAACGGTATAACTATAAATGCAAATGTAGAACAGACAGGAAATTTAGAGAAAACACTGCAAGGAGATAGCATAGGAGGAAAAGTCATCTGTGAAATAAAAGGAGTGAAAGCAGGTTTGGGTGAGCCTATCTTTTATAAAATACAATCTATGCTTGCACGTAGTATGATGAGTATTCCTTCGGCTATAAGTTTTGAAATAGGCGATGGACTACAACGTGCTTTTCTTTCTGGTAGTGAAGATATAGATGAGTGGAATACAGATTTTACCACTAAGACAAATCACAGTGGGGGAGTGAATGCAGGTATCAGCAACGGCAATCCTATAGTTTTTCATGTAGGATTTCACCCTGTGCATACCTTACAAAAATCTATGCGTCTTATAAATTGTAGTGGCAGAACACAATCAAGGGTTATAAACGGCAGACACGATAAAGCACAGATAATGCGTTGTCCTGTTATAGTAGAGTGTATGGCTGCTATGGTTATTTTAGACCTTATTTTTATGAAACAACAAAACAAAGAAAATAATTATGAATAAGAAAACAAGAAGAAATATTATATTATTATCCTCTATAGTATTAGTAGTCGTAATAGCAGTTATAGTGTGGCTATGTTGTAGAGATACTTCTACATATTCTATAAAAGGACAACTAAAAGGAGGAGAAGATAAATTTCTTGTCCTAATGGAGATGGAGGCAGATGGAGTTCGTCCTGTAGATACTATAAACCTTTCTTCTAAAGGCAAGTTCTCAGCCAAAGAATCTATAAAAGATGCAGGTCTTTTCATACTTCAGGGTGAAGATGATTATCTTATGATTTGTCCAGCAAAGGACGAGAAAATAATAGTAGAGGGAGATTTTTATGATTTATCATTGTCTTCTTCTGTAACAGGGTCAAAGGAGAGTGAAAATTTGCGTCTGCTTATAGATAGACAGAAAAAGACAGGACTTTTTTTGAAAGCCATACAAGATGAATGGGATATGGCAGACCCAAATGCCAAAGATTCTTTGATAAACGTAAATAGAGAAAAGTTTCGTATGATACACAAAGCCGAGAAAGACTTTTTGACAAAATACATAGAAACTCATCACGGTTCTTTGACTACCATACCAGCCCTTTACACTACTATAGAGGGAAATCAAGTCTTTTCACCAAAAAAAGATATAGAGGTGTATAAAAAAGTTTTGAAAGGCTTAGAACAAACTTTGCCATCAAACAAACATACTAAAAACCTTAGAGATTTTATACAAAAGGTAGAACTTGCAGAGGGTAAAACAAATAATTCTGACCAAACAACACAGCAAAACAATGCAACAGAGAAATAAAGTATATTTCCTTTCAGATTTTCATCTTGGCTCTCCAAAAGGAGAAGTTTCTCTTTTGAGAGAAAAAAAGATAGTTCGTTTTCTGCAAAGTATAGAAAACGATGCTAAACAGATTTTTTTGTTGGGAGATATATTTGATTTCTGGTTTGAATACAAAAGAGTAGTGCCAAAAGGTTATGTAAGACTTTTGGGACAGTTGGCAAGTATGACGGATAAGGGTATAAAGATAGATTTCTTTTGCGGGAACCATGATTTATGGCAAAGAGATTATTTTTCAAAAGAACTGAATATAACCGTACATACACAAAAGACAGAAGAAATACTTATAGATGGAAAAACTTTTCTTCTTGGACATGGGGACGGATTGGATAGCAAGGATTTTAAATACCTTTTCATAAGATACATATTTAGAAACCCTATAAGTAAAGCCATCTTTACTTCTTTGCCTGCAACGATAGGTATAGCTTTGGCTAACTTTTGGAGTTCAGCAAGCAGAAAAGCACACAAGGAAATAGATTTTAAATCCTTAGGAGATAAAGAACCTATAGTTTTGTTCTGCAAAAAATATCTGCAAGAACATAAAGTAGATTATTTTATCTTTGGGCACAGGCACCTAATTACAGATGTAAATATAGATAACAAAGCAAGGTATATAAATACAGGTTCTTGGTTTGATAGAAACCCTTATGCAGTATGGGACGGCAAAGAGTTGAAGTTACAAGAGTTTGAAGAATAAAATTCTCTTTTTATTGTTTCACTGTTTTTCTATAAACTCCATTTGCTAATAAAAACCTTATTTTTATAAAATAAAGAAAGAGAAAATTGCTTCTTTGTTTTAGTTTTACGAAACTTTGTTTTAATTTTCTATCTCTTTGTTTTAATTTCGTAGAACTTTGTTTTAGAAAATTCTTTCTTTGTTTCGTGAAAATAAAACAAAGTTTTACAGAATTAGTATAAAGAAAGAAAAAGACAAAATAAAGTTTGCTGATAAAATAGATAGATAAAATTTTTCCATAAGTAAGAAAATTTTAATAACTTTGCAACTTGAATAAAATAAAACAGTATTATAAAATTTTTAACATAAATATAATATGAAAACTACACCATTTACACAAAAGCACATTGAGCTTGGAGCAAAGATGGCTGAATTTGCAGGCTATAATATGCCTATACAGTATGTAGGATTGATAGAAGAACACAACAATGTAAGAAACAATGTTGGAGTTTTTGACGTTTCTCACATGGGAGAGTTTAGAGCAAAAGGACCAAAGGCTCATGACTTTGTACAATATTGTACAACAAATGATATAAACACTCTTTTTGACGGAAAAGTTTTATACACAGTATTACCAAACGGCAAAGGCGGTATAGTAGATGATATGTTAGTGTATAGAGTTAGCGAACAAGAGTATTTCATGGTTCCAAACGCAGCAAACATTGAAAAAGATTGGAATTGGATGTCTGCTATAGCAGAAAAAATGGGACTAAAATTAGGAGTAGATTTTACAAACGAATCTGACAATTACGGACAACTTGCAGTACAAGGACCAAATGCGTTGAAAGTTATGCAAAAACTTACTTCAACACCTGTTGAAGATATGGAGTATTATACTTTCAAATATTTGACTCTTGCAGGAGTAGAGAACGTTCTTCTTTCTACAACAGGATATACAGGAGCAGGCGGTTGCGAAATATATTTTGACAAGAAAGATGCAATGAAGATTTGGGACGCTGTTTTTGAAGCAGGAAAAGAATTTGGTATTATGCCAGCAGGTCTTGGTTGTAGAGATACTCTTCGTCTTGAAATGGGATTCTGTCTTTATGGACACGAAATAGATGATGAAACTTCACCTATAGAAGCTGGTCTAAATTGGTTGACAAAATTCACAGACGGAAACGATTTCATAGACAGGAAAACATTTGAAGACCAAAAAGCAAACGGAGTTAAGAAAAAACTTGTAGGTTTTGAAATGATAGGCAAAGGAATACCACGTGGTGGATACGAAGTTTGCGATGCAGAAGGTAATGTTATAGGAAACGTACGTTCAGGTTCTCCTTCACCATCTACAGGTAAGAACATAGGAACAGCACACGTACAAACTGCTTTCTCAAAGAAAGATACACCTATATACATTAAGATAAGAAATAAACTTGTAGAAGCAAAGGTTGTTAAAATGCCTTTCTATAAACCAGAAGCATAAAGAAAAAAATTATTTATAACAAGATTGAGCCTGTACGAAAAATAAAAGTACAGGCTTGTTTTTACAACTAATTATGAAACAACATCAAAACAAACATATAAGTAAAACAAGTAGGTGGAAAAAACTTGGTTTAATGCTTTGCGTTTTGCCTAATTTGGTGTTGGCACAAGAGGATATTATACTGTTTCATAATTGTGAAAATTTGTTTTATCCACTTAATGATAGTATAACAGAGGACGATGATTTTACAGCAGAGGGAAAGAAACATTGGACTTTTAAACGCTACAACAATAAACTGAATGCACTTGCCAAAACGTATATAGCGGTAGATGAAAAAACTCTTCCATCTATTATAGGTTTAGCAGAAGTAGAAAATGATGAGGTTTTAAAAGCACTGACTCAAGCAACAGTACTTAGAAAAGCAGGTTACAAGTTTATACATTATCCATCAAAAGATATAAGAGGAATAGATGTTGCACTGCTTTACAACCCTAAACGTTTCACTGTGAAAGAACATTATGTTCTTCCTTCTATTTCGGATAAGCAAACAGATAGAACAAGAGATGTTTTGTATATAGAGGGAACGTTGAATAAGTTGGATTTGTGTATATACGTTGTTCATGCTCCTTCAAGAAGAGAAAACAACATAAAAAAGAAACTTCGCCACAATATTTTCTCACAAATATATAACCATATAGACTCTCTTCGCAAGGGGGGAAAGGAAAATTTTATTGTTATGGGAGATTTCAACGATAATCCTTGGGATAAGACTGTGGAAAAAGGTTTTTGTTTAAAGGATACGATAAATAATTCTACTCCTTTTTTGAAAAATTTGATGTATGCGAACAAAAATCAAACAGGTTCTTATGTTTATAGTGGTTCTTATTTGAGTTTTGACCAGTTTATAGTAACAAAATCTGTAGAAGAAAGACTTTTGTATGATGAAGTTTTTACTCGTTCTCATATTTTTAAACCCTCTTTTCTTGTAAAAAATGATAAATCTTACGCTATAGATATACCTTTTTCTACATACAAAGGCTATTATTACCAAGGAGGAATAAGCGACCATTTTCCTATAATTATGAAATTGAAAACAGACTAATAAACTCTTGGCACGAAGTTTGATAAGTGAAGAAAAATGCAAAAAAAATGTAAAAATATTCGTTAGTATTATTTTTTTTAATATTTTTGCACTATAAAATTAAGAAAAACAAAAGGAGTAAGCGAAAATCCTAAAAAGAGTAGCGATGTTTAACTTAATAAAAATTTTTATCAAGATGAAAAAAACATTATTGACATTAGCAGCAGTAGCTACAACATTCGTATTGGCTTCTTGTGGAAGCAAAGATTGCGTTTGCGACGTTCAATTTGAAGGAATTAAATCAGATGTTAATATCCCTGCAGAGGATATGGACGATTGCGATGACGTAAAATACACAGACCTTGACCTTACTAAACCTGAATTTGAGGCTTGGAAGAATATGGGAACTGATGAATGGAAAGATTACACATTAGTTTGCGAAGAAAAGTAATATCTGATTAAACGAAATTATAGGGAGTACTTGTAATGGGTGCTCCCTATAATTTATTATAGAATAATTGTAAAACGAAAAATAAATAGAAATGAAAAAAATAATTGTAGTCATATTCTCGTTAATAATGAGTGTAAGTTTTTATGCTTGTTCAGACACAAAGGATTGTGTTTGCGAAGTAGATGGAAAACAAACAACGGTTTCAGATTGGGATAAATCTTGTTCAGATATTACAGCAAACGATGTTCCTAATCTTGGTACAAACCCTTGTAGTGAATTATAATTATAAAAAAAAGAAAAGATAGAGATAAAATAGAAAGAGATGAAAACAAGAAATGTTATAGGTTTGATTGTTCGTATATTTATCGGACTTGTTTTTATGGCCTCAGCCATTACAAAACTACTTTCAATAGATGCTTTTGACCAATTTGTTTATGAACATAGATTATTTTCTTGGACTATTACAACAGTAGTAACTCGTTTGTTGATAGCATGTGAATTTACTCTTGGTTTGTTGCTTATACTTGGTCTTTACCCAAAAACAATTAAAACTCTGATAATAATATTTCTTGCAGGATTTTCTGTTTATATACTATTGAAACCTACTTTGTTTGATGTAAGTCAGGAGAACTGCCACTGTTTTGGAACAGTCCTTATTCTGAATGATACACAGACTTTGATAAAAAATATAGTTCTGTTGGCTTTGTCTTATTTTATGTTTTGGAACAAAGGTACTCTACCTACACAACAAGAAGACAAAGTAGAGAATAAAAAAAGTAACAACCCATTTATTTGGTTTAAAAACAATCAACGTTTTTCTGCTATATGGCTTTTTGCTATCGTACTTATACTTGCTTTTACTATAAAAATGCCTGATGTTTTGCAGTACAAACTATACGGAAAAACTGCAAAGATAAATAAAGAAAAATTTACAGAACTCATAAACCACGAATCTTTACAATCTTTGAACATAACAAAAGGAAAGAAAATAGTCTGCATGTATTCTCCTATTTGCAAATATTGTAGAAAATCTGCTATGCGTTTAGATGTTATGAGAGAGAAATATAACATAGCAGACGAGAATTTTGCACTTATCTTTTGGGGAGATGAAAAACTTGTAGAACAGTTTTTTATTAAAACAAACACTAAAAAATTGCCTTATGTTATAGTTCCTCCTCAACCATTTCTACAAGCAACCAAAAGAAGACAACCTCTAATCGTTTTGGTAAATGATGGAAAGATAGAAAAGGTTTTGAAGTATCCTAATATTATAGATGAAGATATATACAATTTTATTAACAAATAGAAACTAAATACTAAACTTATGGTAAGAATTCTTTGGGCAGACGATGAAATAGATTTATTAAAACCTTACATACTATTTCTTGAAGCAAAAGGTTATAAGGTTATACCGGCTACAGATGGGCAAGAAGCGTTGGATATTTTAGAAAAAGAAAAGGCAGATATTATTTTCTTAGATGAAAATATGCCTGGACTAAACGGATTGGAAACATTAACAAGGGTAAAAGTAAAATATCCAAGTATCCCTGTTATAATGATAACCAAGAGTGAAGAAGAAAATATAATGGAACAAGCCATTGGGTCAAAGATTTCAGATTACCTTATCAAGCCTGTAAATCCTAATCAAATATTGCTTGTACTGAAAAAACACTTGGATAAAGACCGTCTTGTAACTCAAACTTCTGCTATGACCTATCAGCAAGAGTTCAGAGAATTATCTATGCGTATAAACGAAAATCTTTCATGGGAGGAATGGATAGACCTTTATAAAAATATAGTACATTGGGAAATAGAACTGAGTTCTTCAAACGATAGTAGCATATTTGAAATACTTAAAGACCAAAAAGAGCAAGCCAACGAAAGATTTTCAAAATTCTATCAAAGTAATTATAAAGAATGGGTTAATGACAAGACAGACCAATCTCCTATTATGTCCCACAAGGTTCTGAGCAAGTATGTTTTTCCTCTGTTAAAGGAAAAGAAAAGACCTATCTTTCTTTTAGTTTTGGATAACTTTCGTTTTGACCAATGGAGAGCCTTGAAACCAATGATAGAACAACAACTATTTGTTCAAAAGGAAGATATATATTATACCATCTTACCTACAACAACACAATATGCAAGAAACGCTTTGTTTTCTTCTCTAATGCCTTTGGATATTAAGATAAACTACCCACAATATTGGATAGACGAAGACAAGGAAGGAAACAAAAACCAATACGAACCAGATTTGTTGGAAGACAATCTTCGTAGGCACAGAATAAAAGCAAGTATGACTTATCATAAGGTTTTAAATGTTGCGTACGGTATGAAGATGTTGGATATTTTACCAAACTTTATGCAAAATGACCTTAACGTTATAGTCTATAACTTTATAGATATGCTTTCACATGCCCGCACAGAGTCAGACCTTGTCAGAGAGTTGGCAGCAGATGAAAATGCTTACAGAAGTGTAACTCAAACTTGGTTTGAACATTCTCCACTGTTAGAAGTGTTGAAATACCTTTCGGATAAAGATGTAGATGTTTTCATTACTACAGACCACGGTAGCGTAAAAGTAAATCACCCTGTGAAAGTCAAATCCAACAAAGAAGCATCTGTTAATCTTCGTTACAAAATAGGCAGACTTTTAGATTTTGACCCAAGAGAAGTTTATGACGTGAAAAATCCTTCAGAGATAAAATTACCATCTCTTTCTATTATGTCGCCTATGATATTTGCAAGAGCGAACGATTATTTTGTCTATCCAAATAACTACAATCAATACGTATCCTATTATATGAACACTTTCCAACACGGAGGTATATCTATGGAAGAGTGTCTTGTTCCACTTATACATCTTACTAAAAAATAGAATCTTAAATAGATGAAAGAGATAATAATAAAAGATTTGGAACAAATAGGCTTTGTAGCAAAAAAGTTCTTGGAATACGTGGACGAGAATAGAGTTTTTGCTTTTGAAGGTAGTATGGGAGCGGGCAAAACAACTTTTATAAAAGCTATATGCGAAGAGTTGGAAGTGGAAGACGATGTTTGTTCACCTACTTTTGCTATTCTAAATGTTTATTATTCAGAAAGAAACGGTGAAGTCTTTCATTTTGATTTCTATAGATTGGTATCCGAAGAACAAGCCCTTGATATAGGTGTGGAAGAAAACTTTTACTCTGGTTCATGGTGCTTTATAGAATGGGCAGAAAATGTTACAAATCTCTTACCTCCAAACTGCATAAAAGTAAAAATAGAACAGATAGAAGATAATCAAAGAAAAGTAACTATATATCTGTAAAACAAATAGATATAGTTAATAAATAAATATTTGAAACAAGAAAATATTTTTTCCAAATCAAACAAATATTCTACTAAAACAAAGACTTATTTTTCTAAGTCTTTGTTTTAATTTTACGAAACTTTGTTTTAGAAAATTCTTTCTTTGTTTTAATTTTCTATCTCTTTGTTTTAATTTCACGAAACAAAGTTTTAATTTTCTAAAACAAAGTTCTACAAAATTAGAATAAAGAGATAGAAATCTAAAACTTCGTTTTATAAAACTATAACAAAATAGGGTAGAACAAGAACTTTATTTATACTTTTTACAAGTAAATATTTGTGCTAAATATGTTAAATTTATTCCATAAAAATGAATATTTAACGAATTTTAATCTTAAAATTTTACCAATACTCCATAAACCAGCAACAAAATATAATACTTTTCAAAACATAATACACACCACCACCACAAAACAACAAATTCTCACCCCTTTACCTCCAAAATTCCCCACTCTCTACCTCATAAAACAATATATTTTCACCAAAATCGCCTTAAACCTTTATGTTAAAAAATAATATTTTTAGATAAAAAAGAAAGGAGGATGTTTTTAGGTAATAATTTTTTTTGCAAAAATGAATATTATTTATCCTGCTATTACTAAAAAAAATACTTTTATGCAACTTGTTTCTTTCTGCAAAAATTCGTTTTTCTTCGTTCTAAAAGAGAAAAACTTTGTTCAAATTTAAAAAAAAATAAAGTTTATTTTTCTCTATTCTAATATAGAAAAATCTATTGTCTAAGGTGGGAGAGGTCTAAAAAAGATGAAGATATTTTTGTTATATAAGAAAAAAGTTGTACTTTTGAAAACTCAAATTGGCTTGGAGTGTTATGTTTGAGAAGAAAGATTATGTAATACGTATTAAC
>JAFUGA010000044.1 GCA_017469625.1 Bacteroidales bacterium
AGAATTAACACAGGAATTATACAAGTCGGGTATTCAATTGATTACAAAATTGAAAAGCAATATGAGAAATATACTTATGGATAGAAAAGATAAACTTTTGTTGAAACATAGAGGGTTGATAGAAAGTTTGAATAATAAATTGAAAAACAGTTGCGAAATAGAACATAGCCGACACAGAAGTTTAAATGGTTTTCTTGTTAATATTATCTCTGCTTTATCAGCCTATCAATTGATGCCTAATAAACCTCATATCAGATATTTCAATAAACATAACCCTCTAATACCAAATGATATATCAGAAATTCTCCCACTCCTTATACCGAGTTAGCGTTAAAAGAAAGATTATATCAATTTTTATTCGTACCTTTGCAAATGAAAAGTTTAAGTGTATGAATATTGATAAGTTATTAGATAAATATTTTGAAAATTCTGAATTACCCAACATTGAAGTGTTTGACGATAAGAATATATTCAATGTTTATACTGATATTGTCAATATGCTTAAAAGTTATCCCGACATAGAACTTTCAGTTTTACAAGCATTGAATTATTGTTTCTATGAAATATTGGATAATGTTCTTACCCATTCAGACAAAAATAATGGTACAGTAATTACAAAATATTCAGCAGATAAATCAACTATACAAATACTTGTTGCTGATGATGGAAATGGAATTCACAAATCTCTGACAGAAAATCCTATTTATAAAAATATTACTGAAAAAGAGGCGATAAGAAAATGTATTGAAGACAAGGTTACTGATGGTAAAAGTATGGGATTTGGCCTATATTCTACGTTGTGTCTTGTTAAAAATGCAGGTATAAAACTTGAAATTCATTCAGGTAGTCATATTCTGATATTTGATGGAAATAATGCAGAAGTATACGAAACTAATCATTGGCAAGGAACGGTTATTTTTCAGATAAAGAGATAAATCCTAATAAGGTGTTGGAAGATAGAACGGATGCTGAAAATGATTTTAACGAAAGATTTTTAGAAATAGATGATATAGAAAATTTATGGTAAAGGAGGAAAAAATGATAGTATTTAAATTTAAAGATTTTGGAGAAAATCTTGGTACAAGAATGTTGGGTAGCAGTGTAAGAGAAAGATTACTTCCATTGATATTAAATAACGATAAAGTAGTATTAGATTTTGAAGGAGTTGATGTTGTTTCCAATTCTTTTGCTGATGAATGTATAGCAAAACTTTTATTGCAAATGACACTTGAAGAGTTGAAACAAAAAACAACGTTTAAAAATATCAATGATTTTGCAAAAAAAAATATTGCGTTATCCTTAAAACGCAGACAAGCAATGAACGTATAACGTATTTACACATTTATAAATTAAACAAAATTTTAAAACCGATGGACTTGATGAGATAACAAAGTAAAAAGAAGAATGAAAAAATTTATACAAGTTTTAGCAATAACAGTAGTTGTTCTATTTGTAACAAATATTAAAGCACAATCAAGATTAAATTCTTTAAATTCTGAGATAATAAACATATTACCAGCAGAATTTAACACGGCACATACTCCTTTGATTTATATAATGCCACAAGTAGATAATTTTGGAGAAATTAACAATGCTTTTTATCTATATGATTTAGATTTTAATTTTTTGAGAACAGAGGAAAAACCTAACCGTGTTATGACACAATCTGATTGTGAAAACTTGATTTTTAATGAACAAACCAATACATGGGAAACAGAAAGTGGTTCTGAAGTTGTAGCAGACCGAAGTTTTTATTCTATAGTGGGAATGAATTATTATAATATAGATGAAACAGGTATAGATTGTAATCCAAAAAGTTCCTTAACTCTTACTCAAACTCTATTTAATGACGATGAAACATTTGAATTTATTATGCCAGGTCTTCCTGTTACACTAAGAGATACAACATTTGAAGGAAATACTGCTTTTTCTTGTAGTTATGTTCGTTTTTCGGGTTATGATATAAAAAATGCGACAGGAGATATTATAGCAACTCTTACTTGCGATGCGAACTATTGCGTGTTAGAAAGGGAAGATATTGCTTTATACAAAATGAATGGAAATTATTATATAGTATTTACAGAAAAAGTAATGGACAATGTAGTAGAAGAATTTGAGTACAAAACAGTAGTATATAAAATAGAGAGAGATAATAACACACAAAGCATTTCAAGAGTAGATGTAGATATGCCTTTGTTTATACGTCCTACTCTTGCAGATAGAAGTGAGCAGATAATTATAGACTTTGGTGAGAATACAGATGCAAAAGAAGTTAGTATAGTGAGTGCCAATGGTCAAATATTAAAAAGAATACTCGTAAGACAAGGAGAAAAACAGATAACCATTCCAGCAAATGAACTTAATAGAGGAACGAACATTATCTCAGCACGTTCTCAAAATAAAAAAGGAGCAAAAAAGGTTATTGTGAAATAGAAGAGCAATCTATCTTCAAACTTTAAAAGGTGTAGTTATTTGTTTTGACTACACCTTTTTCTTTTATATCTTACAAAAAAGTTAGTTGATTTTATTTACTTTAGTTGATAATAATTTTACCACTTTTCTTTTTATGAAAAGGAAATGAAAAAAAGTGAAATTTTACCATTATCTTTGACTTATATTATAAAAGGATATAGTGAAATTAACTTGAAAAGTGTTCATATTTTGAAGGGCAAGAAAATGAAAGCGAAAAAATGAAACAGAGAGATAAAAATATTTCTTAACTTTGCAAAACTTAAAAACAATGAAAATAGATAAATATTATTGACTATGAATAGAGTGAAAAGATATATGGTAATACTGATTGTGCTTTGCAACATCAATGTGTTTGCACAAAGCGAGAAAGTGAAAACAGAAAATCTTGTTTTAAATATATTGAAAGATTATCCTTTGGCAACATTGGCAGATATTTATAAGACGTCTTTTCAGGATATGTTTGGAGCAGAACATTTGGTAGAAAATTATCAATCTGTTGTGAATTACTTAGATAAAGAACTTTTTCAGATGGAAAAAGAAGTAAAGGTTGAGAATAGAAAATATTTTGAACTATGTGGAACAGAGGGTAACTTCATAAGAGTTTATCTTTTTGCTGTGCAAGATAGTCTTGTTAGTAAGGAAGTTTTGGCAGATGCTTTTGTTCGTTCTACAAAATTGTTAAGAAAGATAGATATGAAGCAATGGCAAAAAACTTGGAGGGAAAGATGTGAAGTAATAAGAAATATGGATATACCTTTAAAGAACTTTAAAGAGGATAGTGTGTATATAGAAAACCTTATTGCAAAAGGAGAATATGCTTGGGTACATTCCAGAATTTACCACGATGTTTATCGTCCTCATTACAGAATAATAGAAAGAAATGTTTTCTTTAAAGAAATATTACCTTTGTTAGAGAAAAATAAATAATGAATTTATACGTTTTTGCTTACAAAAATAGAATAAAAAGATATGTTGTTTGAAAATATAATAGTAGGTCCCATACATTCAAGAAGATTGGGTACAAGTTTAGGTATAAATGTTTTGCCTACACAAAAGAAATATTGTTCTTTCAATTGTGTTTATTGTGAATGCGGTTGGAATGAAATAGATACTACAGTAAAGGTTGGTTTCAACGATAGAGAGAAAATCAAAGAAAGTTTATTGCATTGGTGTTTAAATACAGTTGAAGAGGAAAGAAAAAAGGTAGATAGCATAACTTTTTCGGGTAATGGAGAACCTACATTACACCCAGAGATATTGCCAATAGTAAAAGACGTTATAAAGTTGAGAGATAAGTATATCCCACAGGCAAGAATCTCTATACTTACCAATTCTACCAATTTGGATAGAGAAGATGTTTGGGAAGCATTGCACCTCATAGATAACCCTATTTTGAAAATAGATGCAGGCAGTGAGCAGATGTATAAAAGAATAGCAAAACCTGTAAGTGCAAAATTTGAAGATATAAAGAAAAATCTTATTCGTTTTGGAAATAAAGCCATCATTCAGACTATTCTTTTGCGAAGCAAGAACAAAGAAGAAGAGATAAACAACACTACAGAAGAAGAATTTTCGGCTTGGTTAGAAATAATAAAACAAATAAACCCTCGTATGGTTATGCTTTATGTTATAGATAGAGCAACACCTGATAAAGACCTTATAAAACTTGAACCAGAAGAAATGGAAAAGTTTGCAGACAGAGTAAGGGCATTGGGTATAGAAACACATTGTTATTAAAATATAGTGTTGTTATGAATATTTCAGAACAGAAAAAAGAACTTAGAAAACTTATAAGAGAGAAAAAAAAGCAGATAAGCTTGCAAGAAAAGAAAAAGTTGTCTTTTCCTATATTTGATATGTTAGAAAAAGAGGAGATTTTTCTTTCTTCAAAAGTGGTTTTGCTTTATTGGTCTATGGACGATGAGGTTTATACACAAGATTTCGTAAGAAAATGGTATAAAGAGAAAACTATTCTTTTGCCTTGTGTAGAGGGAGATGATTTGAAGTTAAGACAGTATCTCGGAGATAGTTCTATGAAAGCAGGAGAACAGTTTGGAATACTTGAACCTATAGGAAAAGAATTTTCTCAGACAGAACAAATAGATATAATGGTTATACCGGGAGTTGCTTTTGATAGACAAAAAAACAGAATGGGAAGAGGAAGAGGTTTTTATGATAGATTACTAAAAACAGTTCCTGCAACAAAGATAGGAATTTGTTTTGATTTTCAAGTGGTAGATAATGTACCTATAGAAAATTTTGATGTGAAGATGGATTTAGTTATCTCCACAAGTGAGATATATAAATAGAAAATAAAGATGACTAAGAAAAAACTTTTCATAATAGCCATGACTTCTGGCTTGCTTATGTGCTTGGCTTGGGCAGATGTTATGCTATTATCTCCTTTGACGCTTGTAGCATTTGTTCCTTTGTTATGGGTAGAAGATTATATTTTGCATAACAACGAAAACAAACAGTTTTCTTCTGGAGCAGTTTTTAGATATACTTATTTACCTTTCTTACTTTTTGCTTTTGTAAATACGTGGTGGATAATGGAAGCAACATGGATAGCCCTTGTTGTTCCGTTTTTTGAAGCCTGTTTTATGGCTTTAGTCTTTCAGGTTTATCATTTTGCAAAGAAAGTAGCAGGCAACACAAAAGGAGCATATTTTTACTTGCCTCTATTTTGGATATTGTTTGAGTATATTCAATTCAATTGGGACGTAAATTTTCCATGGTTAAATCTTGGTAATTCATTTGTTTCTTATCCTTTTCTTATTCAATGGTACAGTGTTTTAGGAATGGAGGGAGGTAGTCTTTGGATACTACTTTCCAATATTTTTATATATCTTTGGTTGATAAAGAAAGAAAAATACAAACCTTTTGATTTTGAAATAGAAAACTCAGGAAAAAGACTGTTCAGACAAAAGCAAGAAGGAGTTTTTGCTATTCTAATATTGTTATTACCTATTTTGTGGTCTGTTTATTTGTGGTATTCATACAAAGAAGATAATATAGGAAAGATAGATGTAGTTGTTGTGCAACCAAATTTAGACCCATACAACGAACAGTATTCTTTTTCTCCTTTGCAAGTAGCAAGATTGACGCAAAAGTTGGCTACTCCTTTGATGGACGATAATGTAGATTACGTTCTTATGCCAGAAAGTTCCATACAAGAATATGCGTGGGAAGAAGAAATAGACAGTGTGGAGAGTATAGTAGTTTTAAACCGTTGGGCAAACAGATGGAAAAAGGCAGAGATAATAGCAGGTCTTTCTTCTAAAAGAATGCTTCCAAAAGGTGAAAAAACTCCAGCAGCAAGAAAACTAATGGGAAGCACAGATGAATATTACGAATCTTGTAACATAGCAGTAGATGTTCCTCGTTCGGGTTCGTTTGATGATTATCAAATACATCATAAAACTATCCTAACTGTAGGTGTTGAAAAGATGCCATTTAAAAAATACCTCTCATTTGTAGAAAATTTTGCTTTGGATTTAGGAGGTACTATAGGAACATTAGGAATAGACACTAATACAGTAATATTCACTTCTAAAACATCTGGTAATAAAGTGTGTGCGGCAATATGTTACGAATCTGTTGATGTAAACTATATTCGCAAATTCATAAACAAAGGTGCTCAGGCCATATTCATAATGACTAATGATGGTTGGTGGGGAGATACTAAGGGATATAAACATCATTTTTCTTTTGCTAAACTTCGTGCTATAGAAAACAGAAGATATATTGCAAGAAGTGCCAATACAGGAATATCTGGTTTTATAAACCCTAAAGGACAAGTTATTCAAAAGACAGAATATTGGGAAGAAGATGCTATAAAACAGAGCATTCCATTACAAAATTCACTTTCATTTTTTGCAAAACATGGAGATATAATAATGAAACCATTTTCATTTTTCGCAGTGTTGCTTTTGATATATTCTTTGGTTATGAATAAAATAAAAAAACAAAATAAGGGATAAAAATCTATCTGTATCAGATTTTTTTTGTAAATTTGCCTCGTATTGTTAAATTTTTATGAAAAACGTACATATTATGAAAAAGATAAGTATATTTTTATTTACAGTCCTTTTATTTGCATGCGTTATTGCAGATGCACAGACAAGTGTTACAATGGTAGGTGTAGATAATATCACAAGTACAACTGCTACTTTCAATGGAAATATATCAAACGTACCGTCTGGTACAACAGTAAATAAAAGAGGTTTTTATTTAAGTACCTCACCAAACTATACTGCTAATTTCAAAAAACTAACTCCTTCGGGTAGTTCTACAGCAGGAGATTATTCGTTTTCTATAACTACAGTAGCCAACTATCTTTCTCCAAGTACAACATATTATGTTAAGGCTTGGGCAAGAATGAAAACGGGTTCAACTTACGATACTGTATTCTCTTCTACAGTTAATTTTGTTTCACTTCCATTTCAGAGTCCTGCACTAACAGCAGACAGTGTTACAAATATGACTTTGACTTCTGCAAGATTAAATGGCACTGTTGTAAATAAAGGAGATGCTTATCAGGTAACAGGAAAAGGTTTTGTTTATTCTACTACATCAAATCCTACTATGGCAAACGGTAATGTTGCTTCTGTGTCCGGTTCTATATCAAATAACGATTTTCCTAAATCCTTCATAGCAAACCTTTCCAACTTACCTTCAGGTACAACTTTCTATTATAGAACTTATGCTATATCAAAAATAAACAATACTTTGAACGATACTTGTTATTCTGTGCAAAAAACATTTAAAACACCAGAATCTTGCGACAGTATTCCTTATGATTTAATTAAGGATTCAGTAACAATAACCGAAGCTTTCCTTAGCTGGAAGCCACGCATAGGACAAGCAAATTTTGAAATAGATTATGGTTATGCTGGTCATACTCCGGGAGAAGGTTCTTCGGTAATAGTACATAATGTTACTAATGCACATCTTACAGGTTTGACAGGTGGCAGGTCTTATTCTGCATACGTGAGAGCAGTTTGTGAAAACAGTTATAGTGATTGGTCTGTAATGGCTTCATTTACTACAGACCCTTCTCCTTGTGCAGATGTTACAGGATTGCATACTACAGATGTTGGTTATTCTTCTGCTATCATAACATGGACACCGGGAAACATAACACAAAACAATTGGGAAGTATTATTTGCTAAAGCAAGCGACAATTACCCATCTACACCTATGATTGTAACAAACAACCCAGTCTTTTCACCTATAGGTTTGACACCTACAACACAATATAAGGTGAAAGTAAGAGCAAATTGTGGTGTTTATTATAGTGGTTGGTCAGACGATTTAAAATTTACTACTCTTGTTATGGGTTTGGAAGAAGATTCTCAAAACCAATTGTCAGTCCTTGTATATCCAAATCCATCAAACGGAGAAATATATTTTGACAAACAACAATCTCAAGTAAATAAGATAGAAATATATAATTCTTTGGGTGCGAAAGTATTTCAATCCGATATTGTACCAGAAAGCCTAAACCTTTCTAAATACGGAAAAGGACTTTATTTTGTACAAATAACAACAGATAGAGGTTGGCAAACAGAAAAAATAGTAATAAAATAATAATTCTTTAACAATAATCTAAAAAAACAATCAAATTAAATGTTATCAAATATCTTGTTACAAACAGCAACTAACACTGTATCTACAGTAACACAAGTTGCAGAATCCACAACCAAATCGCTAAACATCTTTGAACTTGCGACAAAGGGAGGTTGGATAATGATAGTTCTTGGTCTTCTTTCTATTTTTGTTATATATCTTTTTGTAGAGAGATATATAGCACTTAATAAGGCCCTTAAAGAAGATACTTCCTTTATGAATAATGTAAAAAACTGCATTCACAACAGTGATTTGCAAGGTGCAAAAAATCTTTGTGCAATGAACGATTCTCCTATTGGAAGAATGATAGATAAAGGACTTTCTCGTTTGGGAAGACCTTTGAATGATATAAATCAAGCGGTAGAAAATGTAGGAAAGATGGAGATAGCAAAACTTGAAAGTGGTGTTTCTATGCTTGCTACTATTTCCAATCTTGCCCCATCTATAGGTTTCTTAGGAACAGTTACAGGTATGGTAAAGGCTTTCTTTGATATGGCAAATGCAGGTAATAACATAGATATACAATTACTTTCCAGTGGTATATATGAAGCCATGGTAACAACAGTAGGCGGTCTTATAGTAGGACTTATTGCTTCTTTCTTATATAGTATAATTGTAGGAAAAATAAATAAGATGGTCTTCATACTTGAATCTCGCACAATGGAATTTATGGACTTATTGCATGAACCTGCTTAATCTTTTTCAGTTATGTTAGAGAGTAGAAATAAAATAAGTCCAAGCTTCAACTCTTCTTCTATGTCAGACCTTGTGTTTTTGTTGCTTATATTTTTTATGCTAACATCAACACTTATAAGTCCTAATGCTATAAAATTGCTTTTACCGCAAAGTTCTTCTGGTCAGACGATGGCAAAACAAAATGTAACTGTGTCCATAGATTCTGAAGAAAGATTTTTTGTGGAGAACCAACCTAAAAGCCTTGAAGAGTTAGAACCATTTCTTGAAGGACTTTTGCAAAATACACAAGACGGTACAGTCAAATTGCATTCAGACAAAACCGTTCAGGTGCAAAGTATAGTATATGTAATAGATGCTGTCAATCATATCAATCAGCGTCATAATACTAAACATAAAGTAATCCTTGCAACAGAATCTCCAAAAACTAAATAGTATGCAAATACAAAAAGAACAAAAACGCAAACTTATATCGGCAGGTATTACTGTTGTTGTGCATATTATTATAATATTGCTTTTGTTTGCTTTTGGATTGCCATACCAAGACCCTCCACCACCAGAACAGGGCGTGGAAATAAGTGCAGGTGATTTGACAGATGTAGGCAACTCTATGATTGGAGATGTAGGTGGAGAAAATTCAGAAGAAAACACTGTAGAACCAAGCAATACAGATGAAGAAAGTTTTGTTACTCAGACAACAGAAAAATCTCCTATTTCTTCCAAAAAAAATCCTCCAAAAAGAGAGAATGCAAAGAAAGATAATAAGCCTGCTGTAGAAAATGATGCATTATTTCCAGGCAAAAAACAGTCTTCAGGTAGTGGTACGGGAACTGGTTCTGGTTCTGGTGAGGGAACAAATGGCACTGGTGGAGGAGGAAATGGAACAAATGCAACCGGTGGTGGCTATAGTTTGAATGGTAGAAGTGCTAAACTACTTCCTAAACCAAAGACAAATAAAAACGATGTAGGAAATGTAGTTGTGGATATAAAGGTTGACCAAGACGGAAACGTGAAAGAAGCTCGCGCAGGTGCAAAAGGAACAACCTTGATGGACACAAACATTTGGAGAATATGTGAACAAGCGGCCAAAAAAGCCAAATTCTCTGCTAAGGAAGACGCACCAGAATTACAAAAAGGAACAATAACCTACCATTTTGTCCATTAACATTCTTAAGATAAATATAATAAACAAAAAACAAAATCTTATCCTAATGATTAACATAGACAAAAATACAGAAATTTTTTATATTGTAGATAAATTTTTGAAATTTTTTACCAATACGTTGAAAAACACCATATTTCGTATAGGAAATCAAATATGGGGCATAAAACGAAATATACAAATATAAAAATATATTTTGCTAAAAATTAGGTGATTGGGTATTTTGCCGAAAAAACGAAATGTACATTTTGCTTTAATTTTTTGGCGAATTTTTGGCGTAAATGTTAAGTTTGCTTTAATATTAGTTTAATAAGGCTTTAATTTTGTTTTGATAAGGGCGTGAATGCGTGTATTTACTTGCTTTCACGCTCCTAAAATAAGCGGTCAAAAAAGCTGTAAAGACGGCTTTTCATTGCCTTGAGAGTAATCTTTTCAAGTTATAAATGGAGTGATTTTTGTTGTGTTGGAGTAGGGAGAGGGTGTGTTGTTTAAAAATGAAAAAAAGAAAGAGTGGTAATCTTGGAAGATTATCACTCTTTTTATTTAATAGAATGGACAATTTTATTTAAAAAGGTCTTCTTTTATTTTTTCTATTTTTTCTACAGATTGTTCAACTAAAGCATTGAAATCTTTATCTTTAGAATATGGTTGGCAAACACCAAAATAGAATTTTATCTTTGGTTCAGTGCCAGATGGTCTTACAGAAACCTTGCTACCGTCTTCAAGGAAAAACTGTAAAACATTAGAAGTAGGAAGAGTTATTTCACTTTCTTCGTTTTTGTCCAAATCTTTGCTTATATGAAGAAGATAATCCTTAATCATACATATACGCAAACCTGCTAAGGTTTTAGGCGGATTGGAACGGAAACCGTCCATCATCTTTTGTATTTCTTCTGCACCTGTTTTGCCTTTGCGTGTTACACTCAAAAGGCTTTCGTGGTAATATCCAAATTGTGAATATATATCCAAAAGAATATCATACAAAGTTTTGCCTTGTAGTTTTGCCCATGAAACCATTTGAGCCAGCACACAACAAGTAGAGATAGAGTCTTTATCTCTTACCTTGTCGCCTATCATATAACCATAACTTTCTTCTCCACCTCCTATGAAAGTTTCTTTACCTTCTTTCTCAAGAATCTTGTCTGCAATCCATTTAAATCCTGTAAGAACATCATAACATTTAACGTTGAAAGTGTCTGCTACCTTCTTTATAAGTTCAGATGTAACTATAGTTTTTACAATAAATTCATTGCCTTCTAATTTTCCAAGTTCTTTGTTTCTAAGTAGAAGATAATAAGTAAGAAGTGTAGCCGTTTGGTTGCCATTCAAAAGCATAGGCTTGCCGTCTTTATCTCTTATAGTTAAGGCTTCACGGTCTGCATCTGGGTCTGTGGCAAGTAGAATATCAGCATTTTCTTTCTCCATAAGGTCTAAACCAAGTTTCAAAGCATCTCTTTCTTCTGGATTTGGTGAAACTGTAGTAGGGAAGTTGCCATCTGGAATGCTTTGTTGAGGTTCGCAAATAACATTTGTATAACCAAAACGTTTAAGTGCTTCTGGTACTATCTTATATCCTGTACCGTGCAAAGGAGTATATACTATCTTTATATTCTTATCCAACTTAGCATTCTCTTCTTCCAATGCTATGTTCTTTATTTCTCTGAAATAGATTTCGTCAAAACTATCATCAACAAGAGTAATATTGTTCATATCCTGCTGAATCTTTACTTGAGAGAAATCTGTTATTTCATTAACTTTTTCTATAACGTTCTCATCGTGAGGATATACCAACTGTCCTCCGTCTTCCCAATAGGCTTTATAACCATTGTATTCCTTAGGATTGTGAGAAGCAGTTATCATAACACCAGCCTGACATTTCAACTGACGAACGGCGAAGCTCAAAAGTGGGGTAGGGTGCATATTTTCAAAAAGAAAAACCTTGAAACCATTGGCTGCAAATACCTTAGCAGTAATAGTAGCAAAGTCTTTGCTATTGTTTCTGCTATCAAAAGAGATAACAGTTTTTATTTCTTCTAAACCCTTATGCTGTTCTTTTATATAGTTCGCAAATCCTTGCGTTGACATAGCAACAACTATGTTATTCATTCTATTTGTTCCTATTCCCATAATACCACGCAATCCTCCGGTACCAAAAGAAAGGGTTTTGTAAAAAGCATCGTTGAACTCTTGAACGTTTTCGCTTTTCAGTTTAAGTATTTCTTGTTTTGTGTTTTCGTCTATAGAACTATTTAACCATTTTTCTGAATTTAAAATGGCATTATTATCCAATTCAACCATAAGATTATTTTGTTTTTTTCTTTTTATTCTTGCTGTTAAGATATTCTATTGCTTGAGTGTTGCCTAATAAGGCTGCTTGATTGTAATATTCTCTCGCTTTCTTAATATTTTTTTCTATGTTTTCTCCTTTTTCAAGTTCTTGTGCTAAAATAAAATAAGTTTCTCCTCTGTTTATTTCATCAAGCAAAAGAATATCTGCTAATTCGCCTGTGTTGTTATATTTCTCTATTGCAAGCACTTCTTTTGCGAAAACATTACCATTGCCTGCTGCCAACTTGTAATATTCTTTCGCTTTTTTTCTATCTTGCATTTCTATATAACCATTGTTCAGCATTTCAGCATAAACATATTGTGCTATGGCAACATTCTTTTTCGTAGCAACCTTTGCCAAAGCGTCTGCTCTTTTATAATCTGGTGCAACAGATTTTCCAGCGTAAAGAATATAAGAAAGGTTACCCATAGAGATAGTATCGTTGTTTTTTACAGCCCTATCGTACCAATATACAGCCTCTTCCCAATTTTGATTTACAGCCTCACCATTGAAATAAAAATCTCCCATTCTTCTTTGTGCAAGAGGTTCTTCTCTTTCTGCACATAGTCTATACCAAAGATATGCACGAGATTTGTTCATACGAGTACCTACACCGTTATCAAACATAGTGGCTACTTTCATCTGAGATTGTTCGTGTCCTCTTTCTGCTGCTTTCAGAAAATAATTAAAAGCGTATGTATTGTTTTGCGTAACACCTTTGCCTTCTTCGTACATAGTACCTGTCATATAGCATGCAGACAAATTGTTTTTATCTGCTGCTTGTTTGTACCAAATAAATGCTTGTTTGTAATCTTGTAACTGTCCTATACCATTATAGTATTGGTCTGCCAATTTGCACATAGCAGTTACATTACCATTCTTTGCTTTTAACTCTAATCCTTGTGCATTTAAAGTTTGATAAGAAATGCAAATAACACTAATTATCAATGCTAAAAAACATCTATTCTTCATATTGCCATAACTGATTTTCGTTCCAATATTCTAAAGCCGTAGGATAACCTTCGTTGAACGCAAGTTTTATGTAGTTTATTCCCTGTGCCTTATCTTGTTTTACACCTTTGCCTTCAAAAAGCATAGTTCCTGTTTTAAACATAGCCTTTGCCAAACCTCCTTTGTCTGCTGCTTTTTTATAATATTCGAAAGCAGAAGGAAGATGTTTTGCTACACCAACACCTTGTGCATACATTTCTCCAAGAGAAAAATCTGCCTCGTAATTACCCAATTCAGAGGCTTGTTTATAATAAGTAAACGCTAAATGAACATTTTGATTTACATCTGTACCATAATAATATATATCTCCTAAAGCCATAATAGCGTCTTTCTGATTTTGTTCTGCTGCTTTCTTGTACCAATAGATAGCCTTTTTTATATCTTTTTGCATTTTGCCATCTTGTGAGTACATCTTACCCAATTTGTACTGAGCATTAGCATCTCCATCTTGTGCAGCACGTACGAAAGTTTGTGCGTTAGTTCTTGCAAAGCACAAAAGGATTACAAAAAATAAAACATACTTTATACTCGCTATTCTTTTCATTTTTTTATAGATTTTATACAATAATAAATTTGAAACTACAAAAATACTTAATTTTATTAAACAAAACAACAAAATTTGTACCTTTTTGTTATTTTTCAACAAAAGTTTGTGAAAAATAACACATTATGACCTAAATTCAATGAAAAAATTAGAATCTTTTCCCAATATTGTTTTTACATTTGCCATTTTTTTAAAAAGACTTTTGAAATTTGTTTTTCATTAGGCAAAACTATTATTTTGCAATAACGAAAGTGAAAATAAAAGGTCTAAATCTTTATAAAAGTATAATTAACAGAAGATTACTTGCAAAAATAGGATTAAAAACTCGCAGTAAAATGTTGCAATAAAAAATGATTATTAAACTACTGCAAATTAGAATATTAAAACTAAAAATATAGCCTTTATAACCTCTGAGAATCGCACGGATTTATTTCTCTGAGTAATTGTCTTCAAATTTTGAAATTATGGGCCATTATAAAGATATATTATTTTACTGCAAAAAATGAGTAAAAACTTTCTTAACAATCTTGTTTGCAGTACTTAAAACAAAAAAATAAGACTTTGTAAAACTACAAAGTCTTATTTTTTATCAATAATCAAAAGACTATTTCTTTATATTAGGTTCTTCTAAACCAAGATGTTTTTTACTATCCATAACTTTTAAATACAAAGCAATAAGAAGAGCCAATACTCCAAAACTTGCAAATATTATAAGTGGAATAGTATAGTCGTAAGGAATGAATTCTGCACCAGTAGCTTTTGCATCAATAACGGCTTGATTGTTAGCATTAGAAGATTGAAGCACACTACCTATTAACATTGGCACAAAACATAATCCTACATTTTGTACCCAGAATATTAGAGAATATGCACTACCTAAATATCTTGGGTCCATAATCTTAGGAACACTTGGCCATAATGCAGCAGGAACTAAAGCAAAGGATACACCCAAAATAACTATTGTAGCATAAGCAAGAAAATGGCTACGTGTAGCAGGAAGAACAAATGCAAATACAAGATGACATACAATAAGAAGTAATGCACCGAATATAAGCATTGTAGCACCCTTACCTTTTCTGTCAAGGAAGTTGCCAAGGAAAGGCGTTATTACAGCAGCACCTATAGGAAACCAACGGAATATGTTAGAAGCTTGTTGAGGAGTAATTCCATCTAAATTACACTGAAGCATATTCGCACCATATCTTTGGAATGGGAATATAGCAGAGTAGTATAATACACAAAGTAAAGCAACTACCCAGAATGTTTGACTTGATAGTATCTTACCAACATCACTAACTTTGAATTCTTCTTCACTTTCACTTCCATTATTTGCAGATAGTTCACCAAGTTGTTTGTCAAATTTTCTATCTAAAACGCAGAAAACAAGGAAGAAAATCAAACCTATAAGCAATAGTACTGTGCAGAATGCAACAGGAGCAACAACTGTTTCCTTTCCAAAAACAGAAAGACCTAAAGTCTTTGCAAGCCAAGGAGATATAGAGAATATTGCAAATACTCCAACACGTGCAATAGCCATTTCTAATCCCATAGCAAGAGCCATTTCTTTTCCTTCAAACCATTTTGCAATGGCTCTGGAAACAGTTATACCTGCCATCTCGCAACCACATCCGAATATCATAAATCCTAATGCAGCCATCTTTGCACTACCTGGCATTGTAATCCACCAAGAGTTAAGCCATTCGTTTAGACCTGTTGTTTGAAACCAATCACTTATTCCTACAAATTTGATGCATGCACCAACGAACATAAGTGATGCAGATAATGTACCTGTAAAACGTATTCCACATTTATCAAGTATAATACCAGCAATGATAAGGAAACCACATACATTAAGTATGTATTCTCCTGCAGCATAGGTTCCAAATGTAGATGGTCCCCAAGAACGTTCTGCTTCTATCATACTTTGCAGTGGAGACATTACATCTACAAACATATAGCCGAAAAACATCATTAAAGCAATGAGTATCAGCGCTGTCCAACGAGCCGCTGGACTGTCATTGATAAGTTTTACTACTTTTTCTGTCATATTTTTATTGTTTTAAATTGTTTTTAAGATGCAAAGATATTATTTTTTATCTTATTTTGAATATTTTTCATTATTTTTTTATGATATGGGGTTTTCACAAAGAGAATCTTATTCTTATAAAAATTTTTCGCTTAACATATTAGGTTTAAGGTACTTCTGTAGAAATTCTATTGAAATTTCTATGATATAGTATATGGTATAAAGATATGCTTTTATATTACTGTTTTCCAGGATTATACACTTGTAAAAATAAAACTTTGTTTTAATTTTCTCTTTCTTTGTTTTACGCTCACGAAACTTGATTCTAATTTTCTAAAACAAAGTTTCGTGAGAGTAGGACTTTGTTTTATTTTTCTAAAACTTGATTATAATTTTATGGAATAAAGTTTTATTTTTCCTACTCTTTAAATTCTAAGAATATTTTCTGCAACAAATATTTTACAATAAAGACACAATAAAATATTAGTAAATAATATTGGCTTAAAATTTTTGTATTCAAATATTTAAGAAAGGAAACAAAAATGAAAAAAACATTTTTTTTCAAAAAAATACAAAAGAAATTTCTTTATTCAGAAATAAACAACTAACTTTGCACCCTTAAAATGTAATATGTAGTGTTGAAATAGTTTTTAATTAAATAATGTAATAATATATGCAGAACAAAGGAGCTATTAAAGTAATTGCAGTTGTTTTCGCACTTATATGTATCTATCAACTCTCATTTACGCTTGTAACTAAAAGGGTAGAGAGTAAGGCAGAGAAATATGCGAAAACCTTTGCTGCAAATGAGGTAAAGAAGATGACAACGGCTATGTCAGATGCAGACAAAGTTGTTTATCAGGATTCTATAGCAACCGTGAAAGAGAATGCTTATTTGGATTCTATTTCAGAGGAAACAGTGTACAACTTCTTATTTATGCGTAAGTTCTCTTATAAGGAATGTAAAGCAAGAGAGATAAATCTTGGTTTGGACCTTAAGGGAGGTATGAATGTTATGATGGAAGTTTCTACAGTAGATGTTATAAGAAATCTTGCTGCAAATCCAGATGACGAAACTTTGACTTCTATAATAGAAGAAGCTACTAAACTTCATAGAGAAAAGGGTGGTAGATTTATAGAACGTTTTGCAGACGTTGTCAATGCTAAAAAGAATGTATCTCTATCAGCATTCTTTAGTACAAAACTAAAAGAAAAAGGAATAACAAAAAATTCTTCCAATTCACAAGTTATTTCTGCTATAAACCAACAATGTAGTGATGCTTTCCAAACAACTTATCAAGTTTTGTCTAAACGTATAGATAAGTTTGGTGTAGCACAACCTACTATTCAAAAATTGGATGCTACTGAAAGAATACTTATAGAATTGCCGGGAGTAAAAGACCCTCAACGTGTAACTAATCTTTTGGAAGGTAGTGCTCAGTTACAATTCTGGTTGGTAGAAAAAGATTTGAACAAAGCAAGAAAAGCATTATCAGATATGGATGCTTGGTTGTCTGTGGGTAATAATATGGAAAATGATAGCGAAGTTACAGAAGAACTTGCTACAGAATCTATGACTACTGCTACTGAAACCATAGCAAATAATGATAATAAAGAAACCTCTGTTTCCAAAAAATCTCCTTTGATTTCATTATTTACTCCAAGTAGAACTCAAATGACATTGGCTGTTGCTACTGCTCCTGGACAAAACAGAGCAGAAATCAACCGTTTAATAAAGAAAGCAGAAAGCAAGTTGCCAAAAGATTTGTTGTTCTTGTGGTCAGCAAAACCTATAAACAAGACAAACGAATACGAACTTTATGCAGTACATGTTGAAAAGAACGGTCCATTGTTAGACGGAGATGTTATTTCAGATGCAAAAGACGATTTCAACCAAACAGGAAGTCCTGTTGTTTCCATGGTTATGAAAGATGAAGCTGCAAGAAAATGGGCTAAGATAACAGGTAACCATGTAAATGAATGTATAGCCATAGTTTTGGATAGTGTTGTATATTCTGCTCCAAGAGTAAATGGAGAAATAGATGGAGGTCGTTCAGAAATATCTGGTCATTTTACAGTAGAGGAAACAAAAGACCTTTCAAATATATTGAAGTCTGGTAAATTGACTGCTCCTGCAAAGATTGTACAAGAATCTGTTGTAGGTCCATCTTTAGGAAAAGAATCTATAAAAGCAGGTATGATTTCTTTTGTTTGTGCTATCATACTTGTACTTATTTATATGATATTTTTCTATAGTACAGCAGGTATTGCAGCTTGTGTGGCTTTGATAGTAAACTTATTCTTCTTGTTTGGAGTGCTTGCATCTTTGGGAGCAGTACTTACACTTCCAGGTATAGCAGGTATAGTTTTGACTATGGGTATGGCTGTTGATGCTAACGTTATCATAAACGAACGTATAAAAGAAGAATTACTTAAAGGCAAGAACGTTGCCTCTGCTATAGCAGACGGATACAAAGTAGCTTACTCTGCTATTATAGACGGAAACGTTACTACATTGCTTACAGGTATAGTACTTGCATATTTTGGTAGTGGTCCTGTACAAGGTTTCGCTATTATATTATGTATAGGTATACTTACAACTTTATTCTCTGGTATTTTTGTTTCAAGGCTTGTATTTGAAGCACTACTTAACCGTAAAGGTGGAGAAAGAAGGAACATAGCATTCTATACAAATTTGACTAAACATTTCTTAGAAAAACCTAATGTTAATTTCGTTGGAACACATAGAAAACAATGGATAGCAGTTATTATACTTGCAGTCATAGCAATAGGTTCTCTAACATTCAAAGGTTTAGATTTAGGTATAGACTTCGCAGGAGGTAGAACTTATGTTGTTCGTTTTGACCGAGATGTTCAACCAGAAGCAATACGTTCTGCCCTTACAAAAGAATATGGTTCTGCTCCAGAGGTTAAGACTTTCGGTCCAGATTATCAGGTAAAGGTTACAACAGACTACAAGATAAAAGAGGATAATGAAGCTATAAATAATGAGTCTATAGAAAGATTGTTCAATGGAACAAAATCTTTCTACAAAGACCAATCTATAACTTTAGACAAATTTCGTTCTACAGCTACAAATCCATTGGGTATAATTTCATCTGAAAAAGTAGGACCTACTATGGCCGAAGATATACAACGTTCAGCTATTATCGCCGTTTTAGTTTCACTTGTTCTTATATTCATATATATAGCAATAAGATTCAAGAAATGGCAATATGGTTTGGCTTCATTGGCTTCTCTTACTTTTGATGCGTTGATTACAATAGGAACATTCTCATTGTTCAACAAGATTATGCCATTCAGTTTGGAAGTAGACCAACAGTTTGTTGCAGTTGTTTTGACAGTTATTGGTTATTCAGTTAATGATACAGTTATCGTTTTTGACCGTGTAAGAGAGAATGTTAATCTATTCCCTAAAGGTGAATACGGAAAACTAATGAATGATGCTATGAATCAAACATTATCTCGTACGTTCAATACTTTGGGAACAACATTATTAACATTGTTAGTTATCTTCTTATTTGGTGGAGACGGTTTGAGAGGATTCTCATTCACAATGTTCATAGGTATAGCTGCAGGTTGTTTCGCTTCACTATGTGTTGCTTGTCCTACTGCTTACTTATTGATAACAAGAAGTAAAAAAGATAAAGAGGTGGTATCAAAATAATATTATAAAGGAAGAAGACTTCTTAAATTTTTAAGAGGTTTTCTTCCTTGTAAATAAAAGATAGAGTATGGGTACTTTTGGGACTATATTGATAGCAGTGGCAATCCTGGTTATCTCTTCATTTAGAAAAAAAGCATTAAAGGAAGAGGTTATCGGAGAGTTCAATGACACTATTGATATAGAAAACGAAGAAAACATAGAAAGTTTTTCTACAAGTTCTTCTCAGCAAAAGCGAGATACTTCTTATCAACAAAAAAACGAATTAAACCATACTGAAAAAAGAGAAACAAAAAAGAAACAACAAGTAGATGATAAAAAAGGTAGCGAATCTAAATTTGATTTGAGAAAAGCAGTTATTTATTCAACAATTTTAGATAGACCTTACAAGTAGTTATTAGAAAATAAACAATACACTATAATGAGTATGCTTAAAAGAATATTATTTACGCTCGGGTTGGTATTAACAGCCAACGTAGTAATGTACGCACAAGGAACTCTTGTGGGTTACATTACAGATGAACAGACCAAAGAGCCTCTACCATTTGTAAACGTCATTGTTGAACAAAATGGTGAACAAAAAGGTGGAGCTCAGACGGGTATGGATGGTTCTTACCAAATTAAACCGTTGGAACCTGGTATGTATGACATAAAAGCATCATACGTAGGTTATGCAACAGTTGTAAAAAAAGGAGTAAGAGTTACGGCCGGAGGTTTCTCTGGAGTAGGAGACCTTACAATGAAGCAAACTTCTACCGCTTTAACAGAGGTAGTTGTTACTGAAAGTACAGTTCCTCTAATAGAGAGAGGTACGGCTACAACAGGTTCTCGTATTACATCAGACCAGATTGAGAAGATGACAGCAAATTCTGTTGATGGAATCATTGCTCAGGTTGGAGGTATCTCAGATAATGATGGTTCTGCTGGTAGTGCCAGAGGTGAAACAAATATGCAGAATTATGTAAACGGAGCCAAAAAACAAGGTTCTGTAAATATACCTAAGACTGCTATTGCCGAAGTTCACGTTATCCTTGGTGGAACTCCTGCACAATACGGAGAATCCATAGGAGGTACAACAAGTATTACACTTAAACCACCTCAGAATAAGTTTGAAGGATTGGTTCAATACAGAACTTCTGAACCTTTTGATACAAGAGGTTATCACAGACCAGAGTTTTATTTGACCGGACCTATTTACACAAAGACAAATAAAGAATTGAACACGAAAAACACTATCATAGGTTTTCGTTTGTCAGGTTTTGATTCTTATGTACATGACCCTTATCTTAGACAAAAAGATAGATATTATTACATGGCAAAAGACCCTGTTATAGCTACTTTGGAAAAAAATCCATTGCGTTATGACCCTACAACAGGTTCTGTTCAGTATGCTGCTTCATATTTAAAGAAGAATGATTTTGAAAAAGTTGGTCGTAAATCTAACTTATGGGGAAACACTCTTTACTTAGAGGGTGGTTTAGATTTCCGTCTTTCAGCAAATTCTTCTTTCAAACTTAATGGAGAGTATGTTACAAGTAAGAGTAAAAACGGTTCTATCTCTTCTATGTTGTTAGACAATGCTAACAATGGAGAATCTTATAGCAACAGTTATCAAATTACAGCAAACTTTACTCAAAAATTATCTTCAGATAAAAATTCAACATCTTTGATTCAAAACGTTATGTTTGACATCTTGGCTTCATACCAACATCAATATAGCGAATCTTATCACAAAGATTTCAAAGATGACTTTTTCAAATATGGACATATAGGAACATTCCGTACATATAAAAGACCTACTTATGTTTTATCTAAAATGGATATAGACGGAGATGGTACAGAAGAATATGTATATGAACAAAATGGTTGGGTTGATTACAATGTAGATTTCACACCTTCTACAGATAACCCAGGACTTGCAGCATATACAAACCAATTGTATTACGGAGAAGATTTTGCTTCATTGAGAAACTACCTTATCAATTATGACAACATTCGTCAGTATGGTGGTCTTATAAATGGAGAACTTCCTGGTTCTATATATTCAATGTATACAAATGTTGGTGTTCCTGCTTCTTCTTATTCAAAAGCAGAACAAAACTCAATCTATGCAGCAGCTAAGATTCTTGCCGATATAGGCAAACATCAAGTTGAGTTAGGTTTCCAATATGACCAACAAATCTATAGATCTTATTCATTGAATGCTTACTATCTATGGCAGTTGATGAGAGAGGAAGCAAACAAACAAATAATGTATAGAGATTTGGCTAATCCTATTATAGATAATTCTGGTGCTTATCCTTATGTATCATACAATCGTAACTATGATGAAGGTAGCCAGACTTATTTTGATATTAAATTGCGTGAAGCATTAGGTTTGCCTGTAGATGATGTAGACCATTATTTGGATATAGATAATATGAATCCTTCTACATTCTCTTTGGATATGTTCTCTGCAGATGAATTGTTCCACTCTGGAAACAACGCTCTTGTTTCATACTTAGGTTATGACCATACAGGTAAAAAGATTAGTGGAAAAACTTCATTGCAAGAATTCTTCTCTGGAACAAGCAACGGACACAGAGACCTTGGAGCTTGGGAACCTATATATATGGCTGGATATATCCAAGACCAATTCTATTTTAGAGATTTGGTATTCAACATAGGTGTACGTGTTGATAGATTTGATGGAAACCAAATGGGATTGAAAGACCCTTACCTATTATATGATTCATACACAGTTGGTGAATTGAGAGCAGCAGGTAGAGGCGAAACATCTGGTATTCCTAACACAATTTCAGACGATGCTATTGTATATGTAAGTTCATTGAGTAGCCAATCTACAGCAGACAATGTTCAGATAACAGGTTTCCGTAGAGGAGAAGGTTCTGCTTCTACTTGGTACAATGCAAACGGAGAAATTATTTCTAACCCTTCAGATATTAGTGGTGCTTCTGGACAACCTCTTCCTTATAGAAAAGGAGAATTGACAGATACAGGTTTGCCAAAAGTTATCTCAACTAATGCTTTCAAAGATTACGAACCACAAGTAGTTGCTATGCCTCGTATAGCATTCTCATTCCCTGTTTCAGACGAATCAGAATTCAAAGCATCTTACGATATTATTGCTCGCCGTCCAAGTTCAGGATATTGGCAAGCAGGTTATGCAAACTATCTATATATGGAACAAATGGACGGAGCAGTTCTTACAAATCCTAATTTGAAACCAGAAAAGATTACAAACTATGAGTTAGGTTTCCAACAAGTATTGTCAAAGAGTTCTGCTTTAACAATATCTGCTTACTACAAACAAACAAGAGACCTTATCAACCTTGTTCAATATACAGGAGCAGACCCTACAAATATGTACTATTCTTATGACAACCAAGATTTCAGAACTACAAAAGGTATGACTATTTCTTATGACCTTCGTAGAGTAAAGAACATAAGAGCAAATGCAAGTTATACTTTACAGTATGCTGAAGGAACAACAGGTTTGTCTTCAAGTACTTTAGTTTCTTTGATTAGAGCAGGTTATCCTAATGTTAAGATGATGTTCCCTATCTCTGATGATAGAAGACATGCTTTCAAACTTGGTTTAGACTTCCGTTATGAATCTGGTGATAAATACAACGGTCCTGTAACTTCAATAAAAGTTGTGGATAAAGATGGCAACCCAAGAGTAAAGAACATCAAATGGTTGCAAAACTTTGGTGTTAACCTATCTGGTGTTGTTCAGTCTGGTGCTCCATACACTAAATACTATAGCAACACACAAAGTACTATAGTTGGTTCATTCAGAGGTTCTCGTTTGCCTTGGATTTATCGTGTAGATTTGACAGTAGATAAAGCCTTCATCATAAAAGTAGGTAAAAGACAAACAGTTCTTGACGTATTCTGTTCTGTATATAACTTGTTTGACTTCAAAAACATTACAGGAGTATTTGGTGTTACAGGCGACCCAGACGATAATGGTTACCTAACAGACCCTGACACTCAAACAATCATTGGTCAACAGTTAGACGAAGAATCATACAGAAATTACTATAGAATGTATTTAAATAACGCTTATTATTATTATTCAACTCCAAGAAGAGTAGAAATAGGTGTATCTTATCAATTCTAATAAAGCACTTAATAATAAAGAAAATAAAGAAAAATTATGAAACATATTGCTTGTAAATTATCGTTATTATTGCTTTGTTTATGCTTTGTAGGTATATCTGCTAATGCTTTGCCTTACAAAGGAGCAAAGAACGTTAGACCAAGAGCAAAGGCTGGTATAGAAAGTTGCCGTAGAGCTCAAGGTTCTGCAGAATTGAGCATAAACAATGTACGTGCCCGTATAAACCAAGGTGGTAATATGTGGTACGACGGATCTACTGCAGCATACTATGTACCAAAAAATGGTTCATCAACTGCTATGTTCTGTGCTGCTCTTTGGATTGGAGGTTTGGACGAAAATAACCAATTAAGAGTTGCAGCCCTAAGATTTGGACAAGATGGTGATGACTTTTGGCCAGGTCCTTTGACAGTAGACGGAAATGCTTCAGTAAATAGAGCCATTTGTGATGAATGGGACAAAATTTACAGAATAACAAGAGCAGAGGTTGAAGCTTTTGTTAATTCCATAGAGTATTCTTCTACAGGTGAAGTTACGTATGTAGATATGAGTCTTGCTACTCCTGCTATACTTACTTGGCCTGCTCATGGTAATACAGATTTGGGACAATCAAAATTCCTTGCTCCATTCTATGACCAAGACTTAGACGGTATCTATGAACCAGAAGAAGGAGATTATCCTTACTATGATTTTGAAGGAAAATTGTGTCCTGCTAAAATAAAAGACACATTGCCTCCAGGTACTCCTTATGTACCTACACCTACTATGGAATCAGATACTTTGAATCCTAATTATGGCACAGGTAACATAATGCCTGCAAGAAATGGTTTGTTAGTTGACCAAGTTCTTAAAGGTGATGAAACTTTATGGTGGATATTCAACGATAAGGGTAATGCACACACAGAATCAGGTTCTGAAAACCCTATCGGTCTTGAGATTAGAGCACAGGCTTTTGCTTTCACTATGAATAATGAAATAAATGATATGACTTTCTATTCATACGAAATCATTAACCGTTCTCAATATACTTTAACTCAAACATACTTCAGCCAATGGGTTGACCCAGATTTGGGTTACTCAGCAGACGACTATGTAGGTTGCGATGTTAGAAGAGGTTTAGGATATTGTTACAATGGCAAAGCTACAGACGGTCCTGGTACAGGTGCTTATTCAGATACTCCTCCTGCTATTGGTATAGACTTCTTCCAAGGACCATATATGGACCCAGACGGAAGAGATAATCCAAAAGTTGATGAAACTACTTTCAGACAAAACTATCCTGAATTAGTTGCAGATTATATTGACCCTAACACAGATACACTTAACATTATCCTTTTGGCAGATGATGCAGATAAATTTGTAGATTGTTGGTATCCTGCTTCTAAAGACTCTGTAGATGCTTGTGCTATCAATGGTGTAAATTTTGGTAACGGTATAGCAGACGATGAACGTTTTGGTATGAGACGTTTCGTTTATTACAACAACTCTGCTGCTTCTAACGGAGAACCAGATAAAGCAACTGACTACTACAACTACTTAAGAGGTATTTGGAAAGACGGTTCAAGAATGAAATACGGTGGCAATGGTTACAATGTTGGTATCAACGATGCTATTGTTGCAGACTTCATGTTCCCTGGCAACTCTGACGTTTGGGGTTGGGGTACAAGAACAAACGGACACGAAGATTACGGTAAAGCAAATACTTGGTCTGAAACAACAGCAGGAAATGCTCCTGGCGATAGACGTTTCATGCAATCTGCAGGTCCTTTCACTTTGAAGCCAGGTGCTATCAACTATATTACAGTTGGTATCCCTTATGCAAGAGCTACAAACGGCGACCAAAATTATTCAGTAGAACTATTGAGAGCTATAGACGATAAATGTCAAGCTTTGTTTGATAACTGCTTTATAGTTTTGGAAGGACCAGATGCTCCTACTATCGTAGTTCAAGAGTTAGATAGAGAACTTATACTTTATCTAAAGAACGATGCAGGTAACAACGTAAATGAAGCTTATGCTAAAGAAGATAATTCTATACAAAGAGAAGATGCTTATGGTGTAGAATACGATAGATTCTATAGATTTGAAGGTTATCAAATATTCCAATTGAAAGACGAAACTGTATCAATTGCTGATATATACGATAATTCAAAAGCTCGTTTGGTTGCACAATGCGATATAGAAAACTATGACTCTACTCAGAATAATGCAGCAATAGGTACTCTTGTAAATTATACAAAGAATGAAACTACAGGTTTATTGACTCCACAGATTATGGTTGAAGGAGAAAATAAAGGTATAAGACATTCATTCAGAGTTACAGAAGACAAATTCGCTGAAACAACAGATAAAACTATAGTTAATAACAAGAAATATTATTTCATAGCTATAGCATACGCTTACAACAACTTTAAACCTTATAGCCCAACAGATGCTACAAAAGTAGATGGACAAAGAGAACCTTATTTGGCTTCTCGTAAAATGGGTGATGGTAGTTCTATAGAGTCTGTTGTGGCTATACCTCACAAGACAGAATCAGAACAAAATGGTACTATGGTAAGGTCTTCTTACGGTGTTTCTCCTGAAATCATACGTATAGAAGGAAATGGTAACGGTGGTATGGTTCTTAATCTACAATCTTCTTCTGTAGAATCTCTTATGGGAGCAAAGAATCGTTATCCTGTAAATGAAAATGGAGAAGAAATTGCATACAAGAACTTGTTAGAAACACCTGTTTATCAAGAAAACTATGGACCATTGAATATAAGAATAGTAGACCCATTGAAAGTAAGAGCAGGTAACTACAAAATAAAATTAGTTCCAGGTTCTTCAAGTACAGATATTAACGATTGTACATGGGTACTTACAAATGCAGACGAAACTAAACCTTTGTTTGATGATGTTTATGCAATAGAATCTGAAAGAACTGTAGGCTCTATCAACGAACAAATTATATTTGATTTAGGTATATCTATTTCTTTGAGTAATGTTGTTAATGTTGCTAAACCTATCTTCCTAAGAGGAACAAGTGTTCTTGGTGGAGACTTAAATTATGGTTCTTATCTTACTTCTTCTATTGTTTATGAAGATGCTACAAAAGCATGGCTTTCTGGTTTTGCAGATGATGATGGTGCAGTACCTACCAACTGGATTAGAGCAGGTAGATCTTTACCTTCAGGTTCAGAAACTGCAAGAGAAGACTCTTTGTGCGACTTCTATTACAACATAAAAGATACAATCATTACTACAGTTAATGGTGTGTTAGATACCAACTATGTAAGTACAGACTATCCTATAGACGGTAGAGCAGAATATGAAAACTGTGTATATGGCACATGGGCTCCTTACAGATTAGTATCATTTGATTACAACCACCCAGGATTTGTTCCTACATTCTATTTTGATGATGATAACGACCAAGCAGGTTCTTGGAACGAGGCAAGAAACTCTTCTACTGTTCCATCGTATGTTTGGAATGATATGAACGGATTGGCTTCTGTTGATATAGTATTTACATCAGATTCTACTAAATGGACAAGATGTCCTGTTATAGAAATGGGAGACGACCCTGAACTAACAGAAGGTGGTGCAAGAAAATTCTCTTTGAGAAAACACAACTCTGTAGATAAAGAAGGTTTAGACGATGGCGATGGAGAAGGTATGGGCTGGTTCCCTGGATATGCTATTAACCTTGAAACAGGTGAAAGATTGAATATTATCTTTGGTGAAAACTCTTCATTGGGACAACACAATGGTAGAGATATGATATGGAATCCTACTTCAACATTAGGTGGTGGTGGTTCTGCTTACGGAGGTATGCACTACGTATATGTATTAGGAACAACTTCTCACCAGTTTAGATTCAATGCTTCCTTCTCTACAGTAACTCCTCCTCGTTATGATGAGGGTGCATGGGCAAGAGCAAAATTGGCTCCACTTTCTACAACTACTGCAGGTATGACAGGTTCTGCAATACGTTCAGCAGAAGAGTTGTTCAGTTCAGTAATGTGGGTAGGTATGCCTACAACAAGTATATTTGCTTCAGGTAATGCACGTATAGCTATAAGTGAAAAATCACCTTTACTTATACCTACAGATGCTACTGTTCAGATTAGAGTAAGAAAACCTTATCTTACTTATTGGAATGGAGCTAACGTTGGACCAGATTCTCCTGTAAATAACAACTATCCTTTGTATCAATTCTCTATTGAAAACGACCTTGCTACAATAGTAGGCGACAGAGCAGTAGCAGAAAGTGCTTTGGATAATATTGCAGTAGTTCCAAATCCTTATTATGCTTACAGTCTTTACGAGAGAGACCAAATACAGAACTTGGTAAAAATAACCAATCTTCCTCCAGAATGTTACATAACTATCTATGCAGTAGATGGAACAGTGGTTAAGAAACTGAGAGGACCATCAAGAAGTTTGGTGTCTGGTGGAGGTTCTGCATTAACTTCTGTTGATTGGGATTTGAAGAACGAAAGAGGACTACAAATTTCAGGAGGTGTTTATTTGATTCACGTAAAAGCTGATGGTGTTGGCGAAAAATTGATTAAATGGTTTGGAGCTTTACGTCCAGTAGATTTAAACTCATTCCAATAATAGTTAACCAACAATATTTTTAAACTTATAAAATGACAAAAGTTATGAATAGAATACATAAAATAATCGGTTTGGTCATATTGTTGGCGATACTACTGCCTAATATTTCTATGGCCGGAAATGATGATAGACGCGGTACTGCAGGAGCAGGAGAATTGCTTATCAACCCTTGGGCTCGTAGTGCAGGTTGGAGCAATGTAAATACAGCAAACGGTTCTGGTTTAGACGCTTTATTTTCAAATGTTGCAGGTTTAGGTCATACTGTGGGAACAGATGCTTCTTTTGATTATTCTCATTATTTGAATCATTCAGATATAAGCATTGTAGCTTTCGGTTTGGCACAAAGTCTTGGTAACTATGGAGTTTTGGGTTTAACAGTAAATTCTATGTCTTTTGGTTCTATACAAAAAACATCAGAAAACTCTCCTGAGCCAGGAAACAATGGTACCTATAAACCTACACTTATGAATATAGGTGTTTCTTATGCAAAAGCCTTCTCAAGTTCTATCTATGCAGGTGCTACACTTAAGATAGTATCTGAGGGTATAGACAACGTAACAGCAACAGGTATAGCAATAGATGCAGGTATCCAATATGTAACAGGTAGAGATTATGAAATAAAATTTGGTATCTCTCTTAAGAATTGGGGACCTTCTATGAGTTACTCTGGTGATGGTTTATCAGTAAATGCTCTTATAGAACATTCAAACCACTATCAGACAATAGAAAACAGAAGTCTTTCTTTTGATTTACCTTCAAGTTTGAACATAGGTGCATCTTATGACTTCTTGTTTGAAGAAAAAACTCACCGTTTGACTGTTGCAGGAAACTATGAGTCTATGGCTTTCACAAATGACCGTTATACTGCAGGTTTGGAGTATGGTTTCAAAAACTTATTTATGGTTAGAGCAGGTTATACTTTTGAAAAAGGTACAACAGGCGACATCTATAAAGACGAGTCTAAGGTAAACCTATCCAAAGGTTTCTCTTGTGGTGCTTCAGTTATTGCTCCACTACAGAAAGCCAAAGGTAACAAAAAAGGTATAGACCTTTCATTTGATTATGCTTACAGAACAACAGTTATAATGGGAGGAATACATTCATTAGGACTTACTTTATCTATGTAATTTAGTATAAAGGATATTCTTTAAATTCTAATAAAGAATAGAAGGCTTTAGAGATAAAGTCTTCTATTCGTTTTAATATTAAATAAAAATGGCAGAAATAAAATATTATTCAGCAGAAGGCTTACAAAAACTTAAAGATGAACTACATCAGTTAATAGCAGTGGAAAGACCTGCTGTTTCAGCAGCTATAGCAGAGGCAAGAGATAAGGGAGATTTGTCTGAAAATGCAGAATACGATGCAGCAAAAGAGGCACAAAGTCAGTTGGAGGCTAAGATTCTTAAACTGCAAGAAACCATAGCAAATGCTCGTCTTTTAGATGAAAGTCGTATAGATACTTCAAAGGTTCTTCTTCTTTCAAAGGTAGAGTTTGAAAATATGGCATTGAAAAAGAAGATGACATACGAGATAGTACCAGAGAACGAAGCCAACCTTAAACAAGGCAAAATATCTATTACATCGCCTATTGCTAAAGGTCTTTTGGGTAAAAAAGTAGGAGATATTGTTGAAATAGTAGTTCCAGCAGGCAAGATGAAGTTAAAAATAACCAAAATATCAAGATAATCCTATGGCATCATTATTCACAAAGATAATAAACGGAGAAATTCCTTCGTATAAGGTAGCAGAGAATGACAAATTTTATGCTTTCCTTGACATTTCTCCTTTGCAAAAAGGACATACCCTTGTTGTTCCTAAGAAAGAAGTAGATTATATCTTTGATATAGAAGATGAAGATATAAAAGACTATATAGTTTTTGCAAAACAAGTGGCTGTGGCTATAAAAAAGGCGTGTCCTTGTACTAAAGTAGGTATGGCAGTTATAGGCTTAGAGGTAAGACACGCACATATACATCTTGTTCCTATGCAAAAAGAGGGAGATTTAAACTTTGCTAATCCTAAACTTTCTCTTTCAAAAGAACAAATGCAGGAAATAGCCGACAATATAGCAAAACAGATGAATTAAAATCCCTAACATAAACACATATCATTATATAGTATAATTTCACAATCTATACTACGTAATATACATGTATAAATTTTAATTCTAAACAATGAAAAGTCAATATATAAAGTATTGACTTTTTTATTTTTCCTTTTTAAAAGATGAATCTATTTTTATAAAAAAATAAGTAAGTTAACGCTAACTCGGTATAAGGAAGAATAAATGGAAAGAAAAAAGGATAAAATTTTGTAATTTTACAATCAAAAGAAACAAAAACACAAAATCTTATCCCAATGATTAACATAGACAAAAA
>JAFUGA010000045.1 GCA_017469625.1 Bacteroidales bacterium
GTGTAAGAGTAGTAAATTTTGACAATGACGGATACACAGATAACACAGGCCTTGTTTATACAGAGGGAATGTATTCCACACTTACAAGTTTCAGTATTAGAATACCATATATCTGGCGTTTGCATTTGAAACAGTCTGGTTTGTTTGCACATTCTTTGGATTTTGGTCTTATTCCGTCTTATATTTTAACAAAAAGCATACATAACACTTGGAATGCAGAAGATATGAGATTTAAATCATCCAAATCTTCTTCCTCACACGGCAAGTACATAAATGCTGTAAATGATTTTCAACTTGATGCTTTGATTAGTTACAACATTGCCAACAAGTTCTCTATTTACGCTTCTTGTTCTTTAATACCTGTATTCAACACAAGCAAAACAGATAATATTCATTTACTTAGTTTCGGTATAAACTTCAATCTTGTTTCGCAAAAAGAAGACTAAAAACCATATAATGAAAACGGAGATTTGCTTTAAATGAAAGTAAATCTCCGTTATTTTGTTGTATAGTCTTATTTCTTTATTTTGTAGATGGAAGTATTTGTCTGGCTGCTACTTTTGGTAGGTTTATAGTATCGCAACCATTTACACAACCTCCCGGACAAGACATTACTTCTACAAAGTTTCCAGGTGCTTCACCTTTCTTTGCCCATAGTTTCAAATCTCTTATACTTTGTTTTGTCAATCCATCTATTACCACATCGTGAATAATACTTGGGTCTTTGGCTGTTGCTTTTACAGATTCGGTTACACCTGCTATCATAGCAAAACCTCTTCCGTGTCCAAGTATAGTATTATCTAAAACTGTTTCTTCTTGAGAAGCAATATCTATTTCAGCCGCTTTGAACAAGGCATCTAACTCTTCATAAGACAAAACATAATTAACATCTGGATTTGAATGACATTCTGAACGCTTTCCTACACATGGAGATACGAAAACCAAGATAGCGTCTTTCTTTGTTTCTCTTAACCATTTTGCAGTATAACCCATAGGTGTTAAAGCGTCTGAAACGTATGGCTGAATTTCTGGTAGATGTTTCTTATACAATTCTCTCCAAGCAGCACAACAAGAAGTAGTCATAAACTTTTCGCCTTTCTCCATTCTTTCTTCAAACTCACGAGTTTCGTTCTCTGTTGTCATATTGGCACCTTTTGCTACCTCAACTACATCTGTAAAACCTATCTTCTTTATAGCAGTAAGGACTTTGCCGTATGGTTGATTGAATTGACCACCCAAAGAAGGTGCAACCATAGCTATTACTTCCTTGCCTTGTTTTATTGCATTGACAATCTCAAACATAAAACTCTTTTCAAAGATAGCACCAAACGGACAAGCAACCATACATTTACCACAATAGATACATTTTTCTGGGTCTATATGTTCTACTCCGTCTTCTCTCTTGCTGATAGCTCCAACAGGACAGGCCTCTTCGCAAGGAACAGGTTGAAAGATTATAGCATGATAAGGACAAGCCTGCATACACAAACCACAGTTTATACATTTATCTGGGTTTATATGTGCTTGAGAATTTTCATGTTTAGTTATGGCTTCTTTTTTACATGCATAAGTACAAGGGTGTGCTATACAAGAACGACAAAGATTAGTTACTATATACGAAGCCTTGACACAAGAAGAGCAAGCCTCATCTACCACTGTAAGCATAACCTCTGTACTTTTTTCTCTTTTCTTTGCAAGTTCAACATAGTGAGAAAGATTATCAAATTCATCTACTTCATCATCTACATTGAAACCAAGTATTGCCATAGTTTTGTACTTGGCTTCTGCTCTCGCCTTGTGAATACAACAACGGGTATGTTCCGTCTTTTTGGTATACATATCAAAGGGCAAACGGTCTATCTTCTCTTCTACATTTCCCTCATATATCATCTTTGCCAACATCTGAAGTATGTATCTTCTTATCTCTACTACATTATTATATGCTGCCATTGTTTAGTTCTTTGTTTTTTATTTATTTGTTAATATTTTTATATTGATAATTGTTTTTCTATCTCTTCTAATATCTTTTCTGGTGTTGCTTTTTCAATAATAACATCTCCTACTTTTGCATAAGGAGGTTTTGCATTCTGTTCATTGCAACCCAAACACGATGCACTTACAAAAGTTACTTTTTCGTGCAAATGCTGTGGAATATAATTTCTCCACTGTGCCAACTGTCCGCCACCCATAAGATAGCAATACGTTCCAACACATATTTTTACTGTTACCATAATGTAATTTATTTGTTTATTGTTCCTTAATTTTCCTATATAACGTTATTTTGTCAATTATAGTTTATATAAACTCCAAATTAACTGTTTTTAATAGTTTATTTTCTATCAAACCTTTTATTCTTTTTATAACATTTCTTCTTATTTCCAACTCTATAGGCAAAGAAGGGTCTTGGTGCGCCACGTTTATTTTTGTACCCACAAGAAAGTCTATTATATCTGCATCCATTATATATTTAAGAATATTCCATGCAGAATCCTCTTGTGGAAGTTCGTTAAACCTATCTTCTTCCAGCAATCTACTCAAAGCACCCAAAGTTATAATACCTTCTGTTACCAAATCCACTCCGTCCATTTTTGACTCTGGTGGCAAACCCGAAGCAAACTTATCCAAATCCATTTCTACCTCCAAATCCTTTCCAAGTTCTCTTGCTATGATTTGCGATGTTGTTCCACCACATACTATTTTCTTGCCATTGTATGAAGAAATAACATCTGCAAGATATTTGTCCTTTTCTTCATTGAAAGGAGGTCCTGTACAGATAAGCAGTTTTCTTGGTTCTCTTACATAAAGACAAATACAAGAAATATCATCTTTGGTTTTGAAATCATCGTTCATTTCTGCACGTCTTACTATTCTACGGGACAATCCTCTGGCTGAAATATTCTTATCCTGCTTTACGAGGTTTTCAATAAAGGTTTCCACTCCATCTTCCCAACCAAAAGGCATATTATCTTTTCCCATTCCACTTTGTGAAACACCGTCTGAATAAACTATAAGTCTATCTCCTTTCTTTAAAGCAATATCTGACAATTTTAAAATTCTCTCGTAATTGTCTGTTTCGTTAGTTGTGTTTATTTTAAATGTTTCTGGGTTCAGATGAGTTACTTTTCCGTCCCTAACCAAAAGCAAAGGTGGTGTATCAAACTCTGCTATCATTGTATTACCGTTTTGGTCTATATCTATGATAGTAAATGTAGCATAAGATATATTTCTTTTGCTATCTATAGGAAGAGTATCCATTATAGTACGTGCTGTTCTCATAATAGGTTCTCTTTTTATGGAAAAGTTCATAGCCATAGAAGCCGTCATAGTACTAAGCACGTTGGCTTTTATTCCACTACCCAATCCATCTGAAAGCACGGCTATACAACGTTCTTGATTGTCTATCTTATGCAAAAGTATAGTATCTCCGCACGCAAAGTTACCATTCTTATGCACTTGAAAACTTCCTGCCTCTACAAATATATTATTTATCATAAGCAAATATATTTATATGGTTTCGTCCTTAGATAGAGGGTTACTATTCGTTGTATGCGATTCTATGATAGAGTTTAGCATACTCTCTGTATATGCTGCATTCTCTCCAAGCAAAAAGGCTATCTGCTGAACAACGTTCATATACTGTTTTATTACGTCTTGTGTCCTTGTAACTACAACATCTTTTTTCACCTCTGGAGCATGCATATTTTCAAGTATTCCGCATACTTGTTGATGGTCTTGTACCGAGAAAACACTTAAACGATAATAGTTTTCATTATCTCTTATATCTTGTTCTACCAAATCTGTACAAGTTTTCAATACTGCTGAGAAATATTGATGAAAAGGAAGAACCTTAGTTATATCCATACCAGACAAACCCGGCACCATATCGTATAATTCTTCCATTTCTTTTCCAAGGATAAGAGCAAACTTTTGATTAGCCTGTATTATGTTTAGATTTTCATCTACAATAACAACACCTTGTGGCATTTTCTTTAGTAGTATGTTTGTCTTATCCCTTGCCACTCTTCGCATATAAGAAACGCACATATCATTCTCTGCCAAACCGTCTAACAGTGCTTTAGCAAAAGATTTACAGTTATCATAACCACAACCACCACAATTCAGATAATCACTGTCGCTTATCTTATTCACACGTTTTAATATCTGTACTATATCTTTCTGAGTATAAGTCTTGCTTTCAAATGGTGTTATACTCAAAAAACTTGTAGAAATATCTGTATTATAAAGTTTAGAATATAAGTCTTTGTTTCGTTTTTCTATCTCTTCGTTTCGTAATTCTATCTCTTTGTTTCGTGATTCTGTTTCTTTGTTTTGTGAAATTAGAACTTGATTATAATTTTGCGAAACTTTGTTTAATATTTGTACCCTCTTAATCAAAGGAGAAGATTTCTTTACTGTAGCAGGTCCCATTACACAACCACCAGAACAACCCAAAATCTCTATAAAATATTTCTTGTCTTTGCATTCAAAATGTTCTACATCTTCCAACAGAGATTTTACATTCTCCATACCGGAAACTGTAAGCATTTGTATGTTATCTATGTTTTGCTTGTTTAAATCCAAGTTATTCTTTTGCAAAGACAAATCATTCTTGTTTATCATACAGGAAAGCATACCTCCATCTGTAGGATAAAGATTTCCCATACCTGCTTTCATAGGTAGAAAAGAGTCTGAAGAAGTTGTTTGTTGAAATTCAAAATCTATAGTCAAATTATCAAATATCTCTTGTAGTTCTTTGAATGTTAGAACATAATCCAAAAAATTATCCTCTAAATTTAACTCCGTCTTTTTCGCTATACAAGGACCTACAAAACATACTTTACTATCCGTGTATATAGATTTCAAATACTTAGCATGTGCTTGCACAGGTGAAAGTATAGGAGATATATTATTGGAATACTGAGGGTAATACTTGTTTATAAGTTGTATAGTAGAAGGACAACAAGAAGAGAAATATACTCCATTGTTTTGTTCTTCTATCCATTGTCTTGCTTTTATTGCAACCAATTCTGCACCCAATGCTGTTTCACTTACACCAAAGAAACCTGCCTGTCTAAACCTTGCTATCAAAGATTGGTTATCCACTCCTTCAAATTCTGTCAAATAACTCGGTGCCAAAGAAACTATTATCTTTTCATTGTTATTCAATGCTCTTATAACGCTATCTACATCGTTTCTTACTTTTTTAGCATTAGAAGGGCATATTTCCACACATTTACCACACCAAACACATCTTTCAGGCACTATACTTGCAGAATTGTTTTCAAATTTTATAGCTTTTACTTCGCAAACTTTTATACATTTATAGCAGTCTTGACAATTATTTGTTTCTGTATAAATAGGATATTGCATAGTGTCCATATCTTTATTGGTGTTTAAATGTTTTGTCTAAAACCTGTTCCAATTGCATTTTGTTTATTCCCTTGTAAGTAACGTTATCAATAACTACAACAGGACCTTCGTTGCATAGTTTATTGCATAACTCTCCTTTGAAATTCACTTTGTCCATTAGGTTATTATCTTTCAAATAATCTTTTATGAATTTCAGATTTACGTTGTTGCCGTGTGCAAAACAAGAACTTCCCAAACATATTGTAATATTTACCTTCTCTTCCATAATAGTATATAAGGTTATTGTCTTATCGTGTTAATCGGTGTTTTCTTTTGACTCTCTTATATCTTTAACATTTAGTTGCAACTCATTATGACCCAAATATGTATTCTCTTCTATGGTGTAACAAATATCTATCATTCTACCGTATTTCAATAGTTCATAATATTCTCCCAAAGAAAAGCCTATACAAGATATAGGTGGGTTATATCTTTCGCTTGGAATGGCTGCAAATTTCAAATGATTTTTTCCTACTTTTCTTACCTTGCTTTCATCGTATATATGAGTAGAAAGAAAGATTGGTTCAGTATTTTCAGGACCAAAAGGTTGGAATTGGTTAAGTATTCTATGTAGTTTATCGTTTATATCTCTTAGTTCTATCTCTGTATCTACTAATATTTCCGGAGTAAGTTCCTCTTCTTCTATGGTTTTCTCTACTTCTTGTTCAAACAAGAGTTTAAACTCCTCAAACTTATCTTCTTCCATAGACAATCCTGCTGCAAATCTATGTCCTCCGAAATGAGTAAGCAGATGTCTGCATTTCTCTATAGTAGTATATATATCAAAGTTTTTAACACTACGTGCCGAACCTGTTATTACTCCGTTGTTGTTCGTAAAAATAATAGTAGGTTTGTTCTCTTCTTCGGATATTCTGGAAGCAACTATACCTATTATTCCTTGATGCCAATTCTTGTTATACAAAACTATGCTTTTCTTTTTTCCTATATCAGAAGTAGAAAGCATCTCTTTGGCTTGTATAGTGGCTTCTTTATCTTTATTTTTTCTTGTTTCGTTGTTCTCGTTTATTCTGTTGGCTATCTCTTCCGCCTTATGAATATCTTTCTCTATAAGCAACTCCACAGCACTTTTTCCACTCTCCATTCTACCAGCAGCATTTATACGAGGACCTATAAGAAAACCTAAATCGGATATTGTAAGCAATCTATTGAAGTACATCTTATTACTATCTCCATCTTTATGCTTTACATTAGCATAAGACAAAATGGCTTCCAAACCTACACGGGGTTTCTTATTAAGAACTTTTAATCCATAATAAGCCAATATTCTATTCTCCCCTGTAAGTGGTACTACATCGGCTGCTATACTTATAGACACAAGGTCAAGGTAAGAAATCAAATCATCTGGTTTCAAACCTCTTTTTCTTTGTATAGCCTGTATAAGTTTAAAACCTACTCCGCAACCACTCAATTCATCATAAGGATATTCATTGCCTTCCATCTTTGCGTCAAGTATTGCGTATGCTTTTGGTAGTTCTATTCCCGGCAAATGGTGGTCGCAAACTATAAAATCTATACCTCTTTCTCCTGCATAGGCTATTTCTTCTGTTGCCTTTATACCACAATCCAAACAAATAATCAAAGAAACGTCCGTACTTTTTGCATAATCCACACCTTTGAAAGACACACCATAACCCTCTTCGTATCTATCGGGAATATAGAAATCTATATTATCATAAAACTCTTCTAAATAAGAATATACCAAAGCCACAGCACTCGTACCATCTACATCATAATCTCCATACACAAGTATTTTTTCCTTTGCACTTATAGCAAACAGTATTCTCTCCACAGCCTTATCCATATCTTTCATAAGGAAAGGGTCGTGCAAATGATTAAGGTCTGGTCTGAAAAAGGTCTTTGCCTCTGAGAATGTAGTTATACCTCTTTGTACCAAAAGGTTGGCTATTATTCTATAGGTGCGTAAGTCTTTTTCAGAAGGGTTGTCTTTGGGCATACACAACTCCCTTGCGAGTCGTTCTACGCTATCCTTGTTCCCTTGTTGTTTTATTGTCCATATCTTTTCCATTATATATTGTGTTTTTTATTATCCTTGTTTTAAAATGTATTCAAAAATAGATTTTGCTTGTTGTATAGTTTTTATTTCTTTTATAGTAAGAGTAAGTATATCGTTTTCCTCCTTTAATAAACATTTCTGAGGAAACTGATTTACAAACAAAATCACTTTTTGAAATCTATCGCTTGAGTAGAATAAAGAGTCTTTGTTCTTAGTAAAAGTTATAACGCATTTATCTCTCTTTAACACCAATTTTTCTACTGCTATCTCTTTTGCCATCTTTCTTAAACGTACAACATCAAACAAATCCAAAGTGGCTTGTGGTATCTTGCCAAATCTATCTCTTAGTTCTCTTTCTTTTTGAGATAACTGTTCTTCTGTTTCTATGGTGTCAAGTTCTTTGTATATCTTAAGTCTTTCTGCTATGTTAGTAATATAACTGTCTGGTATCAAAACCTCCAAATCTGTTTCTATAGTACATTCTTTTACATAGGTTTCATCTTCTTGTATCTGTTGAGAATATAGTTCTTTGAAGTCATTTTCTTTCAGTTCTTGCATGGCTTCAGATAGGATTTTTGTATACATATCATAGCCTATCTCACTTATAAAACCACTTTGTTCTGCTCCAAGTATATTTCCTGCTCCTCTTATATCCAAATCTCTCATTGCTATAGAAAAACCACTACCTATGGAAGAAAACTCTTCTATGGCTTGCAAACGTTTGTATGCTTGTTCTGTCATAATATTCTCTCCAGGAATAAGCAGATAACAAAAGGCTTTCTGGTTATTTCTTCCTACTCTACCCCTTAACTGATGTAAATCCGAAAGACCATAATTCTGAGCATCATTTACTATTATGGTGTTGGCGTTAGGTATATCCAATCCATTCTCTACTATAGTTGTACATAAAAGTACATCATACTCTTCGTTTATAAAACTCATCATCACTTTTTCAAGTTCTTTGCCGTCCATCTGTCCGTGTCCTATGGCTATTCTTGCCTGTGGTACCAAACGATGAATAAGTGTTGCCATCTCGTTTATATTCTGGACTCTATTATGTACAAAAAAGACTTGCCCACCTCTACCCAATTCATACATTATAGCCTCTCTTATGGTGTCTTCATTGAAAACTATAATATCTGTGTTAATAGGTTGTCTATTAGGTGGTGGAGTAGTAATAACCGAAAGGTCTCTTGCTCCCATAAGAGAAAACTGTAGAGTACGAGGAATAGGTGTCGCTGTAAGCGTAAGAGTGTCTATATTTACTTTCATCTGTTTTATTTTCTCTTTTACACTTACACCAAATTTTTGCTCCTCGTCTATAATCAATAGACCTAAATCTTTGAACTTTATATCTTTGTTTGCTATTGCGTGTGTGCCTATAAGAATATCTATTCTACCGTCTTTCAAATCCTTAAGTATTTGTGTCTTTTCCTTAGAAGTACGAAAACGGTTGAGATAATCTACTCTGCAAGGCATATCTTTCAATCTCTGAGAAAAAGTTTTAAAATGCTGAAAAGCCAATATAGTTGTTGGCACAAGCACTGCTACTTGTTTGCTATCATTTACTGCTTTAAATGCTGCCCTTATGGCTATCTCTGTCTTGCCAAAACCTACATCACCACATACCAACCTATCCATAGGATAAGGTTGTTCCATATCGTGTTTTACTGCCTTTGTGGCTTTGTATTGGTCTGGTGTATCCTCATACATAAAAGAAGCCTCTAACTCGTTTTGCAAATATGTATCCGTTGAAAAAGCAAAACCCTCGCTGGCTTTTCTTTGTGCGTACAAATTTATAAGGTCTTTGGCTATATCTTTTACTTTCTTCTTTGTCTTGTCTTTTAACTGTTGCCAAACATTGCTTCCCAAACGGTTGAGTTTAGGTTCTACACCATCTTTAGAAGAATATCTACTTATCTTATGCAAAGCATGTATGGAAACATAAAGAATATCGTTATTCTTATAAACAAGTCTTATAGCCTCCTGGTCTCTACCGTTATTGTTTATCTTTTCCAATCCAGCAAACTTACCCACACCGTAATCTATATGAGTAACATAATCTCCGGGTTTCAATGTAAGCAAATCTTCCAATGCTACCGTTTCATTGGCAGAAGAATTGTCCTGTATTTTGTATTTATGATAACGGTTAAACAGTTGATGGTCGGTAAAATAAGCCTGTTTAGTTTCATTGTCTATAAATCCACCCGAAATAGTAAAAGACAAATATCTTACCTTTATTATCCTTTCTCTGTCGGTATATTCTTTTATTATCCTCTCTATTCTTTCTTTTTGTTTGTCGTCTTTTACAAGAAAAACATTATCATAACCCTGCAAAGTCAAATCTTGCAAAGTATCTGCAAAAACATCAAAACTTTTATTGAAAGCAGGTTGCAGTGTGGAAGAATATTCTATTAGAGTACTTTCTTTAGAAAATACAGATATACCTGTTTCTATTATTCTATGGGGAGTTAAAGACTTTAAAACCTTTTGTTTATCCGAATAAACTTCCTCTGGCAAAAGATGTTGTACTATCTCTTGTTCTCCATCGTAAAGTTTTTCTGCAAAAGAATATAGTTTGGCTATTTTGTCCAAAGATACAGTCAAATCCTTGGTCCATACAATAGTATTTTCTTTAGAAAAGAAATCAAAAAAGTTCATTCTTTCCTCGTATGCTGTATATATAGGGTTGTTTTCTAAGGATTGTTGCTGAAGATTTGGCACTATAATAAATTTATCTTTCTCTTGGGTAGATATTTGAGAAACTATATCAAAACATCTTAAACTTTCTATCTTATCTCCATTAAGTTCTATTCTGTAAGGTACTTGTTCAGAATAAGAAAACACGTCTATAATACCACCCCTTATTGCAAACTCACCGTTTTTTGTAACAAAATCCACTCTTTCAAATCCATAGTCTTCCAACACTCCCAAGATAAAATCAAACCCTACCTCTTCATCTTTGTAAATAGTCGTGCTTTTGTTTATAAGAAGTTTTTTGCTGACAACCTTTTCTGCTATGGCTTCGGGATAGGTTACTATTATTACCTTATCATCGTTATTCACCCTGTTCAATGCTTGCAAACGCAAAGTAGTATTAGCGTTCTGAACTCCGTCTTGTGTATAAGGTTTCTTATTTGTTGCAGGGTAAAAAAGAACAGATTTTTTGTTATAATCTACATTTGTTTGTTCCAATAGTTCCTCTAAATCATTAGAAAAATAAGCAGCCTCTTCCCTATCCGACAACAAAACTATATGATTATACTCCTTTGTCAATACACTTGTAGCGGACATTATACAAGCAAAACAAGACCCCACAGGATTAGAAATATTCATTCTTGTACCCTGTATGGCTATGTTCTCCACTATTTTCTTCACAGCAATAGTCTTACTATACTCCTCCACCAATCGTTTCATATCAACTGCAAAGATAATAAAAATATTTCAATTCTTCTCCCTAACACATCACTTCATTTTTTCACAAGACAATATTCGCACTCTACGGGTAAGAGTCTTCTTTCCGCTTTGGGTTCTGCTGGTATTCCTGCAGGTGCTCGTACTATGGTAGAGATAAAAACCAAGCCAAGCGACCCAATACTAAAATATTTCTGTATAACCAAAGGTAATTACCATACAGAACAGCAGAAAGAAAGGGCTATAGA
>JAFUGA010000046.1 GCA_017469625.1 Bacteroidales bacterium
GTATTGGTAAAAAATTTTCAAAAATTCATCTACAATATAAAAAATTTCTGTATTTTTGTCTATGTTAATCATTGGGATAAGATTTTGTGTTTTTGTTTCTTTTGATTGTAAAATTACAAAATTTTATCCTTTTTTCTTTCTATTCTTCCTTATACCGAGTTAGCGTTATTTTTACTTTGATAGTATTTATATTATATTTCAAATAATCAATAACTTACAGCATTTACTTAGAGTAGTACATTAGATAAACCTCGTAACATATCTGATAAACAAATATTTAAGTATTTTCTAATTTAGAGAATATAACAACATAAAAAGACAATTACTTTGTTAATCAATCCCTTACAAAATTCACCTCAAGTGAAATTTTATAAAAATAATTCCAAAAACAAGAGTTCTTTTTCTGCAATATCAAAAAAAAACTGACTGAACTGAAATACCTATATATATAAAATTCAGTCAATTTTTAGTAATAACATAACAAAGGCACACACCTTTAGTGTGTGTGTACCTGTTTTTGTTATTTGTTATTAGTTTTGGGTTTGTCAAATGATGTGCAGTTATTTTTAGTGCGTTCCAAAAAACCAACCAAACCAACTTCTCTATATATGTAAAATTTGGTTGGTTTTTGATAATAACATAACAAAGGTACACGCTTCTATAGTGTGTGTACCTTTTTGTTATTTTGTTATTAAATTTCAGTTACTTGGAAAAAGTTACCAATTTTCGTTGTATTCTCTGAAAGTACCTACGTTTATGGTGTCTTTTGGTGAAGTTTCACCGTCTGAATCTGATTTTGCGTTACAATTATCATCAAACTCTAAGTCAGTAGGTCTTACAAAGCCTCCTTTATAGAAAGATAGGTTCTGATTTTTCTCACATTCTGCCATAAAATAGCCATAAACAGGCAAAGCCATTGCAGCACCTTGTCCCCAAACCATAGAAGAGAAATGTATGCTTCTGTACTCCCCTCCTACCCATACGGCTGTTGCAAGTTTAGGATTAAGTCCTATAAACCAACCGTCTGAATTGTTATCTGTAGTACCTGTTTTACCTGCCATAGTGCTTTTTATACCATATTTGTAGCGAAGCCTTGAACCTGTACCTCCATCAACAACACCTTTCATCAAATCTACTACAAGATAGGCTGTTTTTTCGTCTAAAGCAGTATTGCTTTTTGAAGTAAAAGACTCTAAAACCATACCCTTATTGTCTGTTATCTTGGTTATAAAGATAGGTTCTTTATGCACACCTTGATTAACAAAAGTAGCCATTGCACCAGCCATTTCCCAAACTGTAAGGTCTGGAGTACCCAAACAAATAGACGGAACAGGTTGTATAGGATTGGTTATACCCATATTTCTTACAAGGGCTATAACGCTTGATGGTGATGTGTAGTCTTTCATCAATGCAGCCGACACAAAATTCACTGAATTTGCCAAAGCCCATTTCAGATTTACCATTTCACCTTCCCTTGCGTGCGAAGAGTTTCTTGGAGTCCAATCGTCATACTCTGGGAACGTAACAGGAGAGTTCTCTATTTGGAAACAAGGAGTTATCTCACTGTCTTTCATAGCCGAAGCATAGACAAAAGGCTTGAAAGTAGAACCTATTTGTCTGCGTCCCAAAGTAGCATTATCAAATTTGAAATGTTTGTAATCTATACCACCAACATAAACTTTTACGTGTCCTGTTTGTGGTTCTATGGATACCATACCTGTATTCAGGAAATATTTATAATATTTTATGGAATCCATTGGAGCCATCATAGTATCTATTTCTCCATTCCAAGAGAAAACGTCCATATCTATAGGAGTGTTGAAAGCCTCCTTGATTTCTCTTTCTGAAGCCCCTTCCTTTATCATATTGTTGTATCTATCCGAAGACTTCATGGCTTGGTCTAAATACTTGTCTATGTTCTCTTGAGAAATACCTGTGAAAGGTGCACCTTTTCTTCCTTTACACTGTTTGAAGAACTCGCTCTGCAATTGTGTAAAATGTTTCCTTACTGCAAGTTCTGCATTTTTCTGCATATCGTAATTGATGGTTGTATATATCCTTAAACCATCTCTATAAACGTCATAAGGTTCACCGTTGCTTTTGTAGTGAGTTTTGCACCACTTATGCATAAACAAACGGACTTTTTCTCTAAAATATGTAGCAACTCCTTGGTCTTGTGTAGTAGGGTTGTAATGTGTAATCAAATCTGTTTGAGAGGCTTTCTCGTATTCCTCGTCCGAAAGATAGCCATATTTGTTCATCTGTGAAAGAACAACGTTTCTTCTTTCCATAGATTTTTCTTTATGACGAATAGGGTTGTATGTTGTAGGGGCTTTCAAAAGTCCTACCAAAACAGCACTTTCTTGTACTTCAAGTTGAGATGGCAGTTTGGAGAAAAAAGTATTTGCAGCAGTCTTTATACCAAAAGAATTAGAGCCATAATCTACTGTATTTAAGTACATAGAGATTATTTCTTGTTTAGAATATCTCCTTTCCAATTTTACCGCTACTACCCACTCTTTTAGTTTGAAGTATGGTGTGGAAAATTTTGATACTTTTTCTCTTGGAAATAGGTTTTTAGCCAATTGTTGAGTTATAGTACTACCTCCACCAGAATGTTGGCGACCTATGACAGTTTTTATTAAAACTCTGAAAAGACTTCTCGTATCTATACCGCTATGAGATTCAAAACGAACATCTTCTGTTGCCTTTAAAGCATTCAAAAGCGAAGGCGACAAATCCTTATAATCCACATTGGTACGGTTTTGTATTCCTATGTAACCCAATAACTGTCCATCATCTGAAAAAACCTCAGAGGCAAGGTTGCAGTTTGGGTTTTCCAATTCTTCAAACGAAGGCATAAAACCCAATACTCCGAAAGAAAGAAGAGTAAAAAACAAAATAACAAGTCCTAAAAATATTCCGTACGTTGCCCACATACGTTTAACGTACAACTTGTTTTTATTAACTGCATTTTTTTTTGTCAATTTACCTTTATTCTGCATAATACTATTGTATAAGATTATTTTATTGGCATCTTTTCTATATGCAAACCTACAGATTTCACACCAACAAGGTTTGTATCTCGTGTGGCTTGTTCAAGTCTAAAAATGTACTCTCCTTTTTGAGGAAACTGCACATTCTTTGCAAACCAAAAACGATTATCTTTCAAATTCATCTTACCCTTTCCTTTCCATGAACCATCAAGATTTACCAACTCACACTCAACAGTATCTCTTATAGTCATAGAACCATCTGGGTAAATAGTAGTAACAAAAAAATAGATATTATTGTATTTATAGTCTGTTGTATTGCAAATATTGAGAGCAAAACGATAAGAATCTGTACGGTCTATATCTTTTACCTTTACGGTGAAACTTTTTATATCGTCTTTGTTCCAAACATCTTTATCTATGTTGTCGCTTTTGTCATAAAGAACATTTGAATTGCAAGACATCAAAACCAAACAAGACAACAATACTATAAAGGAAAACTTTGATTTCATATTATTCTATGGGTTTTATTTCTGCTTTGAATGATTCTAAATCTTCAGGTCTTTTGTTTTTCTTGTTCATAGAGATTATTTTCTTAACATCCTTTGCCCTTACAGGTATAAGGTCTGAAGAGTCTATGTAGGAATACCAAAATATTTTCTTAAGAATATCTACTTTGTGGTATCTTGCACGACCTTTTACGGTTTCTAAATCCACTCCTATTTCAGGAAAATCTTTTAAAGCGTCCTGATAAACATCGTATTCATAGTTTAGACAACATTTAAGTTTGCCACACTGTCCTGCAAGTTTCTGTGGATTTGGGAATAGTTGCTGAACTTTTGCTACAGCAGTACCTACAGAAGAGAAATTATTAAGCCAAGTAGAACAACACAATTCTCTACCACATGTACCTATACCTCCCAAACGTGAAGCCTCTTGTCTGGCGCCTATCTGTTTCATTTCTATACGTATATGAAAGGCTTCAGCAAGTTCTTTTATCAATTGACGAAAATCTACTCTATCGTTGGCAGTATAATAAAAGATAGCCTTTGTACCATCGCCCTGAAACTCTACATCATTCACTTTCATATCCAAATTACCTCTCAAAGCCATCTTTCGTGTTGTGAATAGTGCAGCGTCTTCTTTCTCCATAACCTCAAGCCACTTTTCTATATCAGTCGCTTTTGCTCTTCTATAAAGTTTCTTTACGTTATCAATATTAAAACCCTTCTTTTTGTTCATCTGTATTCTGCACAACTCTCCTGTCAAAGAAACTATACCTATATCGTGTCCCGGTGTTCCCTCTACAGCGACTATATCTCCTTCTTCTATTTCTAATCCCTCTGGTATCTTGTAAAAATCTTTGTGAGAGTTTTTAAACCTTACCTCCACATAATCAAAATAACCCTGTGCAGAAGGTGGTTTTATATCTTCTAACCAATTACTTACATGAAGTTTTTCGCATATAGAACGTTCCTTTCTGCTCACTACCTTATAGGATTGTGGCATAGAAGCACAACCTCTGGAAAGTGTAATAGGTTCTTGATATTTCTTTGGCAACAAACCTATTTGTGGTTCTTCATCAAAATAAGGGTGTGTATGGTCTGCAAGAAACATAGATTCCATTTCTTGAGAATCTTGTTCCAATTTCTTTTTTGATTTGCTGGCTTTCAAGAGTTTTTCGTTCTTTATAAGTTCTTCTAACTCTTCTGCTTTAACAACATCTTCTTGCATATCCAAAGAATCTGTTGTCTGCTGTTTTGCCTGCTGTAATTCTTTATTATTATTTGTTATATTATCTTTTTGCATTATCGTAAGTTATATATAGTAGGCTATCTTTTTTCCAAAAGCATTCCTAATTTTATTATCATATTGAATATATTTATTTTAGCGTTGGCATTTCTATCTACATTGTACTGAAATTTTTCCATAAGGTTGTATATTCCCTCAAGGTTGTTTTGAGTTATAAACTTAGGGTAGTTTTTCTTAAATTTATCTTCAGTAGTTTCCAAAGGGTGTTGTATAAATGTACAACCACTGTTATATAGCCAACAATTTTCTATAGTTTTCAAGAAGAAATTGGAGAAATGTTTCAACTCCTCCCTTGTCATCTTGCTCATATCATCGGTTTGTTTCAGTATCTCAATAGCGTTCTTTTTATAAGCCATTGCCAACCTATTTACAGTAACAAACAGTCTTAAAAAGTCCTCATTTTCTGTAAAATACTCCGATGTTGTCTTTGTCAAATCTCCATCTGATAAAAGAACAATATTGTTTATCTCTTGCTCAGACAAAGATGGGTTTAATTGTTCAACGTGTTGTTTTACCACCTCTAAATCAAGTGGTGTAAGGTTTATCTGTTGCAAACGAGAAAGAATAGTAGGCAAGATTTTATCCTTTCTTTCTGCCGTAAGAATAAAGAAAGTATTTGGATATGGTTCTTCCAATACTTTTAACAGTTTATTAGAAGCCTCTGTGTTCAATCTATCTGCGTGCCAAACTATTACTATTTTATATTTTGACTCGTAAGTTTTTATGTTCATATACGAGAGAACTTCATCTGCATCTCTTACGTTTATAATCCCTTGTTTTTTCTCCCCTCCTATGAAATTCAACCAAGAGTTCAAATCTCCATACCCTTCTGTCTGCAATACAAAATCTCTAAACTGAGAAATAAATGCAGAAGATGATGGATTTTTATCTACTTTCGTGATCGTGGTAGTAGGAAAAATGAAATGTAAATCTGGGTGTATAAGTTTTTGATACTTGTTACAAGAAGGACATTCTCCACAAGAATCTTCTTCTTTTTTGTTCGTACAAGATACATACTGTGCTATGGACAAGGCTATTGCCAAAGAACCATACCCGTCTTTACCTGTAAGAAGCAAAGCGTGAGCAAGCCGTCCGTTATCTATTATATCTCGTATCTGTTTAGTGAGAAAAATTTGTCCTTTTACTTGTGAAAAACGCATAATCTTAAAAAATTCAGACTACAAATTTACAACATTTTCTCCAAGTAAAAGGACTTGAAAGTATTTTTTAATTAAAAAAGTGCTACTAATAGTTTAAATCCAATGAATCCAAAGACAATTCATTGCCACTATCAACATCCATTTCTCTATATGGTTTATGAGGGTTTGCATAGTTCTTTCTTGTGAAAGAAATAATCATAGCACCTACCATTTTTGTTAATTCTACAAGCATTTCTCTTGATTCCTCACTCTGTTGTTCGGTAATCATATTGTTTTTCAATGCTATGGCTGTATAAACAACACACTGACTAACACAACTCTTTGCAGCCTTTAGATATTCTACAAATTCGTTCTTTTGATTAGAAGAACCGTCTGCTATATTCATAGATATTCTTGCAGCGGTATCTAAAAACGGCATAAGCAATGTTTTTTTGTCAAATTCATCTGCATTTCTTACTTGATTTAATAACCAAGTGTAATAATCCAACGCTTTTTCATAGACTCTCAAATCTTCAAATCTAAAAAAACTTGTAACTTTTTGTTCTTCCATACTAATCATTTGTTTTATCTTTAATATTTTAATTTATCTATTTTTCTTAGTTTAAACTTTATATTTCTTGATTTGTACAAGGCAAAATATAGCAATTGAGTCGTATAGGAATAAGTTAGTAGGGTTTTGTTTAATTTATTCTATGCCCGAATAGTATTTCATATATTGCACTCTATAGAATGGAGATACGGTACTATTCTTCTCTATTGCAAGTTTGCCTCTAAAATCATTTATATGATGATAGTGTTTTTCTTCCATCCATTGTTGCAGTTTTTCATTTGCTTTTGTTATAAACGAAAAGTCGTCTGTGTATAACGCTGAAGCAACCTGTACTGTGTTTGCACCAGCAAGCAAAAGTTTTATAATATCGTCCTCTTTATGAACGCCACCTCCGGCGGTTATAGGACAATTAACAAGTTTGGAAAGTATAGCCGTCCAACGTATAGTGTTATATATTTCAGATGGGGCTGAGAATATATTTACAGGTCGTATAACTTGCTCGTCTATATCTATATCATGCTCCATAAATCTATTGAAAATAGACAGTGTAGATATACCCATCCAAGACAATCTTTGACAAACCTTAGCCAAAGATGCAGAATAAGAACTTATCTTCAAAGATATAGGCAACTGCACTGCTCTTCTTATGGTTTGAATGATATTTTCGTATATCTGCTCTACTTCTTCTGCAGATACATTAACATTTGAAGGCATTATGAACATATTCAGTTCCAGACCATCTGCACCAGCCTTTTCCATAGCCGTTGCAAACTGCATCCATTCTGTAGAAGAAACACAATTAACACTGGCTATAACAGGAATACTTACTGCTTTCTTTGCCTCTTTTATAAGGTTTAGATATGCTTCAAGTTGATTATTTTTAGTATGTTCTGCTATATAAGTGTAGGCATCTACCATTTCGCCCGCATTATGTAAAGCCCATGCGTTATTGCTTGCTTCTTTGCTTATTTGTTCTTCAAATAGTGATTTAAGTATGACTGCACCAGCACCGGCTTGTTCTAATTTCTTTATGTTTTCCACACTATTAGTTTTGCCACAACTGCCTGCAATTATAGGACTCTTAATAGTCCTTCCCATGTATTGAGTTTGTATATCCATAATATTTTTAATAAAAACATTGAGGTGCAAAGTTACATTATTTATTAAAAAACACAAAATATTTTAATAAAAAATTTATCTAACAAAACATTTTTTGTAAAAAAATATAGCAAAAAGTAGTTGTATTTTGAATAAAAAAACTATCTTTGCAACTTGAAATTTCTAAAGCAAATAATAATATAAAATATATAGGTATAAAAATGAGTACAGAAAACAAAGAAAAAGTCTTTACAAAAGAAAATGAAGGTAAAGAAAATCTTCAAGTGGGTGAAGTAGTTGCCAAAACCGAACAATTTTTAGAAAGAAACAAAAAAACATTACTTATTGTATTGGCAGCGGTTGTTCTTGTTATAGTAGCAATATGTGCTTATCTTTTCGGATACGTTCCTTCTAAACAAAGGAATGCAGCAAATGCTATGTTTGCAGCAGAACAGTATTACATATCCGATGATTATGAAAAAGCACTTAAAGGAGATGGAAAACACATGGGCTTCCTTGCTATCAGCGATGAATATTCTGGTACAAAACAAGGAAAACTTGCAAAATACTATGCAGGTAGAATATATTTGGAACAAGGAAAATACCAACAAGCTATAGATTTCCTTGAAGGATTTTCTCCAAACGATGCTTTTATGAAAGCACAAACAATGACTCTTATAGCAGATGCGTATATAGAATTAAATCAATTGGATAAGGCTATAAGTAAATACGAAGAAGCTTCAAAGATAAATCCTAACGATTTCAACACTCCTGCTATTCTTATGAAGTTAGGAACTGCTTATGAAATGAAAAAAAACTATGAAAAAGCACTTTCTTGCTACAAGAAAATAAAATCAGACTACCCTTCTTCTCAAGAATATGCTACAATAGAAAAATACATCAGCAGAATGAATGCTTTACTTGGAAAATAAGAGATTCATAAATATGTTGTTTTAATTTTTAAATGTTCTTATTCAAATGCACTTGCCTTTTATTAGACAAGTGTATTTTTTTTGTGTATTTTGTCTCAACAAAAATTCGTATTGTTCTCTCAATATATTGTTACACGCTCACGAAACTTTGTTTCGCTCGTGTGTAACTTCGTTTTAAATTTCTATCTCTTTGTTTTAATTTCACGAAACAAAGAAAGAGAATTCTAAAACTTTGTTTTATTTTTCTAAAACTTCGTTTTAGATTTCTATCTCTTTAGAATCAAGTTCTACAAAATTAAAACAAAGAGATAGAAATTTAGAACGAAGTTTCGTGAGAGTTAAGAACTTTAAGTAGGTTTGTGTCATAAGGAAATCAAAAATCAAAACATAGTAAAAACTGTTAAAAAAGTATTTTGGTGTAAAATTTGCTAAGAAAACAAGACGTTTTTGCCAATTTTTAGGGCAAATGTTAAATATAAATCTCTGAAATCATTTTTTCAGAAACATAAAAGTTTGTAGTTTTGCAATAGATTTTAACAAAAAAAACTTATGAAAAAACTTGTCTTATACATATTTATATTATTGTGTTGTTTTTCTGTCTTTGCTCAGAACCATACTTTGACGGCGAAAAAAGGAGTAATAAAACAGGGTTACAACTTTTGGGTATATACCCCAGAGAACTATGCAACAACACAGGATAGCACCCCTTTGATAATCTTTCTGCACGGTGCAAGTTTGAGAGGTAATAATTTGGATAAGGTTTTGAAATACGGACCGTTACACGCTTTGAATATGGGTAGAAAAATCCCTGCTATAATTCTCGCACCTCAAAATCCGAGTGGTGCATGGAAGCCAAGCAAGGTGAATGATATGCTTGAGTGGGCGAAAAAGAACTATAAGTTTGACACCAATCGCATATACGTTATAGGAATGTCTTTAGGCTGTTACGGGACACTTGATTTCGTTGGTACATACCCTGAAAAGGTGGCTGCTGCTATGGCTATTTGTGGCAGTACTTCGCTGAATGACACGGATATGCAGAAGTTGGGAAATGTTCCTCTTTGGATTATTCACGGCAAAGCAGATAAGACCATACCTATATCTTATTCTAAAAAAATTGTCAATTCACTTATAAACAAGAAAAACGATACTCGTTTGTTATACACTTGGTTAGATGGGTACAATCATTACAATATTGCCAAAATTCTTTACATAGAAAAAACTTATAATTGGTTGCTCTCCCACTCTTTAACAGATGAGAACAGGGCTGTAAATACCTCTATAGTTATAACGGGGAAAGATTTGCAGAATGCTTACTCGGATTTGAACAAAGGAGCAAAAAAGCCTGCAAGAAAGTAAATCTGTGCAGGCTTTTTATTTGTCTGTTATTGTAGAACGTCAAAATTATCTCTCACAATATCAGAAGATTCTATTTTTCTATTATCATTTATCCAATAATACTTAGTGTCCTTACCCTCACTTTTTATCCAAACATATCTATTCATAAGAAAATTAAAGAAATACCTCGCTGCATTGGTACCTGTTAAGAAAGAAATAACGTATGCATCGTTAGTATTTACCTCAGTTAAAGAATAGGTAACGAAAGTTGTGTCTTTGGAGAACGGATTATTCTTTTCTATGTAGCCACTCAAAGCATCTTTCATCTGAATATCGGTATAAAAGATTTTGTTCTCTGTGGTATCTTGTGCAGAGAAGTTAAGCCAAACATTAAATGAAAGACCGCCTGTAACTTTGTAAAACACAAGATTATCCATCAAGCCCTCGCTATCGTCTTGGTAATTATAGACGTTGTTTATACTATCCATCTGCTCCGTTTGTTCTATCTCTATTTGTGAGATATAAAGAGAAAATTCGTTGTCATTTAATGGAGTGCTTGGCAAGTAAGTTTCCTTTTCCACGACATTAAATCCCAAAAACTTAAGTTCTGCTTTCAACTCATTATAAAAAGTACTTACAAGTTGTTTATTATCTATGCTGTCTATAATGTTTGATGAAGAAAGCACGTGTTGAGAATTTGTTTTTATAACATCATCTGTTACAGAAAGATATACTGTAGTTCTTGTGGAGTTTCTTTCTTGATTGTTTAGAAACTCTTTAGCATATTTCTGCCCAAAAACAATTGATGAAGACAAAAGCAAACAACCTATTGTCAGTATTTTTAAGTATTTCATAATCTTTTTATTTTCATTCAAATAAGTTTCCTTGTATTCCACTATCATTAGGGTTGAAATCATCATCTGTAAAAACTACTTGAGGTTTGTTTTGAGAGATTTCTTCCTCTTGTTCTTCTGCTGTTGGTTCCTCTGGTTCTACCTCCGGTTCTGTATAAGGCAAAGGTTGTAAAACTTTGATTTTCACCTTTTCTTCCTTAGATAGTTTCTTTCCTTTGGCTCTATATTTCATTACTTCCACAAATTCAGAAACGTTTATCTCCTCTTTGTTCAGGCTAATAATAGGCAACCAATCTGAAAGACAGTGCAGAACTTGTGTTTTCTTGTCATCTACAAAGTTTATTCTACCAGAAGAAATAACCTCGGGAACAAAACGTTTAATATATGTAACTTTAGTTTCTAAATCTTTATAAATAACTGTTATAGGTTTATTTGGGTTGAATTTTTCTATTATTACGGTATTGTCTTCAAAGTGAAGTTTTACGTCAGCCTCTGCTATCTGATACCAACCCGCTGTATTAACCAAAAGAATCTTGTCTTTGGCTCCAAATTCTCCTAATAGTTCTCCCCTACATTCTGTGTTCAGTTTCATAACAGAATCATCTAACCACAGTTTTCTTGCAGAAAGAGTAGAGAATCCTTCACTCTTCAAGCCAACATGACGAACAGGATTATTGCTAACAACATTCCCTCTTGCTGCTCTTCCTTTTATAAGTAGTTCTGCAAAATCGTATATGAAATGTGTTTTCTTTATTCTGGCAGATGCTTTCAAATAAACCGTAACTTTTTCAGCCTCTCCGTTGCTATTTGCAGAGAAATACAGAATATTTGAACCGCTAACTCCCTGTGTAAAATCGTATTCCTTCTCTCTTATAACCGAAGTAACGGCACAACGTTTTGCAAAACATCTTCCGTAAGGTCCGTTATTGTACATCATATTATATATAGTACGTTCATCATTTCTACGATATACGGCTACATATATGATATTTTCTCCAACGAAATCTTTGGCACTTACTTTCTTTACAACGTATTTTCCGTTCTTATGTACCACTATTATATCGTCAAGGTTAGAGCATTCGCAAACATACTCTGCTTGAGCGTCTTTTTTCAAATCATATCCCACAAAACCAGCCTTGTAATTGCAGTAAAGTTTTTCGTTTGCAACGGCTGCAGAGGTTACTTCTATCCTATCAAAATCTCTAAGTTCAGTCTTTCTCTCTCTACCTTTACCGTATTTTTCTTTAAGGTGTTTGAACCAACGTATAGCATAGTCTATTAGGTTGTCCAAATTGTTTTGAACTTCCTGCATTTCTGCTTCCAAAGTTTCTATATCCTTTTGGGCTTTGTCGCTGTTGAACTTAGAAATATGGTCTATAGGAATACGTCTTAGTTTTTGAACATCTTCAAGGGTAACTTCTCGTATAAGATTTTTTACAAAAGGTTCTAAACCTTTGAAAATAGTAGAGTTGATAGCCTCATCTGTTTTGCAAGGTTTAATATCTTCATAGATTTCATTCTCTATAAATATACGTTCAAGGGAAATCCATTGCCATTTCTCCTTTAGTTCTCCCAATTCAAGTTCTAATTCTTTCTTCAGCAGTTCTACTGTTCTTGCGGTGTTCTTTCTAAGTATCTCACTAACAGAAAGAAATTCTGGCTTTTTGTCTTCGTTTATTATACAAGAAATAGGTGATATACTTTTTTGGCAATCAGTAAAAGCGTACAAAGCATCTATAGTCTGGTCTATGGAAGTATCGGCTGGAAGATGTACTCTTATCTCTGCATTTAGGGCTGTGTTATTCTCTATTTTCTTTATTTTTATCTTGCCTTTCTCATTGGCTTTTATGATAGAGTCAATAAGTTCGTCTGCCGTTGTAGCAAAAGGTAGTTCTGTTATAACAAGAGTTTTCTTGTCCTCTTGGGTCATTCTTGCCCTTACAAGTACTTTTCCTCCTCGCAATCCATCGTTATATTTTGATACATCTGCCAAACCTCCCGTTGGAAAGTCTGGGTAGAGTGTGAAAGGTTTATCCTCTAATATTGCAACACTGGCATCAAGCAATTCGTTGAAGTTGTGTGGCAATATCAAACAAGAAAGACTATAACCTATTCCCTTTGTACCTTGATACAGTAAAAGAGGGAACTTTATAGGTAAAGTATCGGGTTCTTCCTTTCTACCATCATAGGTTGGGTGAAAAGTAGTAGTACGATAATCAAAAGCCACCTCAAGAGCAAACTTTGAAAGCCTTGCCTCTATATAACGAGGTGCAGCAGCACCATCACCCGTTAGAATATTACCCCAATTACCTTGCGTGTCTATCATCAAACCTTTCTGACCTATATTCACCAAAGCATCACCTATGGAAGCATCTCCATGAGGGTGGTACTTCATAGTGTTTCCCACAATGTTTGCTACCTTGTTGTATCTTCCGTCATCAAGTTCGTACATAGAATGAAGCACACGTCTTTGTACAGGTTTCAATCCGTCCCCTATGTGAGGAACAGCACGAGATAATATTACATACGAAGCATAGTCAAGTATCCAATCCTTGTACATTCCTCGTATGGACTGCATTTGCCTTACTCCACCTGCAGATGATTGTTCTAAGGTTTCTTCTTTTGATTGTTCTATATTTTGTTCTGGTAAATTATTGTTATCTTCAGTATATTCAGACATTTATGTTGATTTAAATTTATTTTAAATTAAAATTTCACTTCTGGGGCTTTTTCTGCACCTTTTTCAGAAGCATAATATTCTTTTGCAGAAAAGCCAAACAATTTTGCTACTATGTTTGTAGGAAAGGCTTTTATCTTTTTGTTGTAGTCTTTTACAACTTCAGCATAACGACCTCTTTCTACAGAGATTCTGTTTTCTGTTCCCTCCAATTGACTTTGCAATTCCTTAAAGTTCTCATTTGCTTTTAGTTCTGGGTAACGTTCTACCACAAAATTCAAATCTCTAAGTGCAGAAGTAAGGTTTGTTTGTGCCTGCTGATATTCTACAGTAGAAGATTCTGTTGCAGGTGTTTCCACAGCCTTATTTCTTGCTTGAATAACTTTTGTAAGAGTTTCTTGTTCGTGGGTAGCATAACCCTTCACTGTTTCTACAAGGTTTGGTATCAAATCCATTCTTCTTTGATACTGTGTTTCCACTTTAGACCACTGTTCGTTACAATTTTCGTTCAGTGTTACTAATCCGTTGTACTTGCTTATGCACCACGGTATAAGGATTATTAACAATAGAACTATAACCGTTAATACTGAATGTTTTTTTACAAAATTCACTAATGCGTTGTTTGAATTGTTTGTCGTATCCATAACTTTTATATCTGTTTTATTTTGTTTATCGTTTTTGTTTCTAAATATTGTCGTTTCAGTGTTTTACCAACTGCCTCCGCCTCCTCCACCGCCGGAGAAACCTCCTCCAAAACTTCCTCCAGAAAAGCCACCACCAAATCCACCTGAAAATCCTCCGAAAGAACGAGAAGAATCTGTACCTAAGAATATAGGCATGGATTCTCTTGGAAGTACAGAATCTTCATAGCGTTTATGCTTACAATGTTCGCAAACGTATGTTTTTCTTAGTATTCCATTGGAAAAAGCAGTCGCATTCTTCACTATTCTTTCCTCTTTTTTCACTTCTGCTTTTGCTCCACAAATAACACATTCTTTATAACTATCTTTTATATCAAACGGATAAATAACCACATTATTGCAATTATCACAAACCCAAACATCATAATCTCTGCTACCTATTGTTTCTTCAAACTGTGCTTTTGGGTTCAAATATGCATCTTCTTCTTGCTCACTTAACAACCTCATTTTCTCGCCACAATAACAAACAACCGAAGTTTTTCTTACCTTATTTTGATGTTTCTTATACACCAAACTTAGTATAGGCGAAAGCCACCAAATAAAAATTATTGTAGAATTTTTATACTTATTGTATGATGCTTTATAAGAGTTATATTTCTCTATCTTATAGTTATCGTTTATATGATTTGAACTTTGCGGAAGAGAGTATAAAACATACACAAACACTATTATACCTACCACAAAATAGATAATGATTACCGTAAGTATATTTTTGAGAATACCTCTATTACCATTGTTGGGTTTTTGCAAAGAATGACCATTGCTAATATACTCTTTATAAATAGTTTCTATACATCTTAAAGTACCTTGTCTTACTCCCTCGTCCCAATTGCCTTGAATGAAATATGGTTTCATATCTCTGTTGAAAATTTTTGTGGTATAAGCATCTGTCAAACAACCTTCCAAACCATAACCTGTTCGCAAAAAACATTGCCTTGACTGTGTTACAACAAGGATTATAAGACCGTTATCCATACCTTTTTGTCCTACTTTCCACTTGTCAAACAACTCCATAGAAAGTTCTCTTGCCGAGGTTTGTTCATCTCCTTTTATTACCACCACTGCTATTTGTGCTGAAGTGGAATCATAAAGCCTATTTATTTGATTATTAAGTTCTATGACTATATTCTCAGATAATATTTCGTCTGGATTGCTTATCCAATTACTTAATCCTTTTTCCTTAGGATTAGGAACATTGTCCGAAGTATAGTATGCAAAAACAAGTGAATGCAGGCTTAGAAAAAAACACAATATTGCAATATGTAGCAACCTTCTTTTCATAACGCAAAAATACTTCATTTTTTTCAAATATTGATTATTTTAATGGGTTTTTCATTATTTTTTTATAGTTTTGCAAAATATTTATACAATAAAACTCTTATACAATATGAATACAGAAAAAGTAAGATGTGCTATCATAGGTTCAGGTCCCGGTGGTTACACAGCAGCAATATATGCTTCCAGAGCAGGTTTAAAACCTATTGTTTTCACAGGTTCTGCTCCTGGTGGTCAGATAACAATGACGGATAAGATAGATAATTTTCCCGGTTACCCTGAAGGTATTTCTGGTTTCGGACTTATGGAGGACATAAAGAAACAAGCCGAAAGATTTAATGCAGAAATACGTTCTGAAAGTATAGTAAAGGTAGATTTTTCTAAAAGACCTTTTACCTTATGTACAGAAAATGATAACGTTATATTGGCAGAAAGTGTTATAGTTTCTACAGGTGCATCTGCAAGATGGTTAGGTTTGGAAAGCGAAAACAAGTTTAGAGGTATGGGAGTTTCTACCTGTGCTACTTGCGATGGCTTTTTCTACCGCAAAAAAGACGTTGCCGTTATAGGTGGTGGCGATACGGCTTGTTCAGAAGCACTTTACCTTTCTTCACTTTGCAACAAGGTTTATCTTGTTGTGAGAAGGGACGTACTAAGGGCAAGTAAAGTAGTGCAAGACACTCTTATGAAAAAAGAAAACATAGAGATACTTTGGCAACAAAAACCTTTGGAAATACTTGGCGATGAAAGTGGTGTTACAGGTTTAAGATTGGTTTCTTCTGTAGATGAAAAACAGACTGATATAAATGTTTTAGGAGTCTTTGTTGCTATAGGCAATATACCTAATACAGAGATATTTAAAGGACAATTGGATTTAGATGAAAGCGGTTACATTATAACAAAAGGAAACACATCTTACACAAATATAGCAGGCGTTTTCGCTGCTGGAGATGTGCAAGACAGCCGTTATAAACAAGCCATAACAGCAGCAGGTTCAGGTGCTAAAGCGGCCATTGACTGTGAAAGATGGTTGATGGAAAATCCTCTGCAATAGATTTTTGACCATAAATATTTGATGTTAAAAATAAAACACATACTATTATCCCTTATCTTGTTAAACTCTTGCATTGCGTATGCACAAAATGTTGGAGAGGAATTTTTCTATGACAATGACACAGCGTTAAACAAGATTTTCTACTTTCATTCTGCTAAGGATAAGTATTTGATAGATAGTATAAAAAGGGTGCTTTACGATTGGAATGACGTTCATTATTGCGATGAAATGTTTCTTCCAAACTCACCCCTTTATCAATACCTTTCTACAGAGGGTTCTGCAAGTCAAAGTTTAATGTTTCAAACTATGGATTTGCTTGATATACAGCGTCAAAACAATTCTTATTCTCCTTATATCTTTACAAAGAAAAACATAAAATATTTTCAGAATAAGGACGCCTATACCTCCTTTTCCTACAGCAATGGCATAAATTCGGGTCAGTATTTAGATGTAAATTTTGCGAAGAACCTGTACAAAGGTTTGAATTTGCAGACAGAGTACAAAGTAAATTATGCAGACGGAGAATTTGAGAACTCTCAGGTAATGAATCAGTTTTTTAACGTAACACTCAACTATATCTCCAAAAACGGCATCTACAAAACAAACGGTGCTTTTGTTCATAACCGTGCCTATATACTTGAAAACGGTGGTTTAACCTCTGACACAGCCTTTTTGAACCAAGACTATTCTTCTCCGAATACCTACCCTACCAATCTGAGCGAAGGTTGGTCTAAATGGAAGACTAACGAGTTCTATTTCAATCAATCTCTAAGATTATCAAAGGACACAACACACCAAAATATTTTAAACTCTGGTGCTTTAATCCATAGTATGAGTTTTGAGAAATATGCAAGGCTTTATTCAGATGAAAACAAATCATTTACAGACAGTTTGGCAAGCAGATTTTTCAAAAATTCTATCTTTTGGACCAATGATATTTATTCCAATATTCATTCATCGTTTTTCTTGCCTATTTTCATAGGACTGAATTATGATGTTATAAAGTTTTCTGACTCACTTTCAGAGAATAAAAGCATTATTTTCACCCCAGAGATTAAAGTAGCACTAAGGACTCTCTCCATAATCAACTACCCTATTGAAATAGATTTCAAACGTTGTTTTTCTTCGTCCAAATACGATAATGATTACCAATTGGGGTTGAATATAAACAGTCTTGTTTCTAAGACCATAGAGGGCAAATTGCTTTTCAATTCTTATCTGAAATTTAACATTCAGAAGAAACAAGCAGATTATGTTTTTAAACACTATAATACTGAAAACATATTATGGGAAAACAATGTGGGTAAAACTTCTACAAAATCTGCTACTTTAGGCCTTAATTGGAAGCAAAAACTGAACTTAGAAATCTCTTATTTCAATCTAAAAAATATGTATTGGTTTGACGAAGAGTTGAACTTAAACAGCGGTAACACTTCTTTGTATCAAGTAATTTTGAAGAATAATTTTAAGACAAAAAACAGAGAAGAAAAAAGTAATTTCTTCGGATTTAAAGGCATTTATATGTTACAATACTCTACAAATGACGAAGTTGTGCGTTTGCCTTTGCTTGCATTTAAACAAGGATTGTATTACGATTTCACAATGATAAATAAGAAACTTAACTCTCAAATAGGTTTAGATTTAAACTACTTTACATCTTATTATGCAGACAGTTACAACACACAAACAGGCTTATTCACAAGACAAAATCAAAGAAAGATAGGTAACTACCTTTACGCAAACATTTATTTTAACATAAAGATACAGCGATTTACCCTATATTTGGAAGTTTCTCACCCTTATGCAAGTATGTTTTCAAGAAACTATTTCAACACCCCGCTTTATCCCCACCATGCTTTTATGTTTAGATATGGCATAAATTGGAAGTTTTTAGACTAAAAAGAATTACAGGTTTTATTAGTAATATTTACTTTTTATAAAACAAAGTTATACGTTTCTAACTCTTTGTTTTAATTTTCTATCTCTTTGTTTCGTAAACGTAGAACTTTGTTTTAGAATTCTATCTCTTCGTTTTAGAAAATTAGAATCAAGTTCTACGAAATTAGAATAAAGAGATAGAAAATTCTTTCTTTGTTTTAGAAAATTAAAACAAAGTTTCAGCAGAGCGAAACTAAGTTTTAGTGGAACGAAACAAAGTTTTAGAAAACTGGTTCTTTGCTGTGAGGATTTCAAAGATAGAACAAAGTTTGTAAAAATTTTTTCGCTCTAAAAATTTGATAGACAAGATATAGAGATAAAAATAAATTTCACCACAAAAAAAATCAACGAAAAACGTAACCTTAAAGACGAAAAAACGTACAAACCAAACTGTCCAAAACGAGTTTGGTTTGTACGTTTTTTCAGTCAAAGGTTAAACTTCTTGATTTTCATCATTTTCCAATTTTTTGCAAAATTTTCATTTTTTTGTTTTTTGTTGCTGTTAAAACTTAGTGAAGAAATACAGTAGTATAACAAAATTTTTACTCCTAAAAATAAAATACTAATTATTTTTATTATCTTATTATTATACTGAGTTTTATAAAGATATTATCTTTTGATAATAAATTATTTTTTAAGAGAAATTATATTATTTTTTAATAAATTTTATAAGTTTAATTATTTTATTGTTAGTTATTTATAAAGTTTAACTAAAGTAGTACTTTATGTAAATCTTGTAACATATCTGTAATATAGAGAATTAACTATTTTTATTTTAACAATATATCTTAAAAAATAGGTTATAATATTATAGAACAAAGACTTACAAGATTTACCTCAAGTAACTTACATTAGGTAAAACTTGTAACATATCTGTAATACAAAAGATTAAGTATTTTATTCAGATAATAAATAAGGTCTTCTCTGTTTGGTGCGTTCTAAAGCCTGTTCATATTGCCATTGTTCTATTTTGGCTTGATTGCCACTGAGAAGAATATCAGGCACTTTCCACCCTTTGTAATCTGCTGGGCGTGTATAAACAGGTGGTGCTACAAGATTATCTTGGAAAGAATCACTTAAAGCACTTTGTTCATCGTTTAATACTCCGGGTATCAGCCTTGCAAGTGCATCTGTTATAACCATAGCAGCCAACTCACCACCACTAAGAACATAATCGCCTATAGATATTTCCCTTGTAACAAGATGTTGTCTTATTCTCTCATCAACCCCTTTGTAATGACCACAAAGAATACATATATTTCCCTTTAAAGAAAGTTCGTTTGCCAAAGGTTGAGAAAAAGGTTCACCGTCTGGTGCTGTGTATATAATCTCGTCAAAATGAGTCTTTTGCTTCAAATGTTCAAGACAATTATCCACAGGTTCTATTTGCATAACCATACCTGCACCACCAGAAAAAGCATAATCATCTACACTTTTATGTTTTGAAAGCGAATAATCCCTTAGATTGTGAATATTTATCTGTAAATGTCCTTTGTCCTGAGCCCTTTTGAGTATGGATTGTGAAAAAACACCATCAAACATTGCTGGAAACAAAGTTATAATATCTATCTGCATTTTTATAAAGTATTATTTTTCTGCAAAATTACAAAAAAGTAACATACATAAACGCTGTTAAAGAAATATTTTGTATCTTTGCACTATAATTTTATTAGGATATGAAACGAAGTATAAAAATAACAGTTTTATTTACAGTGCTTGTTTTTGTTTGTTCTTCTGCTTATGCACAGACAAAAAGATATGCTGTTACTCCAGATTTTGATAGTACGGATTATGTTCAGTATCATAGTTTTATGACTAAACCTTTTGCTATGACAGGTCAAACGTTGTACTTGCCAAAGGTTTCAAGTGAGTTGTTGAACTATTTCTTTGTAGGAAATATTGGAGTAAAAGAAAAAGGTGATAAAAGTCCTGTAACTTTCTATAAACTAAGTAGAATGAGCGAAGAAAAACTTTCAACTTTGGAAGGAAAATGGTTTATAGTGGTAGATTATGTTGCAGACCAATTTGCATACAATAGAATATATAATGCTGTAGATGAGATGAAAGATTATGCAAAAATGCGTCATCCATTTATGAAATTATTGATAGGAAACACCACTGACACAGTTTTTTATGAATATCAAAACTTTTACAATCAATATCATTGTCCTTTCATTCCTATGTCTTACTACAATTCTGCAAAAAATGAATACCCTCACCCTACTTACGCTTTTGATGATTTGAACCTTATAACTTACGATACCAATGCAAATTACGCTATTGTACCAGACCAATTGATAGGTCAAAAACTTTCTCTTCCTGTTGTAACAGATGCTACTTACGAAAGACTGTTCAACGGCACTCGTCTTTACAACTATTCGGACGATAGTAGAAAATACTCTTTCACAGACTATCCTTTGGCAAAGGCAAGAAATTTAGCAGGCAAAACTTTCATAGTAAAGGACGTGGCTTTTGATGCTGTAAGCCTTACGAACGTATATTTGAAACTTGTACAAAACGGTTCAAGAGATACTATATATTATAAGTATCCTACAAAGACACAAAGAGATTTGTTTCCTTTTGTAATAGAATCTTTCTATGCAAAAATAAAAAGAGAGTACAAAGATAGAGAATTTACAGTTAGAGGAGATAAGTTCCCTCTTACTGTTATAGATATAAGGAGAAAACGTCCTTTGACACTTCATCAAGGAGATATATTCAAATGTTTGGACGTTGTAGTTAGAGATGGCAAATATCAACTACTTATGCGTACAGAAAAAGGTAGAAAATTCTATATGCCAGAAGATTATGTATTAGGAGATATGCTTTCTTTCAACAAATATCTTTCTACAGAAAAGATAGAAAAATATAGAGATACCTACCCTACTTATTATAAGGCTATTTGCCAAAAAGAACTTATAAAAGGTATGAGCATGGATATGGTAGAACAAAGTTGGGGCAAACCAGAAAGACAGGTAAAGACAAACTTTGATGGTAGCGACCAACAGTGGTTCTACATGGGTAATATATACCTTATATTTAAAAACAATGTACTGTTCCGTGTGGCTATGATACCTGAAGAAATGAGATAGACGATGAACGAAGAAGAAAGAGAAATATTAAGACTTGTAAAAAAATACGAACGTTCTCAAGGTGGAGAAAAGATTTGGTTTGATTCGGAGGATTATGTGGATATTATAGATTGGTACCATGACAACGACATGGAAAACAAGGCTATAGAGGTAACACATAAGGCTTACAGTCTGTTTCCAGATGATGAAGAGGTGGCTATGCGTATGGCAGATGTTTATGTATCTGATGGAAAATACGACAAAGCCTTAGAATCCTTGCAGGAATGTTTAAAAAACACTCCTTCTTCTTACGTATATGGAACATTGGCAGGTATTTACATAGAAAGCAATACTCATATACAAGAGGCAGAAGATATACTTAAGAAACTTATAAGCGATGGAGATGATTATTACTACAATTATTATCTTATGGGTAGAATATATCTTATGCGTGGTTTGTATGAGAAAGCAGAACCTTTGATAAGAAAGGCTTTGTATGAAGATGACCAAGACGGTGCTATTGCTTTAAATTATGTAAAATGTACAGACTACCCTTCTTTAAGAGGTAGGGTTATAAAAACACTTTCAAACATAACTCAGCAACATCCTTTCAATGATACTATATGGTGTTTTCTTGGTGCATTGTATTACGAAACAGACCAATACGAACAAGCCATAGAATCTTTAAGATATGCTATAGCCATAGACGATGAAGACGAAACAAGGCACGCTATATTGGCAGATATTTTGTTTGCTGTATCAAAGGACGAAGAGTTTGTACAAGAATCTCTTAGAGCAGCAGAATATTCCAAAGAACCATTCAATTATTATAACAACATAGCCAATACTTTTATGGTAAAGAAAGACTATAATATGGCAGAAACATATTATAGAAAGGCTATGGAATTGGAAAACGGTGCTTTTTTACCTAATACTATTTTGGGACTTACACACTGTTATTTTGCTTTACACAGAGATATTTTAGCCAAAGAACTTTTGGCAAAGGCGTGGAGTTTAGGTTTTGAAAGCAAATATTTTCTTGATTTTGCGGAAAAACTGCACGATAGCGGATTGATAGACGAGAGTAAGGAGATATTTTTAGACCTTACAAACGATGAAGATGACGATATAGTATTGGCGTGCTATATTGCTCTATCTTACATAAATGCAGAAGAGAACAATATTTTGCAGGCAATAAAAATCTTAGAGGATTGCATAAGGATAAATCTTTTTTCAGATGATGTGTATTTCGCTATGTTGGAAATAGCATGTATGGACAGTAATTACTACTCTTATGTTATCAAAGCCCTAAGATATATAATGAAGATAGAGGATTTTCAAAAAGAGATAGAAAACAATTATCCCAATCTGTTAAACAATACAAATTATATAAAAGCCCTTAACGAATTACAAAATGCTTAAGTTCAGAAAAAAAGGTGTGGTAATAGTGTTTTGTCTATTACTCGTTTCGTTTTTTACAGTTTTTGCTCAGCAAGACAACAACAATATAAAACAACCGCAACAAGAGAAAAGCACTGTGGCAAAGGTTGTTTCGTGGTACAACGATAATCTTAACTATGGAACCATAACTTTGCTTATGGCAGTAGAGAGTTCTTTTATTCCATTCCCATCAGAAGTGGTTATACCACCAGCAGCCTATAAAGCCTCGTTGGATAACAGCGATTTAAATATTGTTCTTGTTGTTGTATTTGGAACATTGGGTGCTTTGATAGGTGCTTTGATAAACTATGTACTTGCTTTGCTTATAGGCAGACCTATAATATATAAGTTTGCAGACTCAAGACTTGGCAATATGCTATTACTCAGCAAAGAAAAGGTTGTGAAAGCAGAAGATTATTTCGTAAAACATGGAAAAATCTCTACCTTTGTAGGAAGACTTGTGCCAGCAGTTAGACAACTTATTTCCATACCTGCAGGTATTGCGAAGATGAATATTTTTACCTTTATCATCTTTACTGTTTTGGGTGCAGGAGTTTGGAACACCGTACTTGCTCTTATAGGTTACATAGCAAAAGGACAACAAGATATTATAGAGAAATATAGCAACGAACTATCTTATATCATACTTGGTTTGGCAGTTTTGTTTGTTGGCTATTTGCTTTATAAAGGACTGAGAAAGAAAAACAAAGCAAACGACTAAACATCTTATGTTGCAAAAGAATGTCTTTGCTCTTTTGGGTTATCCTCTCTCCCACTCTTTTTCCCAAAGATACTTTACAGACAAGTTTATTGCCTTGGGATTGAAGGGTTACAAATACGAATGTTTTGAAATAAAAACTCTCTCTCTTTTGCCAAACATAATACAAGACAATCCTTTGTTGCAAGGGTTTAATGTTACCTCTCCTTACAAGCAAGAAATATTTTCTTATCTTGATGAAATAGACGAAGTTGCAAGAGAAATCTTTTCTGTTAATTGCGTGAAAGTGGAGGATAATAAACTTATTGGTTACAATACCGATTGGTTGGCTTTCAGAGAGTCTTTAAAAAACAATACAGATATTAAAAACCTGCACCGTGCTTTGATTTTAGGTTCTGGTGGTGCAGCGAAATCTGTTGCCTATGCTTTGGATAGTCTAAATATTTCTTACGTTTTCGTTTCTCGTTCTTTCTCTAAAGAAGAGAACTACATAACTTACGAAGATTTAAACAAAGAAAACTACAATGGTTTTGACCTTATAGTGAATGCAACACCTTGTGGGTTAGATTCCTATCCTGCTATTTCTGACATAGATACAAGAAAGATAAACTCAAAACACGTTGTTTTTGATTTGATATATAATCCTACCAAAACTACTTTGCTATGTGAAGCATACAAAAACGGTGCAAAGATAATCAACGGTTTGGAAATGCTGTATTTACAAGCCGAATACTGTTGGAATATTTGGAATAAGATATAATGGAAAGAAATTTTCTTATCATAATACCTGTAATAGTAATCATCTTACTAAGATTATATCCTTTTTCTCTATGTTTCAGACCATTAAATACGCTGATACACGAATTTTCTCACGCTTTCATAGCCCTAATTCTTGGAGATAAGGTCAAGGAAATAAAGATTAACAACGATTTTTCAGGCTCTTGTACTACTGTTAGCAAAAACAAATTCAAACAACTTCTTGTTTCACTCTCTGGTTACGTTATTCCAGCCTTTTTAGGTTATATAATAATAAGGTATTTGTACAGTCAAATAAACTATTATCTGTTTTATATTCTTATAGTTATAAATCTACTTGCACTAATCCTTTACATACGTTCGTCTTTTGGCATAGTATGGACACTTTGTTTTACAACGTTTAATATTCTTGTGGTTTATCTACCTTTGTTTTCTGAATATCAAACATATATTCTTTACATCTATGCTTGCATTCTGCTTTTGGAAAATTTAAGTACTACACTTGAACTTTTAAAGATAAATATCTCGTCAAGCAAAAAAGCAGGAGATTCTTATAACATACAGAAAAACACTCATATACCTGCAATCATAAGCACCTTATTTTTCCTTGCTTTTTCTGTTTTTATGGTTTATTTATCCTTTATTCAAATATCAAACAGACTATAACATAATCAAAAAAGCAATATAAAAGATTTGTGAGAACAAAAATTATTCATATTTTTGCAAATCTTTTGAAAAAACAGAAACAGAAAAGAAATGCAGATAGAAGTCTTAAAATCAAAAATTCATAGAGTAAAAGTTACTCAAGCAGACTTGAATTACATAGGCTCTATAACCATAGACGAAGAACTTATGGAAGCCGCTGGTATTTTAGAGAACGAAAGAGTGTATATATACAACATAAACTCGGGTGCAAGGTTTGACACCTATGCTATAAAAGGCAAAAGAGGTTCTGGCGTTATAGGTTTGAACGGTGCTGCTGCAAGATTGGCACAAATAGACGATTTAGTTATCATCGTTTCTTTTGCGACTATGGATTACAACGAAGCAAAAACATTTAAACCTACCGTTATCTTCCCTCATAACAACAAGATATAGCACTGCTACACAAGGTTTTCACGTACAAATTTCTTTTTACAATCTATAGCAATGAACAAAAAGATTAAAAGCACTTTAAAGATTGCCCTCTTCTTTTTGTTGGCATTGTTTTTTGTTTGGTGGTTTGTAAGCAAGCTGAGTAATGACGAGGTTAATGATATGTTTAACTCGTTTAAATATGCAAACTATTTCTGGTTTGTGTTGGCTGTGGTTATCAATTCTTTCTCTCACTATATTAGGGCTTTAAGGTGGTGTTTGCTCATAAAACCTTTGGGTTATGAAATAGGAAAAGGATATACTTTTTTGGCGGTTATGAGTTGCTATCTTACCAATTTGGCTGTGCCACGTTTGGGAGAAATAGTCCGTTCTACTATGATAACAAGCAGATACAAAGTAAGTTTTGATAAAACCTTAGGTACAGTTATTACAGAACGTGCTGTGGATACTCTTTTGTTCGTTCTTATATTTTTTGTCGCCTTTCTATTTGAATACAACCTTTTCAAAGACTATATTATTGATAATCTGAACATAGACCTTAATAAATACACATTTCTATTTGTTATAGGAATTATCGGAGTTCTCTTTGCAATAATTCTGTTATTCATTTTCAGAAAAAGACTCTCTAATAACAAGATTTATAATAAAATAAAAGGTTTCTTTTCTGGTATTTGGCAAGGAATGAAAACCGTTTTGAAATTGGAAAGACCTTACCTTTTCATTGCCTATTCGCTTTTTATATGGTTTTTGTGGATTTTCGGCACTTGGATTCTTTTCAAGGCTATGACAGAAACATTTTCTTTGGGTATGAAACAAGCAATGGTTGTTACTGTTTTAGGTTCCATAGGTACTATGATAACACCTGGAGGTATAGGTATTTACCCTACTATTTTTGCAAAGGTATTAGAGGTTTATAGTATAAAAAGAGCCGTTGGTTATGCTTTGGGTTGGTTGTGCTGGTTGGTATCTCAGATAGGACCTGTCATTATAGGACCTATAGGCTTTATCATCTTTGCAAAAGGAAACAAAAATAAAAATGCAAAAGACAATGTTACAGGAGATTAAAAACAAAATATTAGACTCTAAAGATTTGATAGCCGTCTTGGAAAACCTTAAAATGAAAGGCAAAAAGATAGTTTTCACCAATGGTTGTTTTGATTTGCTTCACAAAGGGCATATAGACTATTTATCAAAGGCGAGAGAATTGGGCGATGTGCTTATTTTGGGGCTAAATACCGACAATTCCATAAAAAGAATAAAAGGCGAAACAAGGCCTATACAAGACGAAGATTCTCGTGCTTTTATTCTTGCCTCTCTTGTTTGCGTTGATTATGTGGTAATGTTTGAAGAGGATACTCCGTATAATCTTATAAATGCCATAAAACCAGATGTTTTAGTGAAAGGTGCAGACTATAAAAAAGAGGATATTGTTGGTGGAGATATTGTAGAAAAAAATGGTGGAGAGGTTACTACAATAGAGTTTTTAGATGGTTATTCTACCACAAATATTATAAAGAAAATAAAAGCAGAATAAGTTTTAAACACTTTGAAATCAACAAGAATTGTCTATGTATTCAAATGATAATGAGGATAAAGTAAAACAAATTCACCCTTTTATTGACAAGAGAGTGGAAGATTATTGCAAGCAGATGCACTCAAACAATAATCCCTCACTCAGAGAACTAGAACGCCAAACTCATCTTAAGTTTGTAAGACCCAATATGTTGTCAGGAGATTGGCAAGGCGAGTTTCTTATGTTGATTTGCAGACTTTTAAAACCTAAAAACATACTTGAGATAGGCACTTTTTCGGGTTACTCTACCCTATGTTTCGCTTTGGCTACCGAAGACGATTGCAAGATAGACACCATAGAAGCCCTGCAAGAATACGAGGAGTTTCTAAGAGAAAGTTTTGCAAAAAACAATGTTTTGGACAAAATAAATATGTACTTCGGACAAGGCTTAGACGTTGTAAAACAATTATCTACAACTTACGACCTTATTTTTATAGATGCAGAAAAAGTTCATTACCCCGAGTATTTTGATATGGGTGTTGAGAAGTTAAACAAAGGAGGCTTACTTATAGCAGACAATATTTTGTGGTATGGAAAAGTGGGCTTGGATTACGTGAATGATAAAGAAACTCAAGCCATTAGAGAATTCAATCTAAAAGTTACACAGGACGAAAGAGTGGAAAACCTAATCATTCCAATAAGGGACGGGCTTATGGTGGCCAGAAAACTGTAGCCCTTGAATAAAGGTAGCCGACACATTTAGAAACGAGTTTTCGCTGAACTTATACAAAACATCTACATCTGCTCCTATTGTTGAATTCCAAGAATCAAACATCAGAGTACCAGATATTTCCAATCTATCACTTACTATGTAGTCTGCACCAACATAAACCATAGCATTCACATCATTTCTTCGTGGTGCTAAATCTCTAAGTTTCTGATTTGTATGCAAATCATATATATCAAAACCTGCTCTCAAAGACAGTCTATGTGTCAAATATTTTTTGTAATCAAAACCATATTCAGTCATAAAATAACTGTTGTTCCACCAATCCTTGCCAAACGATGCTGAAGTATGAAATGCAAAATTTTCCTTACTCTCCAAAGTGTCAGTCTTCCACTGTGCAAACGATGAAACACTATATAAAACAAAGATTATCAATATATAACAAGCCTTTTTCATACTCTTATCCTAATTTATTATATGTTTAAAAACGCAAAATCTTTATATTTATTTTATAAAACGTTAATTTTCTTTTCAAAATCTTGTTCCTAATTATTTTTCTTGCAAAAAAATGGAAATAGATTTTGTCTTAGTAAAAATTATTAGTACATTTGCAGGGTTAAGTTTTCTTGTTTAATTTTTTAATAAATGATATTAAAATCCTTTAAATCAACACTTACCAAATAGAACAAGTACAACTTAACACGAGTAAAGAACAAAAAATAATAACTAAAAAACAGTAAAAAGATGAAAAAAATAATTTTAACAACAGGTATTATACTTGCATCTTTGGGAGTTAATGCTCAAAGTATAAAGAATTTTGTAGGGGAATACGATGTTCCAACTATGATGAATGCTATACAGAAGGAGAAAGCCGTTGATACTATTAGCATAAAATACAGCGATTTAATTGCCTCAGCAACACTTATAGAGAATGTAAAAGTAGAAAAGGCGGACCAACCTAATAGCATTGGCATGAAATATAGCGATTTAGTTGCAACCGTACCTGCACAGAAAGACACAAAAATAAATATATCTGAAACCAAACTTGTTTTGCATGAAGGCAACTCTACAAAAGAGTATATTTTTCAGAACATTAAACAAGACGGTAAGGGTGGTTTGGTTATAGAATGCAAAGACAATCATACAGTTACCTTGAGTAAATCTTATGATATTTTACATGCAAATATTGACGGAACAATATTCCCACTAAAACAATAAACAAACCTATCCCCTATTCACAAAAATTTTATATAAACTAAAAGTTTGAAAACATAAAACTTGATTTCACAACCACGAAATCAAGTTTTATTTGTTACACCCACCTTTCGCAACTCTCAGAACAAAGTTCTACTCTCACGAAACAAAGAAAGAGAAAATTAAAACAAAGAGATAGAATTCTAAAACTTGATTCTAATTTTCTAAAACAAAGAGATAGAATTCTAAAACAAAGTTCTACAAAATTAAAACAAAGTTTCGTGAGAGCGAAACAAAGAAGTACAAACAAAACTATTTTGTAATAAAAATTTCTTTGTATGTATGATTATTTTTATATCTTTGCAAGTGAATAAAAACATAATTATTAACGAAAAGAATTGCCAATGAAACATAGAGCATAGTTTAGTATGCATATCATAGAATAGGAAAAAGCGAAATAGTTTATCTGGTGTTTACGAAACTTCGACACTTTCAAAAACCAATTCCAGAGAATACGACAGCGCTCCCGCTAATAGCGTGGGCTTATTTGTTGTAATTGGGATTGGTAGGTAGTCGAAGACCTCGTAAACACCGATGAAGACTTAAAAGTGCCACGCTCTTTTTATGTGCATATCCCAAATACCTCGGCACTATTAAAATATTAAAATTAAATAAGTTAAAACTAAAACCGATGTGTCTATGGTATATAACCGACAACAAATCAAAATGAAAAAGTTTATATTGTCATTAATTCTCGTCTTTGTAGCAATGGGTTATGTCAATGCACAAACCAAGTATCAAGTAACTGTTACTATTAGGATAACAAAAGTGTTCTACACAGACAACTACTACAGTGATAAGGCATTTTCCACTCCTTCTATTAGTACAGTCTCCTATACTGTCTGCGAATCCTCTCCCGATAAAGCCAAGCAAGAGGCCAAAAATGAGTGCAGTACGGTTTGTCGTAGAGATAGTGGAAGACAACTTGGAAAGGAAGTAGTGAATGGCATAACCTATTGGGTTAAAGAATACAGGGAAGTATATGATGCTTCAGTTCAAGTTGTCGGGAACTGCTAAAACACTATCTGCACAACATTTCGGTGAGTATATAATCCCATTCTAAACACCACCTATCATGCAAACATCAATCACTATCGTAGTATCATAGAAGGATACCTTACAGGAGGTAAGATGATGCATTTTACTACAACATGTTGTAGTTACTTATGCTGCATAGCATTAACCTTACCTCTTAATGGGGGGGCATTGATTGTGAGACCCCCTCTTTTTTTGTATAAAAATCATCTCGCACCGATGCGAGATGGTGAAACACTGCAGTAAACAGGTTTTATAGTAGGCTAAATTCATTTTGTTTTTTTGCAATGATAAAAGGTTAAATTTCTCTGAGACGTGAGTAAAAGAAGTATTATTTTATTTTATTTTATTTTATTCCATTTCATAGACCTATATCTTTAATATACTAAAATGCAGTTCCATAGTTTTTCAATCGTTGTAACGGATGTGGTTTTTAATAATATTGTTAATCAATTCAATTAGATAAACTTACTTACATAGAAAAAAAAGAGTTGCAAACATTAATAAGTTTACAACTCTATTTAGTAATTGGCAGTAACCTACTTTTCCACATACTTGTTGCAGTATCATCGGCGATAAAGGGCTTAACTTCTCTGTTCGGAATGGTAAGAGGTGCTCACCTTCTCTATAACCACCAATAAATATCTTTATTTCAACCATCAACAAC
>JAFUGA010000026.1 GCA_017469625.1 Bacteroidales bacterium
AAACTTCAACCTTCGCAAGTGGAGTATATTACATAAGAATAGTAACTGACACAACCAACCACACCGAAAAACTTATCAAAAAATAGTTTTTCAAAGATAAACATCTAACCAAAAGACCGCTTTTCAAAAAGCGGTCTTTTTTATTACTAAACCTTTTTATAAACTATTATAATACTAATATTTCATCACCTTCCCACGAAACTTTGTTTTAATTTTCTAAAACAAAGAAAGAATTTTCTATCTCTTTGTTTTAATTTTGTAGAACTTTGTTTTAGAATTCTATCTCTTTGTTTTAGAAAATTAAAACAAAGTTTCGTGGAATACAAAGAAGACTAAGTAAAATATAGATATACAAAAATATGGATTTTATAAAATTTTCCAAAATAAATTTGCAGGTTTAAAATTCTTGTTGTACTTTTGCAAATATGCAAGAAGGATTATCAAATATATTATCTTTTGGATTTCTTTCTCACGAGTTTCTTAACGTGAAAGAAAGAGATAGTTTTTCTTTGTAAAGATTTCATTTCATAACACAATATTATTATTGTGTTTCGTTTTCATAGAATTTTATTATTCTAAAATAAAAATATTCATATAGTTATTCACAAAAAAACAAAAAAAAGTTATGGAAATACCATTTGCAGAAGCGTGGAAAATAAAGATGATAGAACCTTTGAAAAAATCTACACGCGAACAAAGAGAACAATGGCTTAAAGAAGCACATTACAATGTTTTCCAATTGAAAGCAGAACAAGTTTATATAGACCTTCTTACAGACTCTGGAACAGGAGCAATGAGCCAAGAGCAATGGTCTCAAATGATGCTTGGAGATGAAAGTTATGCTGGTGCAACTTCTTTTTACAAGTTTGAAAACATGGTAAAGAAAATCTTTGGTATGGACTATGTTATACCTACACACCAAGGACGTGCAGCAGAGAACGTTTTATTCTCTTACCTTGTAAAAGAGGGTAATGTTATACCAGGAAATGCTCATTTTGACACAACAAAAGGTCATATAGAATCTCGTCATGCTTTTGCTATAGATGTTACTATAGATGAGGCAAACGATACACAACTTGAACTTCCTTTTAAAGGTAATGTTTCTTTGACAAAGCTTGAAAAAGTTTTGGAAGAAAACAAAGGTAACGTTCCTTTCATGGTACTTACTGTTACAAACAATACTAAAGGAGGACAACCTGTTAGTATGCAGAATATAAAGGAAACTTGTGCATTATGTCATAAATACGGAGTACCTGTTGTTATGGACTCTGCACGTTTTGCAGAAAATGCTTACTTTATAAAAACACGTGAAGCAGGTTACAAAGAAAAAACTATAAAAGAAATAGTTTTAGAAATGTATTCTCACGTTGATATGGCTACAATGTCTTGTAAAAAAGACGCTATAGTAAATATGGGTGGATTTATTGCAACAAGAAGCAAAGAAGTTTATGAAGGTTGCAAATTATTCTGTATTCCTTTTGAAGGATATATTACTTATGGTGGATTGAATGGAAGAGACCTTAACGCTATAGCACAGGGATTGGACGAAAATACTGAGTTTGATATGCTTGAAACACGTATTAAACAAGTAGAATATTTAGCAAAGAAACTTGACGAATATGGTATTCCTTATCAAAGACCTGCTGGTGGACACGCTATATTTGTAGATGCAGACAAGGTTTTAGACCAAATACCAAAAGAAGAATTCCCTGGACAAACACTTACTTGTGAACTTTATTTGGAAAGTGGTGTTAGAGCATGCGAAATAGGTTATATGCTTGCAGACCGCGACCCTGTAACAAGAGAAAACCGTTTTGGTGGATTGGATTTGTTACGTCTATGTATTCCAAGAAGAGTTTATACAAACAATCATATGGACGTTATAGCTGCTTCTTTGAAAAACGTTTATGACCGCAGACATGAGATTACTCGTGGTGTGGCTATAGAATGGGAAGCACCTCTTATGAGACACTTCACTGTACAACTAAAACGTTTAGGTTAAGAAAAAGCATAATAAACCTTTACAACAAAACCCAGCAACAATATTTTCTTGTTGCTGGGTTTTCTTTTTGAAAAAATACTACATAAACTTTATAATATTAAACGTCCAATTGCTTAGAAAAATCAAAATAATAATCGCATAATCTCTCTTTTTCAGTTTTATATATAAGAGTTTATCTGCATAGGTTGTCTTAAACAGAACATCTATTATACAAATAACAAAAAGAATTATAAATCCAAAAGCAAGCAACACTGTAACAGGGTTATAATACAAAGCATCTAAAACATTTCCTTTCAAAAGAGAACTTATAGCCCTTGTGCTACCACAACCAACACAAGGTAGACCAGTAATTCTTCTGAACACACACTCAACAGATATACTTTTACCAAAATAAAAATAAACCACAGACAATAGTAATACAACTATCATCTTTAATAATCTTGCAAAGTTTTTTTGCATCAAAAATTTAAAACATTGTATTCTCTACAAACTTTTGATAATTCTTCTTTTTGGTACGGTCTTGTATGCTAAACCAATCTATTATCTGCCATATACCACAACCACCTGCTGTTAAAAGTTTTGCTACTCCCAGTCCTATATCGCCAAGCAAAAATCTATCTATACCCAAATAACCCAAGAAAATAGATATTATCAACATAATTATAGGCTTTTGAAATTCTATGGTCTGAACTAACATAAACTTTTCATCGTCCATTTGTTGCAGTTTTTCTTTTACAAGCATCAAATCTGCAGGTGTAAAGTTCTCTCTGTTTGTCATTACAAACATATCAATGTTTCTTTGTTGCATAACTTTATTTGTTTTTGTTTAGAATATAAATAACATTTGCAAAGATATAAAAAATAATAATGCATCGCCTTTTTTTCATTTCCTTTTTATCAAAAAAGAAAAAAGAGTTTTGCTAAAGCAAAATATTATCTAAAAAGAGAAAAACAAAAACAAATTTGGCAAGAAGAATATAATATTTTCTTTTTCTGAAGTTATCTTTATTATGTTAAAATAAAGGAAAGAGTTATAATTTTTATACCTTTAGATAAAAAGATTATGAAAGTTTTTGTACCTTTGCAACTATAAACAAAATATGGAATAGAGTTATGAATATAATAATACCTATGGCAGGAATGGGTAAAAGGTTAAGACCTCACACCCTAAACACACCAAAACCTTTAGTAAAGGTATGCGGAGAAGAAATAGTTAAAGTGTTATGCAGAACGATAGTTTCCACTTGCGAAAATAAAGTAGATAAGATAGGTTTCGTTGTTGGCAATTTTGGAGAGAAAGTAGAAAAGGAACTTTTGCAAATAGCAGAATCTTTGGGTGCAGAAGGAAAAATATTTTATCAAACTACTCCACTTGGAACTGCCGATGCTATATGGTGTGCCAAAGAATATTTGCAAGGAAATACTATTGTAGCTTTTGCAGATACACTTTTCAAGGCAGATTTCAAAATGAACCTACAACAAGAAGGTATCCTTTGGACCTATTGTGTAGATAATCCTCAGCAGTTCGGTGTTGTAAGAAAAAACGAACAAACAGGTGAAATAACACAATTTGTAGAGAAACCAAAAGAATTTGTAAGTAAAGAGGCTCTAATAGGAATTTATTATTTCAGAGATGGCAAAAGACTTTACAAAGAGATAGAAAGACTTATAGATAACAACATAACAAAAGGTGGGGAATATCAATTGACAGATGCATTAGAAAATATGCTTCAAAATGGATTTTCATTCCGCACTGAACAAGTTAAGGAATGGCTTGACTGTGGCAACAAAGATGCTGTTATTTATACAAATCAACGTCTTTTGGCTCTGAATATGGGCAAAAAAGAACAGAGAAAAAATCTTCAAATAAAAGATTCCTTTATAATAGAACCTTGTTATATAGGAGAGAATGTGAAGATAGAATCTTGTATTATAGGACCTTATGTTAGTATAGAGAACAATGTAGAAATCAAAAACTCTGTTGTAAAAAATAGTATCATAGGACAAAATTCCTTTGTTGAGAATGTTGTTTGGGAAAACACTATGACAGGAGAGAGTGTTCATTATACTAAACAAGCAGAAAATCTTTCCTTAGGGGCTTACTCTAATATACAATTATAAAAATGTTAAATAGAATATTTATAATATTGTTTCTTGCCATCGTTACCTTGTCTTGTTCTTCTACTAAAAAGACTACAAGTAACGGTGCTAAGAATGAAAACTATTCTTTGAATGCAGAAATTATAGATGCAGTAACAGAATATACCAATGGCAACATTTCAAAGGCTGAATCTTTGTTCCAAGATGTGTTAAACAAGGATAAAAACAATTCTACTGCACTATACTATTTATCCAATCTGTATTTTCAGAAACAAGATGTTACTCTGGCAATAGATTATGGTAAAAAAGCCGTCCAATCCGATGATAACAACGATTGGTACAAAATACAATTGGCACAAATATATATGGCGGTAAAAGATTATGATAATTGTGCCTCAGTATTTGAAAAAGTAGTTGCCTCCCAACCAGAAGTCTTAGAATATTGGCAACAACTTGGAGCAATATATCATATAAAAGGAGATAAAAAAGGTGAGTTGTCTGTTTTGGATAGAATGGAGAAAAGATTTGGAGTGAATGAAACAACTTCCATGCAAAAGTTCTACTTATACAGAGAACAAAAAGAATACAGCAAAGCAGAACAAGAGATAAAAAAACTTGCAAAGGCCTACCCTACTCAATCCCGTTATTATTCCATACTTGCTGAAATGAAGATGAAAGATAAAGACTATGACAAAGCCTTTGAATACTACAATAAAGTACAAAGTATAGACCCAGATAATAAGGATTTGAATTTTACTTTTGCAAACTACTATATGATAAAGCAAAACGATGATTCTGTTTATCATTATCTTTCAAAAGCCGTTCAGCAATCAGATATAGAAACTGCTACAAAGGTAAGTATTATTTATTCTGTTTATGGTAGTAGAGTAGATACAGATTCTCTGACTTTTGAGAGATTTTTCTCTTTGTTGCAACTTATGGAAAATTCTGGAGATACTACAGAGTGTCAAGTGTATGCTCTGCTTCATACAGGTTATATGAGAAAAACAGACTTCAACAACGCTGCTATATCTGCTCGCAAAGCCATAGACAAAGGTTGCGTTGATTATTCTTTGTATCAAAACCTGCTTTTTGCTCTTAGCACTCAAAACGATGCAGACCAAATGATAAAAACAGCAGACGAAGTCATAGAAACCTACCCTGAACAACCTCTACCCTATTTATTCAAAGGTGTAAACCTTGAAGCGAAAAAAGATTATAAAAACGCTATAGAAGCATTACAACTTGGTGTTTCTTTGTGTGGAAAGGATAAAGCGTTGTTAGAAGATTTCTATATGAACATAGGCGACTGTTATTACCAGATGAAAAACTTTGAAGAGTGTTTTTCTTATTATGACAAAGTCTTAGAAATCAACCCAAACAATAATTTTGTTCTGAATAACTATGCTTATTACCTTGCTTTGCAAGACAAAGACCTTGACAAAGCAGAACTTATGGCAAGCAAGGTTGTAGAACAATACCCAGATAATTATACTTTTTTAGATACTTATGCATGGGTGCTTTATAAACAAGGAAAATATCAACAAGCCCTTGAAGTAATGCAACAAATAAAGGGTGAAAAATCTTTATGGGAAAAGACTTACCTTGACCACTACAACGCAATAATAGAAAAAATAAAAACGAAATGAAAAAGATAGTATACATACTTATATTGTTATTTGTTTTTACAGGTTGTCATCATTCTAAAAAGACAGCAAGAAAAAATACCTCAACAAATGACACTAAACAACAGGTAATAAATACTCCTACTACAAGAGAAAACAAACAAGATACAATAAAAATAACTCAAACTCCAACACTGCAACAGAAAGAAAAACCATTTCAAACCTATACTTCAAAGGTGAGTGGTTCTTATAAAAGCATACCTTTTTCTGCTACAGTGAGAATAGCATACGACAGTATTATATGGGTTTCTGCAACTTCTTTCGGTATAGAGGGAGTAAGGGCTTTGCTTACCAAAGATAGTGTTTTTGTTATAAATAAGATGGAAAAAGAATTTATATCCATACCTTATTCTATAGCAAACTCTTTAATAGGAATGCCTATTGACTATGATTTTGTTCAGAGTATGTTTACAGATAGTGTTCAGAACGTTGTGCTGAACTCTCCTAAGTGTAAAGGTAACATAAAGAAACTTTCTATGAAAGTAGATAACAAATATTGGTTACCTTATGAGATAGATGTAAATGCTTTGTTAGGAAGTCAAGAGCAGAAAATAAAACTGAAAGTAAAAAATCATAAAATAAACACCATCTTATCTTATCCTTTTGAAAAACCGTCAAACTATAAACTTAGAAACTAATGGCTGAGAGTATTCTAACAGTAGAACATCTTTATAAAAGTTTTGGTACAAAAGTTATTTTTGAAGATTTAAGTTTTGGAATAAACAAATATCAAAAGGTTGCTCTTATAGGTAGAAACGGAGAAGGGAAGAGTACTTTACTTAATATGCTTTTTGATGAAAGGGAGAAAGATAACGGACTTATAACTTTTAATTCTGAAGCCTACCCTGTCTATCTACCTCAAAGTACTTGGATAAAACAAGACCATAGTATAATAGAAGAACTGAAAAAAAACTATGACGAACACGATGAACAGGAGGTATTTTTTGCTAAAGCGAAAGAAATATTAGATGTTTTTGGAATAAAGGATTTGGAAAAGCCTCTCAACCTTCTCTCTGGTGGAGAACAGAAAAAAGTAGCCCTTGCAAATGTTCTGTTACACAATAGTAACTTTTACGTATTAGATGAACCTACTAACCATTTAGATATGGATATGATAAAATGGTTAGAAAACTATTTCGTACAAAAAAAGACAACATTTTTAGTTGTTACACACGATAGAGATTTTATAGATACGGTTTGCACAGATATATATGAACTATCTCAAGCAGAGATGTTCAAATATCATGGTAACTTTGATTATTTCATAGAAAAGAAAGCAGAGAAACAAAAACTACAACAATCTTCTCAGGAAAAAGCACGCAATCTATATTATAAAGAATTGGATTGGGTGAAACGTATGCCACAAGCACGAGGTACCAAAAGCAAAAAGAGGATAGAGAACTTTGAAACAATAAAAGAGAAAGCATTTCAACCTGTAGAAAAACAACAAGAAGAGTTTTCTGTTATAGAGAAAAGAATGGGCAAAAAGATATTGGAGATAAACTCTATAAACAAATCTTTTGGTGCAAGGGAGTTGATAAAAAACTTTTCTTACAATTTCAAAAAGGGGGATAAAATATCTATAATAGGAAAGAATGGTTGTGGAAAGACAACCTTGCTTAACATTATTATGGGTAAAGAAAAGGCAGACAGTGGAACGATTACAAAAGGTCAGACAATAGAATTTGGTTATTATCAACAGCAAGGTTTGGAGGAAACAGAGGATAAACGTGTTATAGACGTAATAAAAGATGTAGCAGAGAACATACAGATAAGTAATGACAACAAAAACGACTATATTTCTGCATCTGAATTTCTTCTCCGTTTTGGATTTCCAAAGGTTATGCAGTTTTCACCTTATAGTCTTTTGTCTGGAGGAGAAAAACGTAGATTGTATCTTCTTAAAACATTGATACAAAACCCTAACTTTCTAATCTTAGACGAACCTACTAACGATTTGGATATTTATTCTTTGCTCACCTTAGAAGATTTTTTAAAGAACTATAAAGGTTGTTTGCTCATAGTATCACACGATAAACGATTTATAGAAAATATTTCAGAGAACCATTCATTTATTTTCACAAAAGAGGGTGAAATAAAAGATTGTTATGTGCCGTATGAAGAGTATCTTTCTTTGCAGCGCAAACAGGAGAAATCTCTAAAAACTTCTACAGAAAATAGTGGTGCAACGTTATATAAAGAACAGAAAGCACAAAACAGAAACAAAAATAAACTCTCTTTTAATGAAAGAAAGACTAAACAAAGTTTAGAAATAGAGATACCCCTATTGGAACAAAAGAAACAAGAACTGACAGAAAAACTTTCTTCTGACGGTTTATCTACCGAAGAACTACTAAACACAAGCCAAGAGATAGAGAGAATAATAGCAGAGTTAAATGACAAAGAAATGCTTTGGTTGGAACTAAGTGAGAAAGATGAATAAACAAAAAACGTATATAAAACCATAGAAACTATGCACAAGATAGAAGAATTGCAACAATATCTAATAGAAAACTCTTTTTCTCAGATTTTTGTTTTGGTAGATGAATATACTTACAAACATTGTCTTCCTATTTTGGTAGATAAAGTAGATGAAATTTCAGAACGACAAGCAACTATATTAGAAATACCTTCTGGAGAAGAGAACAAAAACTTTATTACTGTAGAAAATATTTGTAATTCTTTACTTGAAAGCCATGCAGATAGAAAATCTTTGCTTATTTCCTTGGGTGGTGGTGTGGTAACAGATATAGGAGGTTTTGTTGCCTGTATATACAAAAGAGGTATACAGAATATAAACATTCCTACTACTTTGCTTTCTATGATAGATGCTTCTATAGGAGGTAAAACAGGTATAAACCTAAATGGAGTAAAAAACGCTATAGGCACGTTCAACCATCATACTGTTAGTTTCCTTGATACAGATTTTCTGAAAACACTCTCTCAAAGGCAGATAATGAATGGAGTAGCAGAAATGCTGAAAACTTTTCTTATTGCAGACAAAGACTATACTAAACTGTTTATAGAGAAAAAGGATTTTTCATATATAGAAGATATATTTATAGAAAGATGTATTCGTATAAAAGAAGAAATAGTTGAAAAAGATTTCTATGAAAAGGAAGAAAGAAAAACTCTAAACCTTGGACACACATTAGGACATGCTTTTGAATCTTATTATATGACTAAAACACAAACAGAACATCTTCTACATGGAGAAGCCGTTGCTATAGGACTTTATTATGCTTTGAAAATATCTGAAAAATACTTTGCTTTGCATAAAGAAACTTTCTTATCTATTTACGATTTTCTTTCTACGTACTATAAAATTCCTTCTTTGATAGAAGAAAAAGAAAATATTTTTTCATTTATAAAAAACGATAAAAAAGCATATAAAAACAGGACTTATTTCGTTTTGTTAAAGGATATTGCACTTCCTGTAATAAATGTAGAGATTAACGATTTTTCTTTGTTTCTTTAAATTATTCTTAAAAAAAGTTTTTCTCTTATCCAAAAAAATTATATCTTTGCAACACCGTATAAACTAAATATTTTCTAAGATGTATTTAAAGAATAAAACATATACAACCTTGACACCTAAATTTATGGGGGGGGGGATTATGCTTATTATCAATACATTAGAAAAATAAATACATCTTTTCTAAGAAAAAATCTACTATTTTACTTAAAAAATTTCATTTTCGATTATATAACTTCTGTCGCATTTGATTTCACAACATCATCTGCGAAAGAAGATTTTTTGTTTTCTAACAATAAAAAATTATGAAGATGAAAGAAATAATAGTAGAAAATCTTAAGTATGTTTTCACTGCAAGACCTGGTAAAGTTGCCTTGTGTGATAGAGTATCTTTCACAGAAGAAGAGGTTGTCATTCCTGATTATATATATTATGACAACAAAAAATATCGTGTCGTGGGTATTACAGAGGGAGCTTTCAGTAATAGTTATATAAACAAAATAACTCTGCCTAATACTTTAGAGTATATATCCGATTATGCTTTCATGTCTTGTGATTATCTACTACAAATATACCTACCAAACAATATAACATATATAGGAGAAGGAGCTTTCTTTGGTTGTCAATATTTAAAGAAAGTACATCTGCCTGACAATTTAAAACGATTGCAAAAAAGATGTTTTGCTCATTGTTATGAACTACAAGGAATAGAACTTCCAAATGGATTAGAAGTTATAGAAGAGGGTGTTTTTGATAGTTGTTTTAAATTGAAAGAACTTTATATCCCAGAAACTGTTGAATTTATGTTCTTCCCAGAGTGCGTAGAAACGGTGTATGTTCCTTATGGGAAGAAACATATATTTGAGGAATTATTAAAAGCAGAAGGTTTAGATGAAAAAATAAAAATTATATCAATAACATAAATTATTAACAACTAAAAACAAAAAAACTATGGCAAAGAAAAGTGCTGTGTATAAAGATTACACAATTAACAGAGAGGATAACGATTCTATATCCGTTTATAAAAACGATGAGTTATGCTCAAACAGCATGGAGGCAATGAAAGAAATCTCTAAACAATGTGGTTTTACTATTGATGAAAACTGGAATACTCGCCAAACAGGAAACAAACTAATAAGTTTTCTTAATAATACAAATGAAGCAATAGTTCGAATAAAAGAAACTTGCATTTCTATGATAGGTTTTGATGTTCCTTGTTTAGAAGATGACGAAGATGATGAGGATGATAGTGATGAAGAAAATGATGAGGAAGAGGAAGATTATTATCTTGATGAAGGTGATGAATATGTAACATTTTGTTTTCCTCTCGGTTGGGACGATGAATTTGAAGTGGAAGTGAATGGCAAGATTTCTACTTACACACTCAAAGATTGTGTCCCTGAAGGTGTAGATATAAAAGAAGAATATTACGGAAATGAATGGTATTTTTTTGAAGACAGTGATAAAACCACAGAAAGATGTTTCGATGATGAGTGGGAAGAAGTAGAGGGTGAGGAATATGATGATGAAACGTTAGAATATACTATCCCATTGAAAGACGGTGAAGAGTTTGACATTAAAAAATTAAGATTTGAACATTCTGGAGATTACATTCATTGCTATCCAAGTGCAAGTAATATAATATATGACGGCAAGAAAATAGAAGAATCCTCTGGAGTTATAGATTCTTATTTTAATAAATAAAAAGAATAATCAGAGGAAGCCGAAACGCTGTAAAAATAATAAAAATGAAAAAAGTTCAAGTAAATTTAAGAGAAATCGAAATGCCTCAAAATGAGGAACAGATGAATCAATATCAAGGACAAGGGGTACTGTTGATGTATGTAACCAGTAAAGACGGTAATTTTGTCTCTTTTGTTTCCTGCATTGAACCAGATGAAGATGAAGTTCGTGAAGACTGTTTCAAGTACATGAAATCAGAATGGGAAGACAATCAAGATGAATACGATAGTTATACTCTGTATTATACAGGTATGAAGGATATAAAAATAAAAGATTATGATAGTTGTGGGTTTGATGAGGAGTGTAGTGATACTTGGAGATTGATAGCAGGAGCTTTGGAAGTTTATGCTGGTGTAGAAAATTGTGATTATGACACAGAAGATGAATCATCTTACATTAACATAAATTATCCTAATGGAGAAAGAATAGTTGTAGAATACAATGCAGAGGATGCCTATTATGAAGTAGATACTATTTCTGATGAGGAATTTGATTCAATGATGAATGATTAAATAAAACAAAAAAACAATGACAAAAGAGATTGTATTGTTAAGAATGTATTCGGGAGAATATCTTAACGAAAATATAGGACATGAAATCATAAATTTATTTAAAACAGATAATGGCAAACATTTTATCTATTTAAATGAATATGGTAGTTTCTCTATGGAACATCTGAGTGAAGGAAAACTTTGTTTTGACAATATAATATTGGGTGTATCTGTACCAAATTCTAATGCTATGGAAGTTTTGGGACTTGCCAAAGGTTTGAAGATGATATATAATCCATATTTGAACAGCACAGAAAATACAAAAGTTCAGTATGATGTAGCAGATACTATTCTTTATTCTGGCAAAAGTCTTTTACAGATTCATAACAAACCTTCATTAAAGGACTGTTTTATAACCTTTGAAGCAGAAAAAGTATTACGTCCTAATAGACGTATAATAATAAAGTATGCAGATAAGAAAAACACAAAAAGAAACAACCCAAATTATGATTGTGATGTGTTTATATCTCTTAAAGATACAAGACAACGTTCTTTAAAGAATTATGTAAAAGATAGTTCTGTAGATTATACATCTCTTTTGTCATTGATAGATAATAAAACATTATGGGAAGACAATATAACTAAGATAAATATTGAAAAAGTAACGAAGATAAATCTTTTGGAGATTTGTCGCAAACAATATGACGAGTTGGTTTATTCTAATATGTTTGCATATTTCTCTGAGAAGTATCCAGAGTTTGTTAAGAAATTCGCAAAAGAACATCTTTGTACAGTAGATAATGATATTGTTTTTGATGATTTGCATGTTCTAAGAGAAAAAGAACATACAGATATACTATTGTATGGAAAGAATTATTTGGCAGTAATTGAAAACAAGATAAAAGCCAATCTCTCGGATTTGCAATACGATAAAAACAATAAAGTTATTTCTTCTCAAATGGATAAATACAAAACTGTTATAAAAAGTAAAACTTTAGAGGAGTTAGGACTAAAGAATGTTAGTCCTAAATTCTTCTTGCTTTTACCAGATTATCATTCTTTAAGATTTCATACAGAAGAAAAAACAAAACTTGTAAAAGGAATGGAACAAAAATATCAACTTGTACAAGATTGTGAAGTTATATGGTATAGCACAGTTTATGAATTTCTAAAAGAAGAAATAAAAAAACAACCTTATAACAACGATACTTCTTTTGTAGAATTTGTTGGTGCATTAGAAATACATTCTCACAAATACGATAATGGCACATATACAGAAATGTTAAGACGTTTTACACAAAAAATAAAACAAGCTCAGTAGGATAGGATAAATAAAATATGAACGAATTCAAATTTATAGACCTTTTTTTGGCATAGGAGGTTTTCATTTGGCATTGCAAACTTTAGGTGGTAAATGTGTATATGCTTGCGATATAGATAAGTATTGTAGAGAGGTATATTTTAATAATTTTGGTATTCAACCCGATGAAGATATTACAAAGGTAAATGAAAAAGACATACCCGAACATGATGTACTTTGTGCAGGATTTCCTTGTCAACCATTCTCTATAGGTGGTAAACAAATGGGATTTGAAGACAAAACAAGGGGAACTCTTTTCTTTGATATTATGCGTATAGTCAATTATCATAAACCTAAATATCTTCTTTTGGAAAATGTAAAAAATCTTTATTCACACAATGATGGTAACACATGGAAAACTATTTATAGTAGTTTAATAGAAGCAGGTTATGATTTATTAGAAAAACCTACTATGTTTTCACCACATTATATTGGTATTCTTCAAAATAGAGAAAGAGTTATTATAATGTGTGTAAGAAAAGATGTAGGAACAATAAAAAAGTATGAATTTGATAAAAAGAACATAAAACCTTGTACTATAGACTCTGTATTACTTGATGACAAAGATATAGAAAATATAGAAAGATACAAACTAAACAAAGATTTGCAGGATTTATTGGATTTGTGGGGAGATTTTCTTGCAAACATTAAACAACCATTGCCTGGTTTTACTGTATTTGCAAGAAGATTTTTTGAAGAATATCAAAATATTGTTGCGAAGCCAAGTAGTGAAAAAGACATTAGGAAAACAGATATTCTTTATCAAGAGAATAAAGACTTTATAGAAAAATGGAAAGAGAAGTCTAAAAAAGTAAAGATGTTTAAAGAGTCAAGAATGATTATGGAATATAATGGAGTTAAAACAACTGCATTTAATATGGATAATCATATAGTACAATTGCGTCAATCTGGTGTAAGAATAAAAACTGCCACATATTTTCCTTGTCTTGTTGCTTCCATACAAACTCCTATAGTTTATAAACGAAAAAGATATATAACACCAAGAGAATGTGCTCGTCTGCAAAGTTTTCCAGACAGTTTTAAAATACATGAAAATGATAGGATAGCCTATAAACAATTTGGTAATTCTGTAAATATAGAGGTAATAAAGTTGTTTGCAAAACACATGTTAGCAACCTCTGAAGACAAATAAGTATCTTATTTTGCAGAGTATATTATAGATAATAATTAGTCTATGAACGAAAGAAGTTTTGCATTACAAGAGACAGAAAAGAGGATTATTCGGTTGTATGAAGATAATATCTGTCATAGTGTAAGTTCAAAAAGAGATATTAAACATTATAAAGAAGTTCTAATTTCTGAATATTTGAGTTTTAGAAAAACTTTATTGGACAAAGAGTTTGTTTTCAACGAATATAATATCAAACAATTGGAAATCTTTAACAATATTCTAAAAGATGAAGTTTTGAGATTTAAGGGTAAGTATGAAAAAATATATAATGATTTTGTTGAAAAGAAAAACTATGATAAGAATTTGACGGATTGTACTATAGAAGCAAAACTTTTGTTTTCGTATGATTATCCTGTAAATCGTATTGACCAAAGCGAAGATGCAAAAAAGATTTGGGAGATTTTGCAGGAATACAATACTCACTTTTATATAGAAGACGGTATAACAAGTAAGGTTTATCTACAACCAAAGAACGATAATACAGAAGATAAATCGTGGAGTTTGAATACCAATTATATGTTGTGGTTAAACGAAGACACAACTATAGATAATTGGAATGAACATTTAGATACACAAGCAACAAAATCATTAAATCTTATTTATCCTTTTCATAATCTTTATTGCAATACTTTCTTTGCTTTGGAAGATATAATATATATAGAAAAATTCTCTACAGAAATAAATATCCAAATAGATTATTAAAGGTTTTAGTACCTATATATAATTTTACAGTAGAATTTCGTTAACTTTTTGAAAGTTTTATTATATTAGATATATAACACGTTAAGAAATAAGGAATATGGATAAACTAAACAAACAACAATTAAGTGGTATTGCAGAATTAGTTCATTATATACACGATGAGAATATTGTACAATGTATATTAGAAACTATCGGTAAGGAAAATTGGAGTAGAGATATATTAAGTAATGTTTATGATAATTACTTAAATGAAGAACAGGAGAAAGTTTTAGAATTTCTTGGTGGAGATTATACCAGTGATGAGATAAATGAAATACTTCATAACGATGACATCAATTTTGAGATTGCGAAGAAACTAAAGAAACAAGGAGTTACTCACTATCTATACGAGAATGAGGATTATTTAGACGAGATACGAGAAGGAAAGATTGTTTGTGAAGGTATAGATGTAGAGGAAATTAAAAATATGTTATTTAAAGAGGATTAAAAACATAAAAATTATGAAAAAATAACCATAAGACACTTAGAACAGTGTCTTATTTCTTTAAAGTGCGATCTGGACAAAACACTGGTCTATGGTGATTATCTATTAGTTATAAGAGGTAATCAATTATTTGAATCACCCCCCATTGATTACTAATGACTAATTATGATTAAATGACATGCAACTCTATTTACAAAAAATTTAATAGGTGTTTTGCATATCATAAAATTTGCGTAATTTTGTGCGGTAATAAGATGAACGGTTATTATGGGAATAATATAGATATAGAAAGATATTCAACAGACACGACAAACAATATATACAATGATGTTAAACAGATAGTAGAATCATCACGACAATATGCATATAATGCCGTAAATGTTGCTATGGTAAAACGTAATTGGTTTTTAGGTAAACGTATTGCTGACGAAGAACTGAAAGGTGAGGACAGAGCTACATATGGAAAAGAAATAGTTAAGAAATTGTCGGAGTATCTAACTGAACTTTACGGTAAAGGTTTTACTAAGAGTAATTTATATCAGTTTGTTTTATTCTATAAATATTTTCCTCAGATTTTCCACTCAGTGAGTGGAAAATCTATGTTGCTGACCTGGACACATTACAGAACATTGTTAAGAGTTACAGACGAAAAAGCCCGCAATTGGTATTTGAATGAGGCAATAAACCAAACTTGGAGTGTCAGAACGCTGGACAGAAATATTTCATCACAATATTATTACCGTTTGTTACAATCACAAAATCAACAAACAGTGGAAAATGAGATGAAATCACTGACAGCCGACTATCAAAAAGATAAACTTGAGTTTATAAAGAACCCGATAGTTGCAGAATTTCTCGGACTTGTTCCTAATACAGATTTAACTGAAACAAAACCTGAAACATCTATATTGACCCATATCCAAAAGTTTGTTATGGAATTGGGTAAAGGGTATGCTTTTGTAACAAGGCAACAGCACATAAAGACAGATATGGGAGATTATTTCATAGACCTTGTATTTTATAATTATATCTTGAAATGTTTTTTGTTGGTAGATTTGAAAAACTCAAAGATTTCCCATCAAGATGTCGGACAAATGGATATGTATGTTCGTATGTATGACCAACTGAAGCGGACGGAAGGCGATAATCCGACAATAGGTCTTATACTTTGCTCGGAGACAAGTGAAGATATGGCTCGTTATTCAGTTTTACATGATAATGACAGATTATTTCAAGCCAAATATTTGACATATCTGCCGACAGTAGAACAGTTGAAGACGGAAATAGAACAACAAAAAGAAATTTTTCGATTACAACAAGAGAATAATGACAAAGAAGAAATCTAATAATAATTGAGCATTAAAATATCATGAAAAAGACTTTTTTATTAGTTTGTGTTGTTATATTGCTATGTGCATGTAATAAAAAGGTGACACATTATTTGTACCACTCTGGTGATATTTTATGACGATTTATGATTAAAACGAAAAGATTGCGTGTCGTTACAAATTGTCTTTATGATATATGTAAATAGATTGATTATTAGAGATATAAAACAAAAATAAGATGCTAAAAATAACACCTCATTTCATCTCTTTGCGGTCTGGACGAGACTCGAACTCGCGACCCCATGCGTGACAGGCATGTATTCTAACCAAACTGAACTACCAGACCATTATACCATCAAAAGAACTAATCATTTCTCTTATTTCGTCTGCAAAATTACAACGTTTTTTGTTACCCACCAAATTTTTTGCGAAAAATATTAAATATTATTGAGATTATATTCTCTAAAATATTGATTAACTTCATTATATACAATAATTATTTTATTCTATTTTATCTCCTCTACCCTATTATTAAAGAGTTTTTTTGTAGAATTTCTATAATATTTCGTCAAGAATAGGTCAAATTTATTCTCTTTCTTTGTTTCGTGGGTGCAAAATAAAGTGGTTTGAAAGGAAATAATGAGATTGAAACACAAAATAAGTTTTTTTTTAGAAATATAATAGAAGTAGTGAAAAGTATAATAAAATCTAATTTTAACAAAAAAAAAGTTTTTTTAGGTAAAAAATTACAGAATTATTAGGTCAATTAAAAAAATGTTTTTATATTTGCAAGCAGTATGGTAACTTTAAGTTCAAAATATTTGTACAAACACAATCAGAATACAATCTCTTATTTATCAAGTAATTGTATAGGGGGGGGGAATTTTTACATTTATTAAATAACATTTATTATTACAAGAATTGGATAGGCTTGGGTAAGTTGGTTACTTATCCAAAGTATTTTTTTACATATTATTCATTAAAAAACACGCGTAAGGAACGTGTATAAACAAAATTCTAACAATGAAAAAGACAGTTTTAGTATTACTCGGTGCAGTAACAATGGGCATGATGATGGTATCATGTGGCGGAGGTTCAACAGGAAAATCAAATAAAGTGTTGGGCAAAGTGGTATCATTGATGCAAGACGAAGAAAATCGTAAGGACAAATTGGAAGCCAAAGCCAAAGAGTGCAAAGATTTGTCTTGCTTAGGCAAACTTGCAGACCAAGACCAAAAGGACAAGGAAGCATACAAAGAAAATCTGAAAAAAGAGATTGAGTCTTTGAACGGACAACAGATTCCTACAGAGGTAAAAGATATGCCTGTAACAGTGTCTGTACCAGCAACTATTACAAAGATGAATGCCTTTAAACGTCCTAATTGCGACATGGAATTGGAACTTACAAAAGACCTTACCATCAATTCTACCAAAGAAACATTTGACTACATTATGATGATTTCTTTCATAGACAGCGAAGGTAATTCTTTGGGTAACACTACTGTAGGAATGTTCGGAGATTATAAGATAGATTTCGGCAAAGTTATACCTGCTGGAACAAAATTCAAACATTCTTTTGACCTTCTTATAAATAAAAAGAACCTTGACAAGTGGCAAAACTTTGAAAAAATAGTTTTGGAATTTTCACCTAAAACAAAGTAAGGAGAAAAGAAAAATGAAAAAAGGATTATTGCTTCTTATGGCAACGTTATTAGTCATTGGCGGTGCTAATGCACAGAATAACAAGGATAAAAAAGAAAAGAAAACTTCTAAAGTAGGTTCATTTTTAAAGAAAACAGTGGAATCTACAACTGGACTGAATGTTTCAGACGAAGTCTATATTACTATGGAAAGTGGTGAACACAAAAATAAAATAGATTTGGGCTTTGTAGGGTGCTATGGCGACAGTCATACAGGCGAAGTCTATATGGTAATAACCGCTAAAATGAAAATAGACAGAATAAAAGTCTATATTTCTCAGCATAGTGCAGCCACATCAAAAGGAAAAATGTACAACATAGGAGATAATTACAATAATGTTGATGTGGAGTATATGAAAAACATTGCTACTGAAGTAAATTTAGACGTAACTCCTTTGTTGAATGTACCTAACAGCGTTACACAATTTGAAGATGTAAAACTTAGGGTGCAAGTAGGTGGAGGTACAGATTCTTATCATTTTCATAACGTACCTATTCTGTGGGACGTAAAACCTGAATAAACATTCCGTCTATTTATATCAACAAGCAGAAACATAAGCTTTTATGTTTCTGCTTTAGTTTTTGGTTAATTGAAAAAAGATTCGTAACATTTCTGAAAATAAAACTTTGTTTTAATTTTCTCTTTCTTTGTTTCACGTTCACAGAACTTTGTTTTAATTTCGTAGAACTTGATTCTAATTTTCTAAAACAAAGAAAGAGAATTCTAAAACAAAGTTCTACAAAATTAAAACAAAGAGATAGAAATTTCTTTCTTTGTTTCGTGAGAGCGAAACTTTGTTTTATTTTTTTTATCTCTTTATTTCGCAAAAGTGGGACTAAGTTTTACAAATCCCCTTTCTTTTTTTTGTTAAAATCCCTTTGTTTTTAAGAAATTTTCAAGGTTTTTACTGCCCAAAAATAAGATTAGAACTTTGTTTTGTGGGTATAGATAGAAATTTTGTGAATAAAAAGTAAAAATTTTCTATTTGATAAACAATAAGTTAGAAAAAATATTTAAAAAATTTTTAATTTTTTGTTTATTTTTTGAGACTTTTTGCTGTTATAAGAGATATAGGAAAAAGGAGATTAAACAAAAATTTATGTTTTTGTCATTAAAAAATAAGAGAGGAGGTAAATCATTTTAAAATAAGAAATAGTAAAAAAAACTAATAAAAAAGAACAACATGTAAAAAAAAAACTTGCATTTTTTTTGAAAATGTATTATATTTGTATAACAGAAAATAAAAAGTGTAACAATTAAAAATACAGAATTATGAAAAAAGCATTATTATTTAATATCTTTCTTTTATTTGGAATATCCTGCATAGCACAAATTACAAGTGGTGCTATATCAGAGGTAAGAGAGATAACAGACCTGAATGAAACCTTTACTTATGGATTACAAAAGGTTGAATTTTACGATGAAAAAACAAGTATTATGCTTGCTCAATCCGATGATAAATCATTTATTTTTTATAAAATGACCGCAGATGATGTGGTTGTGTTTAAGACAAAGGTAAATAAGATTTTTGATATACGGGATTTTAAAATATGGAGAGATAGTTTATATTTTTGTGGCAAACATGGGGCTAATTACGGATTTGTTGCTTCAGCAAATATAAATGACTTCTTTTCTGTATCTGCAAGTGAATTGTTTTATTATAAAGATATACCAGAATCGGATTGTTTGACAAAAATGAAAATCTATGAACAGGGAGATGTATACTTGGCTTGCATAGGTACACAAGTATATAATTATTATACTCCTGAACCCGATGCGGTTGTAATGTTGTACAATACAAACACAGATGAGTATTATATTGACAATATAACTAATCAATATAATATCTTGGGACACTATGAAAAAGAAGATTTACGAGATATAGAAGTTAATAGTCAATATATCTACACTATATCAAATTATGATACAATATGGTATACACCCACATACTATACATATTATTCAGATGACGACCCAAATACTCCTATAGTTGATAGTAATATTGTTATTGGACACACAGGACAAGCAAAACATTATATAAAGTTAAGAAGATATGACCAAGCAAATCCATCTAATACTCCCTATACAATAACATACATGATAGATACGACACAATTTAAACGAACAAATGAAAACTATCTATTTTTAACAAAAGAAAAAGATAGTCATATTATTTTTGCTTTTAGTGCAAAAGATATAAACACAGATGAAAATTATGCTTTTTTAAATACAGTATTTCCAAATACTTTATTATATGATTATAGCATCCCTACTAATCCATCAAAATTAGATTATCAAACTCTCTTAGACTATACTATGGTTGTAGATATGGAATATAATAGTGATGACGGATTTCTTTATTTATTATCAACTATAAAAACAAATAATACTATATATGAACAAAAAATTCATTATATAGATATTTTTGGAGCTAATACTGCTGTTAGATATATACAACCTTCATTTATGCCTCATTTAAATGATATAAAAATTTATAATAGTTCTTATCTTGCCTCTGTGGGTTTTGCTGGAAACAATCTTTTGAGAACTTGGAATCAAAAATTACTAACCAATGGTTGTTTTAACATGGGTACAGATTATAGGACTTCAGTTAATATATATGCAATGCCATTTGTATATGGAAATCCTTTACAAATATTTGTAGCAAAAAAACATTACTATAAAGTTAAAAGTAAAAAAATGTCATATACAACAATATGTATTCAATAATAAAAAAATAGGAGAATAAAAATTATGAAAAAGTTCGTACAAGTTATTATGATTTTAGTAATCATATCAATAAGTAAATATTCTTATGCTGATGACCCAGAACCAGATTCAACTCACTATTATAAACCTTATTTTGTGGAAAATGGGTGTATTCCTTTTGGTGTTTATACACATGGAGCATTACCTATTACTCAAATAGCAGGGTATACAGAAGTAGCTCAACCTTATGTGATACCGGAAGGAGAATCTATAACAGTAAAAGGTGTTGCCTTTTATGGAACTTTTTGGTTTACTACAACAAATGATATTTACGAAATTGTTGAACCAGAATTTGTTAATATAAATATATATCAAGATAATAGAATAATAACGAGTGTCCCTTATGATACATGTCTAAGGTATGTGAGCAATACCTCCAATACTCAAATCTTTCGTGAAGTTTATTTTGACGAGGAATTAGAGTTATCTGGTAATTTTTTAATTTCTATAGAAGCTGTTCCTGAAAATTTATATGGGTCATATATGGAAGCACAACTTGCTGTAGGTTGGACTTATTGTCAAAGTTTCAATGAAACAGGTATATATCATCCTTTAAAAAAGCGTAATGGCTCTTGGGAAGATTTTAATGTATCTAATAGCAATGTTCAGTTCTTGCATTTATATCCTATACTTGCTTCAAATGAAAATAACGAAGACCCTAATGATGACCCAAACGATGATAGTGGATTGTCGGATATTGTGAAGAACAATACTTTCTTAAGTCCTAACCCTGCAAAAGATTTTGTAGAGATAACAAGCAGTTTTAAGATAAAAACTATTGATGTTGTAAATATGCAA
>JAFUGA010000047.1 GCA_017469625.1 Bacteroidales bacterium
ATTTGCCACCTTTTTTATTTTGATTAAGAATCCAAAATGTAACACTTATATCTGTTGTGATAAACAATTCCCGCGGTAAAATTATGATGGCTTCAACTTTGTCATTCTCTATCAATTTTTTACGTATTTCAAGTGCATCGGTATCGCCCAAAGCACCATTAGCCAATAGAAATCCCGCTACACCAGAAAGCGGTTTCAGATGAGACAGCATATGAAGAATCCAAGCATAGTTGGCATTACTCTCCGGAGGAGTAACATAATCTGCCCAACGAGGGTCATTCTCTAGATTATCATTATACCAACCTTTCAAGTTGAACGGCGGATTAGCCATAATACAATCGAAATATGACCCTTTGTGCAGGTCATTTGTGAAAGTAGAATCACTTTCTGAACCCAGATTATGACTGATACCTCGCAAAGCGAGATTCATCTTTGCCAAACGATAAGTTGCAGCCTCTTTCTCCTGTCCAAATACATTTATACGACTAATATCGCCTTGTTTGGCTTTTATCAAATCAGTGCTTTGAATAAACATACCGCCTGAACCACAACAAGGGTCGTAAAGAGTCCCGTCAAAGGGTTCAATAACAGTTGCAATCAACTGTACCACATCATGCGGGGTATAAAATTCACCTTCCTCCTTTGTGGCATTAACGGCAAACTCTTTTAAAAAATATTCATAGACACGGCCTATAAGGTCTTTCTCTTCTCCAAAAGTTTTATGACTGATTTTGTTGATTTCATCTACAATCTTCTTCATGTCATTTGCTCCAAGATTACGTTGGGTAAATGTACCATCAACAAAACAACCCTTCAATATGGGATTTGTTTCACCAATACTGCGCAAGGCCGTATCAAGTACTACATTCAATTGTGGTGCTGCCGTATTGATGATGGTTGCCCAACGTGCCTCTATAGGTAAATCAAAAGTTCCGTCAGTAAAGGTGGCATCCTCGAAAAAAGCTTTGAAGATTTCCTCGTTGTCTGGGTCTAAACCTTCCTCTACCAATCTTTGACGCAACTTCACAACTCCATCTTCATACTTCTCGCCAATAAAACGTAAAAACACAAGTGTTAGCATCATGTCGCGTTTTTCAAAAAACGATCCTGAGTTCTTCGCCTGCCTTAGTATATCCCTGCACTTAAACAATATATTGTCAAGATTCAGTGTCTCTTCTTTTATTTTTTTTGCCATATTTATGTTCGTTTGATATCGTTAATTATTTTACTCCAAAGTAGTCTAAGATAAAAAATAAATCAAGTTCATTAGGGACTTCAGTTTTGACGTTACAGATATATTTTATCTACAAAGTCTGTGTCTGTTTTCTTTTAGGTGCAACAAAATTTAACCAATTTGTCTGATGTTTTGTGTTGGCTCTAAGGTTACCTATAGTTGTATATTCACCCTCTTTGTTGCGAATAAATCCCTCACTCCACGTTCCCATATCAAGATATATTGCATCTTTTATACCAGAAAGTTTTAGTGCGTTGGCGAAATCTTCAAAAGTAAGTCTGGAAACAGATTCCACTATAACTATTTGCTCATTTCTAACGGCTATACAACGTCTAAAAGTAGGTTTTTGCTTTCTAAAAATAAGACATTCTACAGTATCTCCATCTTTAAGCAAAAGCATCTGTTGAAAATATGCACCTTTATTTTTTATAGCCTTAGTTTTGGCAGACAAAGAAGTGGTATTAAGATAGTCTATTATTATAGTATCTCTGTATAGCAAACAATAGCCGTTTTCCTTATCTGTATTATTGCGGTAGAGTACTCCATTGGAAACCACATCTCCTACTATATGTTTCAAATCCTGTGCTGTGAAAGCAGCAGGTACAGACATAACTATATTTTTGTCTTTTGTGGTATCGGGACGTGTAAGAGATAGTTTGGCAAAACTTTTTTGTGGAGTATAAAATACTAAAGACCAATCCAAAGTATCTTGTGTTTGAAACACTGTATCTACCTCTACATAAGAAGTATAAGTTTGCGAGTTTGCTATAATATTGCAAAAAATCAACAAAAATAAAATTGAAAATCTTAGTACCTTCATTGCTTTTTTCTTAAACGATAATGATTTTATATAATTTTGTCTTTATTTCCTATCTCTTTGTTCTGCTTTTGCAAAACTTTTTCTTAATTTCACGAAACCTTGTTTCAGATTTTCATCTCTTTATTTCAATTTTCTATCTCTTTGTTTCGCTGTCGTAAAACTTTGTTTTAAATTTCTCTTTCTTTGTTTTAATTTTCTAAAACAAAGTTTTAGAATTCTATCTCTTTGTTTTAGAAAATTAGAACTTTATTCTACAAATCTAAAATAAAGTTCTAATTTCATATAATGTAAATCTCTAAAGCGAAGATGTTTTTATGCTAATCCCATAGGATTGATATTATTCACGTTTGGCGGAATGATGGTTTCTTTTATTTGTCCCAAATTTTCCTCATAACGTTGTATATTTTCAGACAATGCTTTCAAAAGATTTTTTGCGTGCATAGGTGAAAGTATTATACGACTTCTAACCTGTGCTTTAGGTGCAGCAGGCATTACTTGTATAAAATCCACTATAAATTCTGAAGGTGAATGTTGCACAATTTGGAAATTGGAGTATATTCCTTGTGCTATCTCTTGAGATATTTCTATATCTATCTTGTTTTGATTGTTATTCTGTTTGTTTTCCATCTTTCTATAATTTTAAAAAAATGTAGTGCATACGAACTATGCACTACATATAATTATTTGTTTAATTCTTACTTTGAAACAGACTTTCTACCACGCTGTTTTACAGTTGCAGCAGGTCTTGTTAGTTCTTCTAATTGGTCTTTATTTGTAACATATACGTTTTGATATTCTCTCAAACCTGTACCTGCTGGAATAAGATGACCTACAAGAACATTTTCTTTCATACCTGCAAGTTCGTCTGTCTTTGCAGCAATAGAAGCTTCTGTAAGAACTCTTGTTGTTTCCTGGAATGAAGCAGCCGAAAGGAAACTCTTTGTTTGTAAAGATGCTCTTGTGATACCCTGAAGTATTTGATGTGCAGTTGCTGTCTGTGCATCTCTTGCTTGCATAAGTACCATATCTTTACGTTTTAATGAAGAGTTTTCATCTCTCAACTCTCTCGCTGTTATAATCTGACCAGATTTATATACTTCGCTATCTCCACTTTCTGTGATAACTTTTTTGCCGTAAATCTTATCGTTCTCTTCTTGGAAGTCTATCTTATTTACAGCTTCTCCTTCAAGGAAACGAGTATCTCCCGGGTCGTCTATTTCTACCTTACGCATCATTTGACGTACTATTACCTCAAAATGTTTATCGTTTATCTTCACACCTTGAAGTCTATAAACGTCTTGTGCTTCATTGACAATGTATTTCTGAACTTCCAAAGGTCCTAACACGTTAAGAATATCTGAAGGTGCTATTTCTCCTTCTGAAAGTGTTGTACCTGCTTTTACATAGTCGTTTTCTTGTGCAAGGATTTGACGAGATGTTGGTATAAGATAAGAAACCTTTTCACCTGTTTTTCCTGTTATGGTTATCTCTCTATTACCACGTTTAAGTTTTGGATTAAACGAAACAACACCATCTATTTCTGCTATTCTTGCTTGGTCTGACGGATTACGAGCTTCAAATAACTCGGTTACACGAGGCAAACCTCCTGTAATATCTCCTGCTTTTGCAGAAGAACGAGGAATATTAGCCAAAATATCTCCTGCTTGTATCTCATCACCATCTTCTACTACGAGGTGAGCACCTACAGGCATATCGTAAGTTTTTATTATCTCGCCACTTTCATCAAGAATATTGATTGCAGGGTTTTTAGATTTTTGTTTTGTTTCTACTATAATTCTTTCGTTCAAACCTGTTTCGTTATCAGATTCTTCTCTGAAAGTAACATCTCTTTCTATAGATTCAAAAGATGCTTTACCTGTTACTTCTGAAAGAATAGGTGCGTTGTAAGGGTCCCACTCTGCTATAACCTTACCAGATTCAACAAAGTCGCCATTTTTACAGAACAAGTATGCTCCGTAAGGTATGTTGGCTGTCATTAAGATACTCTTTGTTGTTTCGTTTATGATATGGATTTCAGCAGAACGTCCTATAACTCTTGTACAATCTTCTTCGTTATCTCCATACTTGTAAGGTACGTCTCTCAAATCTTCTATTCTTACAACACCATCGCATTTGTCTTTTACTTTTATCTGAGAAACGTTGCCAGCATTACCAGCCACACCACCAACGTGGAATGTACGAAGAGTAAGCTGTGTTCCAGGTTCTCCAATAGCTTGTGCTGCTATAACGCCCACACTCTCTCCTCTTTGTACAAGTTTGCCTGTTGCAAGGTTACGCCCATAACATTTTGCACAAACACCGTGTTTAGATTCGCAAGTTAGAACCGAACGTATTTCTACTTCCTCTATAGGAGATTCTTCTATTTTTTGGCATATATCTTCGTTTAGTTCATCTCCTTCTCTTGCTATAACTTCACCTGTTTGCGGGTGAATAATATCGTGTAGAGTTACACGTCCTAATATTCTATCATAAAGAGTTTGTACGACTTCATCGTTACGAACAAGTGCTGTTGTAGGAATACCTCTTAGGGTTCCACAATCTTCTTCGTTTATGATAACATCGTGAGCAACATCCACCAAACGTCTTGTCAAATATCCAGCATCGGCTGTCTTCAATGCAGTATCCGCCAAACCTTTACGAGCACCGTGAGTTGAGATAAAGTACTCAAGCACTGTCAATCCCTCTTTAAAGTTTGAGATAATAGGGTTTTCTATAATTTCGGCACCACCAGAACCTGCTTTTTGAGGTTTTGCCATCAAACCTCTCATACCAGACAACTGACGAATCTGTTCTTTACTACCACGGGCACCAGAATCAAGCATCATATAAACAGCATTGAAACCTTGTCTATCTGCTGCCATATGTTCCATAACGTGTCCAGCAAGATTTCTATTTGCAGCCGTCCAAATATCTATGACTTGGTTATATCTTTCATTGTTTGTTATAAGACCCATTTGATAGTTTGCAACTACTTCATCAACCTTTTCTTCTGCATCTGCTATGATATTTACCTTTTCTTCTGGTACTATAACATCGGCAAGGTTGAATGACAAACCACCTCTGAAGGCCATATAATAACCTCTATCTTTTATATCATCAAGGAACTGAACTGTACGTGCAGAACCACAAACCTTAAGAACATCTCCGATTATATCTCTTAAAACATTCTTCTTTATAAGTGCATTGATGTAGCCATAATTATCTGGCACTAACATATTGAACAATACTCTACCTATTGTAGTATGAATACCGTTTTTAATGCTTCTTACATCTGTATCGTCTATATCAAGTTTGACACCGTTTTCTGCAAAATAGTTCTCTCCAAGTTTTATAAATGATTTTTCTCTTTCAGATTTCTTATCAAAATATTTTCCTTCTGCAAGAGGTAATCCTTTATTGCTTCTATACAATCTAATACCTGCATGCAAATCTACTCTCTTTTCGTTGTATGCTATTTGAACATCTTCAAAAGAATAGAAAGCCTTGCCTTCACCCATAACTTTATGAGAGTCTGTACTCTTCATTTCTTTAGTCATATAGTAAAGACCAAGAATCATATCTTGAGAAGGCACTGTAATAGGAGCACCGTTTGCTGGGTTTAGAACGTTGTGAGAAGACAACATCATAAGTTGTGCTTCCAATACCGCTGCATTTCCCAATGGTAGATGGACTGCCATCTGGTCTCCATCAAAGTCGGCGTTGAATCCTGTACATACCAATGGATGTAACCTAATAGCCTTTCCTTCTACAAGTTTAGGTTGGAATGCTTGTATACCTAAACGGTGAAGTGTCGGGGCTCTATTCAACAGAACAGGGTGTCCTTTTACTATGTTTTCAAGTATTTCTATTACAACAGGCTCTTTTCTATCTACTATACGTTTAGCAGATTTTACAGTCTTTACCAATCCTCTCTCAAGGATTTTTCTAATAATAAAAGGTTTAAACAACTCTGTTGCCATATCTTTAGGCAAACCACATTCGTGCATTTTCAAATCTGGTCCTACAACAATAACAGAACGACCTGAATAATCCACACGTTTACCTAAAAGGTTTTGACGGAAACGTCCTTGTTTTCCTTTCAAACTATCAGACAAAGATTTTAAAGCTCTGTTTGAGTCTGAACGTACTGAAGAAACTTTTCTTGAATTGTCAAACAAAGAATCCACTGCTTCTTGTAACATACGTTTTTCATTACGCATGATAACATCTGGAGCCTTTATTTCAACTAATCTCTTTAGTCGGTTGTTTCTTATTATAACTCTACGATACAAATCATTTAAATCTGACGTTGCAAAACGACCTCCGTCCAATGGAACAAGTGGTCTTAAATCTGGAGGTATAACAGGAACAACTTTTACTATCATCCATTCTGGACGATTTTCCATTTTTTTATTGGCTTCTCTGAAAGATTCTACAACATTAAGTCTTTTCAAAGCCTCATGCTTTCTTTGTTGAGAAGTTTCTTTGTGTGCAGCATCTCTTAGTTTGTAAGATAAATCGTCAAGGTCTATTGATTTCAATAAATCATACAAAGCCTCTGCACCCATTTTAGCCACAAACTTATTAGGGTCTTCATCTGGAAGAAGTCTATTTTCTGGAGGAAGAGTTGCAATTACTTCCATGTACTCTTCTTCTGTAAGTAAGTCTAAACGATTTACTCCATCTTGTTCTTTCAGACCTGGTTGTATTACCACATATTTTTCATAATAAATAATGGAATCCAACTTTTTGCTCTGCAATCCTAATAGAGAACCTATTTTGTTCGGCAATGAACGGAAGAACCAAATATGTGCAACAGGAACTACAAGTTGAATGTGTCCCATTCTTTCTCTACGTACCTTCTTCTCCGTAACCTCTACACCACATCTATCGCATACCAAACCCTTGTATCTTATTCTCTTATATTTACCACAATGACATTCCCAATCCTTAACCGGACCAAAAATTTTTTCACAAAACAGACCGTCTCTTTCTGGTTTATATGTTCTGTAATTTATTGTTTCAGGTTTTGTAACTTCACCTCTTGAACGTTGTAAGATACTTTCAGGTGAAGCTAAACTAATAGTCATTGTATGAAATGTACTATTAACATTGCCTTCTTTATTATTTATTGCCATATTATAGTAGTATTCTTTAAAATAAATTAATCAAAAGTAATTTCAAGATTTAAACCACGCAACTCATGTATCAACACATTAAATGATTCTGGTATTCCAGGAGTAGGCATATTATCACCCTTAACTATGGCTTCGTATGCTTTTGCTCTACCTGTAACATCGTCAGATTTTACTGTAAGCATTTCTTGTAATACGTGAGATGCTCCGTAAGCCTCTAACGCCCAGACTTCCATTTCTCCAAAACGCTGACCACCAAACTGAGCCTTACCACCAAGAGGTTGTTGTGTTATAAGAGAATATGGTCCTATACTTCTTGCATGCATTTTATCGTCTATCATATGGTGAAGTTTCAACATATAAACGTAACCTACTGTTGCTGGTTGGTCAAATCTCTCACCTGTTTCTCCATCATACAAGTAACATTTACCGTTTTCTGGCAAACCAGCTTTTCGCATATATGCATTAACATCATCTAAGGTAGCACCGTTGAATATAGGTGTTTCAAAACGACAACCTAATTCATGTCCAGCCCAACCAAGTACAGTTTCAAATATCTGACCCAAATTCATACGAGAAGGAACACCCAATGGGTTAAGAACTATATCTACAGGTTTTCCGTTTTCAAGGAATGGCATATCTTCTTCTCTTACGATTTTTGCCACAATACCCTTGTTTCCGTGCCTACCAGACATCTTATCTCCCACTTTTAGTTTTCTCTTCTTAGCAATATAAATCTTTGCTATCTTGTTTATACCTGTAGGAAGTTCATCTCCTATAGTTTGAGTGAATTTCTCTCTTTCAAATTTTCCTCTTAGTTCTCTGTATACTATACTATAATTGTTGAGTAATTTCTTTATTAACTCGTTAGTTTTAGCATCTGTTGTCCAATCATTGTAACTTACGTTAGAATAATCTATTTCAAGCAACATCTTTTGAGTAAACTTAACCTTTTTAGGTATAAGTTCTTCTTTATAGTTAGAATATACACCGTTGGATATTTTGCCTGTAAGGAGTATATATAATTTATCAACAAGTTTCTTTTTGATATTTTCTGCATCTTTATCAAAAGATTCTGTCAATTTTCTTATTATATCTCTCTTTTCAGCCTTTGTTTCTTTTTCTCTCTTAGAGAATAAAGCTCTCTTTATAACAACACCACTAACAGAAGGTGGTACTTTCATAGAAGCATCTTTTACATCTCCTGCTTTATCCCCGAAGATAGCACTCAACAGTTTTTCTTCTGGAGTAGGGTCCGTTTCACCCTTAGGTGTTATTTTTCCAACAAGAATATCTCCTTCTTTAACGACAGCACCAATACGTATCATACCGTGCATTGGATTCGGTTTTCCATCAAAAGTAGTTGGTCCATCAAGGTCTTTTGTTGCTTCTGGACTTACGTTTGGAATATCTGTTGTTATTTCTTCATCACCTCTCTTTGTTTCTCTAACTTCTGTTACAAATTCTTCTACATGTACAGATGTATACCAATCTTCTTTAACAACTTTTTCTGAGATAACAATAGCGTCCTCATAGTTATACCCTTTCCAAGGCATAAATGCTACTTGTAAGTTCCTACCCAAAGATAATACACCATCTTTCGTTGCATAACCTTCACACAAAATTTGTCCTTTATGAACCTTATCTCCTTTCCTTACTATAGGTCTAAGGTTTATAGAACCACCATCATTCGTTTTTTGGAACTTAGTAAGGAGGTAAGTTTTTCTATCATCATCAAAACTTACAAGTCTTTGGTCTTCGTCTCTATCATAGATTATAGAAATTTCTCTTGCATCTACGAAATCTACCACACCTTCACCCTCTGCTGTTACCAAAACTCTTGAATCTCTTGCTACATAAGGTTCTATACCTGTTCCAACGATAGGTTTTTGTGGATTCAACAAAGGAACTGCTTGACGCATCATATTAGAACCCATCAAAGCTCTATTAGCATCATCGTGTTCCAAGAATGGAATAAGTGAAGCAGCAATAGATGCTATCTGGTTTGGAGCAACGTCCATAAGGTCTACCTCTGTAGGTGAAACGATAGGGAAGTCTGCTTGTTTTCTCGATTTAACTTTTTCGTCTAATATAGTTCCATCTGTTGCAACCTTTGTTGTTGCTTGTGCTGCAACTTTATTTTCTTCCTCCTCTGCTGTAAGATATACAGGTTTTTCATTGAATAAAACCTTTCCATCTTGAACTTTGTAATATGGAGTTTCTATAAATCCTAAATCGTCTATTTTTGCAAATACACTCAAAGAAGAAATCAAACCAATGTTTGGTCCTTCTGGAGTTTCTATTGTACAAAGTCTTCCGTAATGAGTGTAGTGAACGTCTCGCACTTCAAAACCAGCTCTTTCTCTTGACAAACCTCCAGGACCCAATGCAGAAATTCTTCTTTTGTGGGTAAGTTCAGTCAATGGGTTTGTTTGGTCCATAAACTGTGATAATTGGTTTGTTCCAAAGAAAGAATTGATTACAGAAGACAAAGTCTTTGCATTTATAAGGTCTGTTGGAGAAAATACTTCATTATCTCTAACATTCATTCTTTCTTTTATTGTTCTTGCCATTCTTGCAAGACCAACATTGAATTGAGCATACAATTGCTCACCTACAGTTCTAACTCTTCTATTGCTCAAGTGGTCTATATCATCTACCTCTGCTTTAGAATTTATCAATTCTATAAGATATTTTATAATTGATATAATATCCTCTTTGGTTAGAACCTTTATATCTTCACTTACCTTAAGTCCTAATTTCTTGTTTATTCTATAACGTCCTACATCTCCTAAGTCATATCTTTTATCTGAGAAGAATAATTTTTCTATTATACCTCTCGCTGTTTCTTCATCAGGAGGTTCTGCACTACGTAATTGTCTATATATGTATTCTACAGCTTCCTTGGCATTATTAGCTGTATCCTTTTGTAAGGTATTAAATATTATGGAATAATCTGCAACAGTACCCTCTTCCTTATGTAAAAGCACTGTCTTTATCCCTGCATCTATTATTGCATAAACATCATCTTCTTCTAATATTTTCTCTCTTTCTATGATGGTTTGTGTTCTCTCAATAGAAACAACTTCACCTATATCTTCATCAACGAAATCTTCAATCCATATCCTAACAACTCTTGCTGCAAGTTTTCTTCCTACTAATTTCTTGATGTTGTTTCTTGTTACCCTAACTTCTTCTGCCAAATCAAAAATCTCAAGTATATCCTTATCTGTTTCATAGCCAATGGCTCTAAGCAATGTTGTTATAGGTAATTTCTTTTTACGGTCTATATAAGCATACATCACGTTGTTTATATCCGTAGTAAATTCCATCCAAGAACCTTTAAATGGTATTATTCTTGCAGAATACAACTGCATACCATTAGCATGTGTACTTGTTCCAAAAAACACTCCTGGAGAACGATGCAACTGTGATACCACAACTCTTTCTGCACCATTTATAACAAATGTTCCCTTTGGTGTCATATAAGGAATCATTCCCAAATACACATCTTGTATTATGGTTTCAAAATCTTCATGTTCCTCATCTGTGCAATACAATTTCAATTTTGCCTTTAAAGGAACTGAAAAAGTAAGACCTCTTTCTATACATTCTTGTATAGAATAACGAGGAGAATCTATGAAATAATCTAAAAACTCTAATACAAAATTATTTCTTGCATCTGTAATTGGAAAATTTTCTGAAAAAACCTTATACAAACCTTCATTTCTACGGTTTTCTGTATCGGTTTCTAATTGAAAAAAGTCTCTAAATGACTTTAATTGAATATCCAAAAAATCAGAATACTCAAACTTTTTAACAGTAGCAAAACTTTTTACTTCCTGTTGTATATTATCTTTTTGTGCCAAGGTTAAAAAAAATTAAAGATTAAAAAATAAGTTCAATACAAACACAAATAAAGAACAGATACTCTCCTTTTTATAGGAGAGGTATCTATTCCAATATTTAATTATTGTGGTGAAAAGTCTTATTTAATTTCAACCTTTGCACCTGCGTCCTCTAATGATTTTTTCAATGATTCTGCTTCTTCCTTAGTTACACCTTCTTTCAAAGGCTTTGGTGCAGCATCAACTAATTCTTTAGCCTCTTTCAAACCAAGAGAACACAAATCTTTAACAAGTTTAACAACACTCAATTTAGAAGCACCTGCTTCTGTAAGTATTACATCGAAAGCTGTTTTTTCTTCAGCAGCTGCACCACCAGCTTCACCAGCAGCTACTGCTACTGTTGCTACTGCAGGTTCAATGCCGTATTCTTCTTTCAATACATCACTAAGTTCTTTAGCTTCTTTTATTGTCAAGTTGTACAACTGTTCTGCTAACGCTTTAATATCTGCCATTTTATTTTAATTTTTTTATTGTTTCTAACTAAACTTTATTATTACTTATTCTGTGCAATGAATCTAACCACTTTACTCTTGATTATTGTTCTCTCTTTCTTCATTAGTTAAAGCTCCTATAACGTTTCTGATAGGAGACAACAATGCAGATACAACATCTGCTATCAATTCGTTCTTAGACTTAATTGCAACAAGCTCGTTCAGATGTTCATCACCAATGTAAAATTCTTCTTCTACATAAGCTGATTTCAACAAAGGCTTCTCACTCTTTGCTCTAAATTCTTTTATCAACTTAGCAGGTGCATTATTTACATTTGAAAGCATTAGTGATGTCTGTCCCTTTAGAGTTGAATACATTGAAGAATAATCCATGTCCAAATTGTCCATAGCTTTCTTCAACAAAGCATTCTTTACTACTATAAGTTTGATTTCTCTTTTGAAACAAAGTCTTCTAAGTTTAGCTGTATCAACAGAATTTAAACCTCCTAAATCTACAACATAAACATAAGGATATTTTTGTAACTCTGCTCCAATAACCTCTATTAGTTTGCCTTTATCTTCTTTCTTCATAATTTTCCTCGTTTAATAAAGTTATTTACTAATAGTTTTTGCATCAACTTTAACACCTGGACTCATAGTTGAGGATACAGATACACTCTTCATATAAGTTCCTTTTGCAGCAGAAGGTTTCAATTTCTCTATCATGTGCAAAACTTCAAGAGCATTTCCCATTATGTTTTCAACAGGGAAAGACATTCTTGCTACACTTGTATGAATGATACCATATTTATCAACTTTAAAGTCTATTTTGCCGGCTTTTACTTCTTGGACTGCCTTTGCTATATCCATGGTAACTGTGCCGGTTTTTGGGTTAGGCATAAGTCCTCTTGGTCCTAATATTCTACCTAATGCTCCAATCTTTGGCATTACACTTGGCATAGTAATAATTACATCGACATCCGTCCAACCGCCTTTTATCTTAGTTATGTATTCATCTAAACCAACATAATCAGCTCCGGCAGCCTTTGCTTCTTCTTCTTTGTCTTCTGTACATAGAACAAGTACCTTTTTTGTCTTTCCTGTTCCATAAGGAAGAGTAACTGTACCTCTAACCATTTGGTTGGCTTTACGGGGGTCTACTCCCAAACGAACATCAAGGTCAAAAGAAGCATCAAAGTTTGTATAAGTTATATCCTTAACAATCTTTATAGCCTCTTCTAAGGTATATTCTTTTGAAGCATCATATTTTTTTAAGGCCTCTTGTTGTTTTTTCGATTTTTTTGCCATCTTTTTTTGCAATTTTCTATTTCACTAACTCTGTAAGAATCTATCTTAATCCTTCACAGTAATACCCATACTACGTGCTGTACCGGCTACCATACTCATAGCACTTTCAACGGTAAAACAGTTAAGGTCTACCATTTTTGCTTCTGCTATTGTTCTAACTTGCTCTTTTGTCAAAGCAGCAACTTTTTTTCTATTTGGTTCACCAGATGCAGTTTGAATTTTAACTGCCTCTTTTATTTGCACAACAACAGGTGGGGTTTTAACTACAAAATCAAAGCTTTTATCAGAATAAACAGTAATAATAACAGGAACAATTTTTCCAGCTTGTTTCTGTGTTCTTGCATTAAACTGTTTGCAAAATTCCATGATATTAACACCCTTAGCACCTAAAGCAGGCCCTACCGGTGGTGATGGATTTGCTGCACCTCCTTTAATTTGTAATTTAATCAATCCTGCAACTTCTTTAGCCATTTTCTTACTAATTTGTGCGTTTTTTTACTATGTTAAGATAATTCAGGACAATAACTTTTCAACTTGAATAAAAGATAATTCTACAGGAGTTTTCCTTCCGAAAATCTTAACGACAACTTTAAGTTTTTTCTTCTCGTCATTAAGTTCTTCTATTATACCTGTAAAATTCTTAAACGGACCTTCTATTATCTTTATCTCTTCCCCAATGACAAACGGTTCCAAGAGTTCTTCATTATTTCCCATAGATTCATCTACTTTGCCTAACATTCTCTCAACCTCTGAAGGTTGCATAGGGATAGGTTTGCCATCTTTTTCAGTAACAAAATCCAAAACATTAGGTATATTTCTAATGATATGGATTATTTCTCCTTCTTTATTACTGTTTTTAGAATGGCTTTCCAAAGCAGCTTCTACAAATATGTAACCAGGAAATAAGGTTTTGTCTTTACTTACCTTTTTACCATTGCGAAATGAGTAAACTTTTTCTGTCGGTATCAATACATTGGAAACAAAATCAGTAAGTCCCATTCTACCTACTTCATTGTCAATATATTCTTTAGCTTTCCTTTCTTTTCCAGCTATCGTCTTAACGACATACCACTTCTTGACTTGTCCACTCATCTTAAATAAAACAATTTGAATAATTATTCTCCAAAACAAAAACTCAAATCCTCAAAATTTTAATTTGGGAAGCAAGGATTTGAAAATGTTTTTCTATTTCTCTAATTAAATCATACAAACATTTGATATAGATAACCAAGAAGCCCTTTCCAAAACATTGTTGGGTGAACTCCAAATACTATATCCATAATAAATACTATCAAGGCAATAATCAAAGATGCTACAAACACTACAATAGTACTATTTTGCAACTCTGACATTGTTGGCCATGAAACTTTATTTACAAGCTCATCATAGCAACTTTTTACATAACTTACTACTGACATAATCTTACATTATTTAAAAGCAGGGGCGGAGAGAATCGAACTCCCATCAACGGTTTTGGAGACCGCTATTCTACCATTGAACCACGCCCCTATAAAATTGACAAGCAACACTTGTCAATTTTTATTTTATTTTTAGTCTAATATCTTAGTTACCTGACCTGCACCAACTGTTCTACCACCTTCACGGATAGCGAAACGTAAGTTAAGGTTAAGTGCTATTTCAGAAATCAAATCAACAGTTATTGTCAAGTTGTCGCCTGGCATAACCATATCACGACCTTCTGGTAAAGATATTTCACCTGTTACGTCAGTAGTTCTGAAATAGAATTGAGGACGATATTTGTTTTGGAATGGAGTGTGACGACCACCTTCTTCTTTCTTCAAAATATAAACCTCTGCTTGGAATTTCTTATGAGGAGTGATGCTACCTGGCTTAGCTATAACCATACCTCTACGTATTTCGTCTTTGTCTATACCTCTAAGCAACAAACCTACGTTATCACCTGCTTCACCTTCATCAAGTAATTTACGGAACATTTCTACACCTGTAACTGTAGATTTCAATTTTTCTGCTCCCATACCGATAATATCAACAGGGTCGCCTATCTTTATAATACCTGTTTCTATTCTACCTGTAGCAACAGTACCACGTCCTGTGATAGAGAATACGTCTTCTATAGGCATTAAGAAATCTTTATCTTTATCTCTTTGTGGCAATGGAATCCAAGTATCAACTGCGTTCATCAATTCTATAACTTTTTCTTCCCAAGCTGGTTCTCCGTTCAATGCTCCAAGAGCTGAACCTCTTATGATAGGAGTATTGTCTCCGTCAAAATTATAGAAAGATAACAAATCTCTGATTTCCATTTCTACAAGGTCCAACAATTCTGGGTCATCTACCAAGTCAACCTTGTTCATAAAAACAACTATACGAGGAACACCTACCTGACGTGCTAACAATATGTGTTCACGAGTCTGAGGCATAGGACCGTCAGTTGCAGCAACAACCAAAATAGCACCGTCCATTTGAGCAGCACCTGTAACCATATTCTTTACATAGTCAGCGTGGCCAGGACAGTCAACGTGAGCATAGTGACGTGTTTCTGTTTGATATTCCACGTGTGCAGTGTTGATTGTGATACCTCTTTCTTTTTCTTCTGGTGCAGAGTCTATTGAATCAAATGATTTAATTTCTGACAAACCTTTCTTTGCTAAAACTTGTGTAATAGCAGCTGTCAATGTTGTTTTACCATGGTCTACGTGACCGATTGTACCTATATTAACGTGATCTTTGGTACGTTCAAATTTTTCTTTTGCCATAATGATTGTCCTATTTTTATTTTTTTATTAGTTTCTTTTTCTTCAATCAATTTTAAAACAAATCAAGAGCCGTTGACGAGGATTGAACTCGTGACCTCTTCCTTACCAAGGAAGTGCTCTACCACTGAGCTACAACGGCACAACACCTCATATCTTACAACAATAAGGACGAGCCGTAAACACTGCTCCCCCTGCTGCGAAGCCCTTGTTGCTTCTCTTTTTTGAGCGGAAAACGGGGCTCGAACCCGCCACCTATAGCTTGGAAGGCTATCGCTCTACCAAATGAGCTACTTCCGCAATCTATCTCTGTTCTTGTGGGAAAGGGTGGACTCGAACCACCGAACTCCGAAGAGGACAGATTTACAGTCTGTTGCAATTGCCACTATGCGACTTTCCCAAAAATATACCCATAAAAAAAGAGCCGATGGAGGGACTTGAACCCCCGACAGGCTGATTACAAATCAGCTACTCTACCAACTGAGTTACATCGGCATCTATTTTTTCGTTGTTTTCAAAAATTCAAATAACTTAACTTAAAAGAACTAAATCGTTGTCGTTCCAAAAGTGTTGCAAAGATATACCGATTTTTAATACCCACCAAATATTTTTTGTATTTTTTTTCATTTTTTTTTATAAAGTACTCATATTTAAGCAGAAAAAATTGTCATATTTTTGTTTCAGAATGACTGTTTTTGCATATAAAAACACATTTTTTTGCACTTTTTTGCACCAAAATAAAATAAAATAATCACAATATCGTTATAATTTTCGTTAATAAAAGATATAAACAAGGAAATAAAAAAATTGTAAAAATTTATGCATTTTAAAAGAAGTCTAATATTATTAAGTATCTTTGTAGGGTGTTTAACGAGTGTGTATGCCCAAAATTCAAAATCAAAGATTGTGGGACAAGTCTATGATGCCCAAACAAATGAAAAACTTCCGTATGTTACCATAGCCGTTTTGCAAGTAAAAGATTCCAGTATTATAAATGGAGGTATTACAAATGATGACGGAGTATTCAGTATAGATAATATAAAGTACGGTAACTATATCCTACAATATTCTTTTGTAGGTTACAAAGAATCATATAAAAACATAACAGTAAATAGCCCTGTTACAAATATAGGAAACTTGGAAATGCAGGTTTCAAGTTCCAACTTGCAAGAAGTAAAAGTCGTTGGTGCAAAACAGATGATGGAATACAAGTTGGATAAACGTGTAATAAATGTAGACCAAAACCTTACCTCAACCGGAGGTACTGCAAGCGATGTTTTGGAAGACGTTCCAAGTGTAGAAGTTGATGACGAGGGAAACATTTCCCTTAGAGGAGCGTCCAACGTTACCCTTTTAATAGATGGAAAACCTTCTTCTATGTATGGCAATGATGTTGCAAGTGTTTTAGCACAAATACCGGCTTCTCAAATAGACAAAGTAGAGGTAATAACCAACCCTTCCGCAAAATACAATCCTGAAGGAATGAGTGGTATTATAAACATTACACTGAAAGAAAAAGGAAACTTAGGTCTTAATGGTAGTATCAATGCTTCCACAGGCACTGCTATAAACGAATGGCAACCAAAGGAAAGTTTATCTGCAACACTTAATTGGTCTAATAAAAAATTCTCTCTTTCGGCTTCTGGAGATATTCGTTACGATAAAAGAGGTATGATAACAGATAATCTTCGTTTTTTCAAGGGTGCAGATGGTAACATTAGCGATGTAATTCGTAGCAAACGTAATGGAGGTGAAACGGGATTTGGTGGAGGAATACGTTTAGGAGGTGAATGGTATATAAATAAGTACAATACTTTTAGTCTAAACTTTAATACAAATATGCACAGCACTCCAGATGACTACTCTACAACTGTAAACAACAACTATATAAAAGATATAGATGAAAGAAACAATACTGATAAAAGTTCTGGTAAAAATGATGGCCAATTCAACAATATAGGTTTCACTTACGAAAAAACTTTCAAAGACAGAAAAGATGAATTGTTGTATTTGAGTGGAACCTGGAATTGGGGTAAGTTTAACAGAAAAATAGAGGATAATATAGACTATGTAAACGATATTTATACAGATTACTTAAGGGGAGATACATCTAAGAGTAATAATCATAGAGCAGTCGTTGATGCACACTACATATATCCTTTCAGTGAGAAATCAAAATTGGAGGTTGGCTACAATCTGAATTACAGTGAAAGCAAATCTCACAGCGTAACTGCATACGACCACATAGTTAATAACAATGAAAGTTACGATTTTGAAAGAACAGAATACATACACGCCCTATACACAACATACGGCTTCCAAATAGGCGAGAAACTTTCTGCACAGTTGGGTTTAAGAAAAGAATTTGTAAATAACGATTTCAAAAAAACAGACCTAACAGGCGTTGAAACTCCATTTGATAAAGATTACAATCCATGGTATCCTACTGTGCATGTTTCTTATCAAGTAAATCAGATGAACTCTTTCCAATTATCATACTCAAGAAGAATAAGAAGACCAGACCCTTGGACTATGATGCCTAACATTGACAGAACAAACAAAGAGTACCTTCGTTTCGGAAATCCAAATATTGACCCAGAATACACAAACGCTTTTGAAGCAGGTTGGTCTTTGATGTTCCACAAAACTACTATCTTTACATCTGCATATTACCGCAAAGTGTCAGATGGTATGACACGCTTCCAATTCCTATGGAATGAAGAAAATGCTCACAGATATGGTTTTGATTGGGCTTGGGAAGCAGCCAGCAACGAGGATACTAATAGTGTAACAGCACAAACATTTGTCAATTTGGCGAACTCTTCTAACTATGGTTTGGAAGTAATCATTGACAGAGATATTACAGATTGGTGGAAAGCAAATCTAAGTATGAACTTCTTCGGTTCTTACCAAGATGGACAAGGTTTAGGATATGATGAAATAAATTCATTCAATTTCAACGCAAAACTAAACACTACCATTACTTTACCAAAGAACTTTACCGTTCAAATCTCAGGTAGATACAATGCTCCTAAGAAAACCATACAGGGAAAAGACAATGCAAGATACGATTTTGATGTTGCAATAAAGAAATCTCTTTGGAACAAACAAGCAAATATTTCTTTGAATTTCAGAGATGTATTTGATACTCGTGGTGGTTTTGGTTACGCATACACAGACCAATATATTTCATTCACCAAACGTCATCCTTACTCAAGAAGTGTAAGACTAACATTCTCTTATAACTTTGGTAAAACTGCCAATATGAGAAAGAAAGCACAGCAACAAAGCATTTCTACCGACTACAACAGCAGTGGTTCTGGTGAAAACTATGATGAATAATAATATCTATTGTTTAATAAGAAGAAAGTATGTTGCCCATACCCCTGAAGAAGAGGTTAGGCAGCATACTGTTTATATACTGAACAAGCAATACCATTATCCACTTACACGTTTTTCTGTTGAGGCACAAATACAAGTAGGCAAGACTAACAAAAGATACGATATAGTTGTGAGAGATAATAATCTTCAACCCTTTATGCTTGTTGAGTGCAAGGCTCCAAATGTGGATATAACAGAAAAAACTCTTTCTCAAGCACTTGCATACAATATAAACTTAGATGCAAATTATATTCTCCTTACAAATTCTATTGTTACAGTTATTTTTAGAAAAACAAAAACAGGTTACAAACAACAAAAAACTATTCCTATTCTTAAATAATACTTTTCCCCTACCCTTTCACCAAATCATTATTATACAAATAGATTTTTCACTTATATAAAAACTTTGTTTTCTTTTCAGATACTATTTCTTCACTACCCTATTTCTAAAACCTTATTCTAATTTCGTAGAACTTGATTCTAATTTTCTATCTCTTCGTTTTAGAATTCTATCTCTTTGTTTTAATTTTCTAAAACTTCGTTTCGTGAAATTAAAACAAAGTTCTACAAAATTAAAACAAAGTTTCGTAAAAATAGAACTTTGTTATAGAGTATTAAAACTTTAAGGTTATAAAAAAACTTTAAGAACGTTATGACCAAAAACTAAGCAGTAAAACCATTAGAGTTTTAGAGATTTTTTTTAAGATTTGAACGAAAAAACGGTATTTTTCTTTTGAAATACTGAGTTTTTAACTGTATGGCTTCTTTCCTATAAATCAAAACCTTATTCTACAGAGTGAAAAAATAAAAAAGTGTTAAAATAACTGCATATTTTAACACTTTTCATTTTTTTTATATATAAAAACATTCTAAATCATACTATACAGATGCATCAAATTCATTTGCCAACTGCTTTATAAAAGGGTTTTCTTCAGAAAGAGTTTTCAAATTTTCTTTTGCTAAATCTGTAGTAAATTTATCAAGCAAATCTAACATATATTTATCATTTCCATGAGTTTTAATAAATTCACGTATTTCCTCACCCTCTTCTTCGTTAATTTCTCTCAAAATATCGTGGTATTCTTCGGGTAGAAGTCGTTTAAACTCTTCTATCTTCCCTATAGGTACAACTATTTCTGTAAAAACAACATCTTTTTGTTCCTTTATCAACTTTCTCTCATTAGAGTCCATATAATAATCTCTTGTCAAAAAATCATCGCATGAACTGTACAAATTATTAGTTAATATCGTTATTTTCTTTGGTAAATCGGTAAAAAAAGCACCATTGATATTTATTTCATTAGCCAATATTGTAAAATCTTTAACACTATATCCAAAAGGTTCATCCTCAAATACAACAAAATCACTTATCATCATTACTTTATTCAAGTTTTCACAATTAAAAGCCCTTCTTTCTATCCATTTAACATTTCTCGGTATTATAAGTGTTTCTATGGTCTTATTATTCTCAAAAGCCATTTTCTTTATATACGACACAGTAGATGGTATAGTATATTCTGTACATTCATATTCATAAGGACACTCTAACAACGTTTTTTGCTTTTTGTCAAATAATATTCCTCTTTTATCTGAGAAATAAGGGTTAAAATCACTTACTTTGAAACTTTTTCTTATATACAAACCCTCTTCAGTGTAATCATAATCATCACGTATGTAACTCCAAAGAGATGAGGGTATGTCTATATTATCTATTACAAAACGGTTTTTATATGATGACGGACTAAGTATTGTACAACCACCTTTTATCTTACAATACTTCAGATGTTCCTTTTTAAATCCTATTACACTCCTTTCATCTAAACTATAAACCACCCCATATTCATCTAATATACCATAATCATCTTTTTCATCTTCTTTTATAAACTTCATATCTTTATATTATTTGGTTAAAAAATTTGTTG